>JACZJU010000141.1 GCA_014860395.1 Burkholderiales bacterium | reverse complement strand
CGCGCGCGCGCAAGGGTCTGGGCCGATAGGCCGCGGCAAAATGAAACTCGCAGCGGTCCGATCAAGGGGAGCATGAGGGAAGGCATCCCCTCATAGCGAAACCGCACCGACGCGCGATGGAGAAAATAGGCAAGTACGAGGTCATCAAAAAGCTGGGGGAAGGCGCCTCCAGCGAAGTGTATCTGTGCCGCGATCCCTTCGCCGACCGCGAAGTCGCGATCAAGGTGGTGTTCCCGGACTCGCTCGCCGACGCCGACAACCGCAACCTGTTCAAGAAGCTGTTCATCACCGAAGCTTCGCTCGCCGGCAAGCTCGCGCATCCGCATATCGTGCAGATCCACGATGCGGTCCTGGACGAAGGCATCAGCTACGTGGTGATGGACTACGTCGACGGCGGCACACTCGAGCCGCACTGCCGGCCGGACGCGCTGCTGCCGGTGGACCGGGTCGTCGAGATCATCTTCAAGTGCACGCGCGCCCTGGATTTCGCCAACCGCGCCGGCGTCATCCACCGCGACATCAAGCCGGCAAACATACTCCTGCACGGCGAGACCGACATCAAGATTTCCGACTTCGGCTCGGCGCTGATCACCACCAGCATGGTTACCCAGGTGAGCGGCATCGGCTCGCCCGCGTACATGTCGCCGCAGCAGATCAAGGAGCATCCGCTGACGCTGCAGACCGACATCTATTCGCTCGGGGTGGTGATGTACCAGTTGCTGACCGGGCAACTGCCGTTCCAGGCGAGCAACAACTTCAGCATGCTTTATCAGATCACCAACGTCGAGCCGCAGCCGCCGGCGAGCCTGCGCCCGGAAATTCCGCCCGCGGTGGACTGGATCGTGCGCAAGGCGATGCAGAAGGAACTGGAGCTGCGCTACCAGGACTGGGATGAATTCTCCAATGACCTGGCGGCGGTGATCAGCCGCGAACAGGCGGTGCAGAACACGGAAGAGTTCGCCGACAGCGAGAAATTCAACATCCTGCGCGGCCTGCCGTTCTTCGCCAACTTCAGCGACGCCGAGCTGTGGGAGGTGATGCGCATCAGCAGTTGGGAGTATTCCAAGCCGGGCCAGGCGCTGATGTTCGAGGGGCAGACGGGCAATTTCTTCTGCCTGCTGGCTTCGGGCGAGGTCAAGGTGATGAAGCAGGGCAAGCTGCTCAACATACTCAGCGCGGGCGAGTGTTTCGGCGAGATGGCCTATGTCTCCAGGGACGCCGGCAGCGAGCGCAGCGCCGATGTCGTCACCCTGAGCGATGCGCGCGTGATCACCATATACAACAGCGACCTGGATCAGGCCTCCGACGTCTGCCGCCACAAATTCGACCGCGCCTTCATGGCGATCCTGGTCGAGCGGCTGTCGCTGTCCAACACGCGGCTCATCGGCGTCTGAGGCGATCGATGCAGGGTCCGCTGCTCGCGGGCGTCGGCGCCAAACTGGGCGAGGCCCTGGGCCAGCGGGTGAAGCTGCAGCGCGCCGAGAGCGTCGGCGGCGGCTGCATCCACAGCGCCTATCGCGCCACGGACGGCGATCATAGCTGGTTCATCAAAGTCAACGATGCGGTCCGCGCCGACATGTTCGCGGCCGAAGCCGACGGCCTGCAAGCTTTGGCGCAAGCGCCGCTGCGCGTGCCGCGGTGCATCTGCCATGGCGAAGCCGGCGGACAAAGCTTCCTCGTGCTGGAATGGCTGACCTTGGGCGCGGGGGCACCGCGCGCTTACGCCAAGCTCGGAGAACAACTCGCGCGCATGCATGCACTCACCGGCGCGCAGTTCGGCTGGCGCCGCGACAACTACATCGGCGCGACGCCGCAGGCGAACACGGTCGAGGATTCCTGGCCGCGCTTTTACGCCAACGCAAGGCTGGCGCCGCAGCTCGCACTGGCGCGGAACAACGGCCATGCGGCGCTCGGCAACGAAGGCGCGAAATTGCTGCTCGCGCTGCCGAAGTTGTTCGGCGGCCATACGCCGCAGCCATCGCTGCTGCACGGCGATCTGTGGGCCGGCAACGCCGCCTTCCTTGCCGAGGGCACGCCGGTGATCTTCGATCCCGCGGTCTATTACGGCGACCGCGAGGCCGAGGTCGCGATGACCGAACTCTTCGGCGGCTTTCCCGGAGATTTTTATGCCGCGTATCGCGCGTGCTCGCCGCTGGATCCGGGCTATCGCGTGAGGAAGACGCTGTACAACCTCTACCACGTCCTCAACCACGCCAATCTTTTCGGCGGCGGCTACGCGCTCCAGGCGAAAGACATGATCGAGCGGCTGTTGGCCGAGGCGTGAAGCGGAGATTTACCTATTTGCGCCGCTGCCGCACCGCGGCGGCCAATCCTTCGAGCACGGCAGTGGTCTCGTCCCAGCCTATGCACGCGTCGGTGACACTCTGGCCATAGCGCAGGTTCCCGGGCGCATCCGCGATCGCCTGCTTGCCTTCGACCAGATGGCTCTCCAGCATCACGCCGCAGATTGCGCGCGAGCCGCCGGCAATTTGTTCCGCCACGCTGGCGGCGACGTCGGGCTGTTTGCGATAGTCCTTGCCGCTGTTGCCGTGGCTGCAATCGATGATCATGCGCGGCGGCAGCCCGGCCCGGATCAAGGTGTCCGCCGCGCTTTGCACGCTGGCGGCATCGTAGTTCGTGCCCTCATCCGAGCCGCGCAGGATGAGGTGCCCGTAGGGATTGCCGGTGCTCGCCACGATCATCGCCCTGCCGTCGAATGAAATCGACGGAAAGGTGTGCGGCTGCGCAGCGACCAGGATGGCGTCGACGGCGGTTTGCACGCTGCCATCGGTGGCGTTCTTGAAACCGACCGGGGCCGACAGCGCCGAAGCCATCTGCCGGTGCAGCGGGCTCTCCACCGTGCGCGCGCCTATCGCCCCCCAGGTGAGCAATTCGGCGTAATACTGCGGCGTCACCAGGTCGAGGATTTCCGAGGCCGCCGGCACACCTAGGCGGGCACACTCGAGCAGAATGCCGCGTGCGCGGCGCAGGCCCTCGCCTATGTCTCCCCTGCCATCGAGATCCGGGTCATAGATGAGGCCCTTCCATCCCATGCGCGTCCTGGGCTTTTCGAAATAGACGCGCATGACCAGGCAGAGCGCATCGCTCACGCCGGACGAGAAAGCGCGCAGGCGCCGCGCGTATTCGATCGCCGACTCGGCATCGTGTATGGAACAGGGGCCGGTGATCACCAGCAGCCGGTCGTCGTCGCCGCGCAGGATGGCCTGCACCGCGGCGCGCGCGCGGGCGATATGCGCGGCTTCAGCCTCGCCTGCCGGCAGATCGCGATGCACTTCCCGCGGCGTCGGCAGCAGATCCTCGCGCGCGATGTGGAGGTCGGATATCTTCGTGGCCATGTGGCGTATTTTCGTGCGGACTGCCATCCGCCGCGGCGGCATCGTCGCAGGGACGAAGCCAGCGCGGCGCCCCAGGAGTTCACTTCCCCTTGCGGGGAGGCCCCTTAGGGAAACGGCCTCAGAAGGAAAAGATCGCGATTATAGAGGCAAGCTGAGGCGCTAGCCAGGAAGCATTGCGGACTTGCGCCTCAGGTGTTCAACAGCTTCTGCAACTCGCCCGATTGGTACATCTCGCCCATGATGTCGGAACCGCCGACGAACTCGCCCTTGACGTAGAGCTGCGGGATGGTCGGCCAGTTGGCGTAAGTCTTGATGCCCTGGCGGATTTCGGGGTTCGACAACACGTCGACCGTGAATACTTCCTTTGCTCCACAGGCGTTGAGCATGGCGATGGCGTTGGCGGAAAAACCGCATTGCGGCGCTTTCGGCGTGCCCTTCATGTAAAGCACCACCGGATGGCCTGAAACCTGTTCCTTGATCAGTTGCTGCGCGTCCATTACGACTCCTTTGCGAATACTTGAGTAATTTCCTCGGGTATGGATTCTACCGATCTGATGCACGCCGGTCAACCGGATCTGCGACCGGGTTCAAATCGGAAAAATCATGCAAGTCGTGGTCGCGTGGGCGAGCAGCTTGCCGCCGGCGTCGTAGAGATTCCCTTCGGCGGTGGCCGCGCGATTGCCCGGATGTATCACCCGTCCCTCGGCGCGCACGCGTCCGGTCTTTTCTGTCATCGCGCGCACGAAATTGATCTTGAATTCCAGCGTGGTGTAGGCCTGGCCTGCGGGCAGTGTGGTGTGGACGGCGCAGCCCATGCAGGAATCGAGCAGCGTGGCCGCATAGCCGCCGTGCACGCTGCTGATTGGGTTATAAAAGGCGAATTCGGGCACGCCTTCGAATATGGCGCGCCCCTGCTCCACTTCGACCAGATCGAACTTGAGCGCTGCCGTGATCGGCGCCCGTGGAAACCTGCCTTCGAGTATGCCTTGCATGAATTCGAGGCCGCTCAGGTGCTTCACCTCCTCCAGCGGCGTCACGCCGTGGGGCAGCATGTTGCGCGTGCCCGGCGCCGTACTTGGTTTGCTCATGGCTTGCTTCGCCTCATGAAAATGGTTCGTAGCTGCGCATTATTCCAGATCGGCCCCGCCCTCGGCCGGCGCGACGCGCCCGCCGCTGACGCGCGCAATCCCGGCCAGGTCGGGCCAGGTTTGAATATCCCCATATGCCTGCGCTTCGAGCAAGGCGCGACAAGCTGCGGCCTGATCGTAACCGTGCTCGAACAACAGCCATGCGCCCGGATTGAGGTGCGCCCGCGCTTGGGCGACGATAACGCGGATGCATTCCAGGCCGTCAGCGCCGCCGACCAGCGCGCGCTGCGGCTCGAAGCGCACGTCGCCTGCGGCGAGATGCGGATCCGCGCTAGCGACGTAAGGCGGATTGGCGACGATCAGATCGAAGGATTCGCCCGACAGCGCGCCGAACCAGTCGCCGCAGAAAAACCTCACGTTGACGCGGTGGCGCTTCGCGTTGGCGCGCGCGACCGAGAGCGCCGCGTAGTCCACATCCACCGCGGTCAGCCGCGCCTGCGGCCGCTCCTTCGCCAGCGTCACGGCGATGGCGCCGCTGCCCGTGCCGAGGTCGAGCACGCGCACGGATTCATTCACCGGGATGCGCGCAAGCGCGAGTTCCACCAGCAGTTCCGTCTCCGGGCGCGGAATCAGGACCGACGGCGCCACCTGGAATTCGCGGCCGTAGAATTCGCGCTCGCCGAGTATGTAGGCTATGGGTTCGCCCCGGCGGCGCCGCTCGACCATGGACGCGAATGCCTCGGCGGCCGCGGCGCCGGCAGCCTCGTCCGCATGTGCGATCAACCAGGCGCGCGGTTTCTCCAGCACGCGCTCGAGCAGCATGCGCGCTTCCAAGAGCGGCAGGCCGCTATCGGCCAGGAGTTGCCCAATGATCACGTCCGGATCACGGCCGCATTGAAGCCGCAGCTTCCTCGCCCAGGGCGGCGAGCTGCTCGGCCTGGTGCTCGGCGGCAAGCGCCCCGGTCAACTCGGCGAGGTCGCCGTCCATGATGGCCTGGATCTTGTACAGCGTCAGATTGATGCGATGATCGGTGACGCGTCCCTGCGGGAAATTATAGGTGCGGATGCGCTCGGAACGGTCGCCCGAACCGATCAGGCTTTTGCGCGTCGCCGCCTGCTCGGCCGCCTGTTCGCGCAGCTGCTTGTCCTTGATGCGCGCCGCCAGCACCGACAGCGCCTGCGCCTTGTTCTTGTGCTGCGAGCGCCCGTCCTGGCACTCGACCACGATGCCGGTAGGCAAATGCGTCACGCGCACGGCGGAATCGGTCTTGTTGATGTGCTGTCCGCCGGCACCCGATGCACGAAAGGTGTCGACGCGAATCTCCGCCGGATTGATGATTACGTCGCTGACTTCGTCGGCTTCCGGCATTACCGCGACGGTGCAGGCAGAGGTATGAATGCGCCCCTGGGTCTCGGTCGCGGGTACGCGCTGCACGCGGTGGCCGCCGGACTCGAACTTGAGTTTTGAAAACACGCCTTGGCCGACGATTTTGGCGATCACTTCCTTGTAGCCGCCGACCTCCGAGGCGCTCTCCGAGATCACTTCCACCTGCCAGCGGTTGCGCTCGGCAAAACGCGTGTACATGCGGAACAAGTCGCCCGCGAACAGCGCCGACTCGTCGCCGCCGGTGCCGGCGCGGATCTCGAGGAAGGTGTTGCGCTCGTCGTCCGGATCCTTCGGCAGCAGCAGCTTCTGCAATTCGACCTCGATCGCGGCCATGCGCTCCCGCGCCTCGCGCAACTCGGTCTCGGCGAAGACCTTCATCTGCGGATCGGCGAGCATTTCCTGCGCGGTGTGCGCGTCTTCCTCCGCCTGCTTGAACGATTCGTACAGCTCGACCACCGGCGTGAGCTCGGCGTGCTCGCGCGTAAGCTTGCGGTAGCTGTCCATGTCGCGCGTCGCATCTTCGCTGGACAAAAGACGGGTGAGTTCGCCCAGGCGGCGCGCAAGCTGCTCCAGCTTCGAGGCGATAGAGGGCTTCATGGCGGCGATGCCAGGTCCGCTTCCCGCTAACGCGGGCTGCGGATCTGGTACAGGCGCGACACCAGCTCGACCAGCCGGCTGCGCTCTTCAGCGGAAGCTTCGTTGAGCGCCTGGGTGGGCGCGTGCATCAGCTTGTTGGTGAGCCCGTGCGACAGCGCTTCCAAAACCTGCTTCGGATCGTCGCCGCGCGCGAGCAGCCGCAGCGCCCGCTGCACTTCCTCGCCGCGCGCTTCCTCGGCGTGGCTGCGCAGCGCGCGTATGGTGGGCACCAGGTCGCGCGACGACAACCAGTGCAGAAAACCGCCGACATTGGTTTCGATGATGGCCTCGGCTTGCGCCACCGCCGACTGGCGCGCATCGGCGCCGGATTTCACCATCTCGCCCAGATCGTCCACGGTGTAGAGGAACACGTCGTCCATGTCCGCGACCTCGGGCTCGATGTCGCGCGGCACGGCCAGGTCCACCATGAACATCGGCCGGTGGCGGCGCGCCTTGATCGCGCGTTCCATCGTTCCCTTGCCGAGGATGGGGAGCGAACTCGCGGTGCAGGACACCACGATGTCGTACTCGTGCAGGCGCTCGGGCAGATCGCGCAGCTCGATCGCGTTGCCGTTGAAGCGATGCGCAAGCAGGTGCGCCCGCTCGTAGGTCCTGTTGGCCACGGTGATCGCGCGCGGCTGCTGCGCCGCGAAATGGGTGGCGCACAGCTCGATCATTTCGCCCGCGCCGATGAACAGTATCTTCTGCTCCTTCAGGCTGGGGAAAATGCGCGCGGCGAGTTTGACGGAGGCCGCCGCCATCGACACCACGCTTGCGCCGATCTGGGTGTTGGTGCGCACCTCCTTGGCCACCGCGAAGGAGCGCTGGAACAATTTGTGCAGCAGCGTCCCGAGCGTGCCGGCCGATTCGGCCTGACGCACCGCCTCCTTCATCTGGCCGAGGATCTGCGGCTCGCCCAGCACCATGGATTCCAGACCCGAAGCGACGCGAAACGCATGGCGCACCGCCTGTTCCTTGGGCAGGGTGTAGAGATAGGGCTTCAACTCCTGCGGCTTCATCCGCTGATAGTCGGCCAGCCAGTGGAGCGCGTCCTGGGGCTCGGTCGCGGAACAATACAGCTCGGTGCGATTGCAGGTGGAAAGGATCGCCGCCTCCCCCACCGGCTTGGTCTGGGTAAGCTCGCGCAGCGCCATTTGCAGCTTTTCGGCGTGAAACACCATCTGCTCGCGGATCGCGAGCGGGGCGGTGTTGTGGTTCAAACCGAGGGTGTACAGCTGCATTGTGTATCCAGGAATCCGATTAAAGGAATTGAGAGGCGCGGCCTACTCCAATGCCGGGAAGCCACAAACCCCGCCGCGGCGTCCGCCCGAATTCCATCAGGCGCTAATTATAAGACAAGTCAAGGGCTTAGTCTTTGTCCATGTTTGATCTGGATCAAGCGGCAAGAATGCGCGAAGCCCTTAGCTGAGACCGCCATGGCCGAGCAAAAATCGCCTGCAACTATTTTGTCAACCAGCAGCCGATTACGCCTTATCACCCCGCCAACCACACCGGCACGACCAATTACCGCCTGATCGGCCCCGAAACCGTGAGCGCGGCCAAGATCGAGCTGGTTCTGGGCGTGATCGAAAAAGGCATGGGCGCACTCCCGCACAGCCACCCGGGCATCGAGCAGGTCTGCTACCTGCTCGAGGGCAGTGCGCTGGCCGAAGTGGGCGGCCAGGCGCGCGAACTCGGTCCCGGCGACTGTTGTTTTTTCCCGGCCGGCGAGCGGCACACGTTCACCGTGACCAGCGACACACCGGCGCGACTGCTGGTGATCTATTCCCCACCCTATGGAGAAACGCCCGCGAATACGATCAAAGGGTGAACATTCACGCCGCTCGGGTGATCATGCGGGCCGGGTAGCGGCGGCACGAACAGCTGCCTGCACAATGCCCTGCGCATCGACGCCGAAGAAATTCCGCAGCGCCGCGCGCGTGTCGCTGCGACCGAAGCCGTCGGTGCCCAGGGTCAGGTACTTGCCCGGCACCCAGGCGCGGATCAGGTCGGGCACCGTAGCCACATAATCGCTTGCCGCGACCACCGGGCCGCGGACGCCGGCGAGGCATTGCTCCACCCAGCTCTGGCGCGCTTCCCCCGGATGCTCGCGGTTCCAGCGTCCGCAATCGAGGCCGTCGCGGCGCAGTTCGGTGAAGCTGGTGACGCTCCAGACGTCGGCGGCGATGTCGTATTCCTGCTCCAGGATCTCGGCCGCGGCGAGCGCTTCGCGCAGGATGGTGCCCGCGCCCAGCAGTTGCACGCGCGGCAGCCTCTTCTTCGCCGCGCCTGCGCCCGCGCCGGCCAGGGGCGACGGCCGCAGCAGGTACATGCCGCGCCGGATGCCTTCCTCCGCGCCCGCCGGCAGCGGCGGCTGCGCGTAATTTTCGTTCATCACGGTGACGTAATAGAACACATCCTCCTGCGCGGCCAGCATGCGCCGCATGCCATCCTGCAGGATCACCGCGAGTTCGTAGCCGAAACAGGGATCGTAGGCGACGCAGTTCTGTATGGTGGACGCTAGCAGGTGGCTGCTGCCGTCCTGATGCTGCAGGCCTTCGCCTGCGAGCGTGGTGCGGCCCGCGGTGGCGCCGATCAGGAATCCGCGCGAGCGCGAATCGGCCGCCGCCCAGATCAGGTCGCCTACGCGCTGAAAGCCGAACATCGAGTAGAACGCATAGAACGGCAGCATCGGCGTGCCGTGCGCGCTGTAGCTGGTGGCCGCCGCGATCCACGAGGACAGCGCCCCGGCCTCGTTGATGCCTTCTTCCAGGATCTGACCGTCCTTCGCTTCCTTGTAAAAGAGCAGCTCGTCGTGGTCCTCGGGCTCATATAGCTGGCCCAGGGCGGAATAGATGCCGACCTGGCGGAACAGCGTCTGCATGCCGAAGGTGCGTGCTTCGTCGGCGACGATGGGCACGATGCGCTTGCCCAACACCGCGTCCTTGAGCAGTTGCGCCAGTATCTGCACGAACGCCATGGTCGTGGACTGCTCGCGCGCGTTCGAACCCTCGAGTATCTTGGCGAACTGCGCCAACGTCGGCACCTCGAGTTTCGGCGCGGAACTCGAGCGCGCCGGCAGGTAACCGCCCAGCGCCTGACGGCGCGCGTGCAAGTATTTCATCTCCGGCGACTCGGCAGCCGGCCTGAAAAAGCGCACCTGCTCGATGTCTTCGTCAGACAGCGCCAGGCTGAAGCGGTCGCGAAACGCGCGCAGCGCCTCGAGGTCGAGTTTCTTTTGCTGGTGCGTGCCCATTTTGCCCTGGCCCCAGTGGCCCATGCCGTAGCCCTTCTTGGTCTGGGCGAGGATCACCGTGGGCTGGCCCAGGTGGTTCATGGCAGTGTGGTATGCGGCGTAAATTTTCACCGGGTCGTGGCCGCCGCGGCGCAGGCGGTCGATGTCGTCGTCCGACATGTGCGCGACCAAATCCTGCAGCTCCGGATACTTATTGAAAAAATGCTCGCGGTTGAAGCGTCCGTCGGTGGCGGCGTAGGTCTGGAATTCGCCGTCCACGGTTTCGTGCAGGCGCTGCAGCAGCATCCCGTCGACGTCGCGCGCAAACAGGTAATCCCAGTCCGAGCCCCACAGCAGCTTCACCACGTTCCAGCCGGCGCCTGCGTACAGGCCTTCGAGCTCCTGGATCACCGAGCCGTTGCCGCGCACCGGGCCGTCCAGCCGCTGCAGGTTGCAGTTGACGACGACGATCAGATTATCCAGTCCCTCGCGCGCCGCCAGCGACAGGCCCGCCAGCGACTCGGGCTCGTCCATTTCGCCGTCGCCGACGAAAGCCCAGACTTTGCGCCCGGCAGTGTCGAGCAGGCCGCGGCCGGCCAGGTATTTCATGAATCGCGCCTGGTAGATCGCCTGGATCGGGCCCAGGCCCATGGAGCCCGTGGGGAACTGCCAGAAATCGGGCATCAACCAGGGATGCGGGTAGGACGACAGCCCCTGGCCCTTGTGCGCCGGCGCCCCGGTGGCTGCGTGTGCCGATTGTCCTGTGTCCGCGTCTGCACCGGTCTCGCGCCGGTAATGCGCGAGCTGCGCTTCGCTCAGGCGCCCTTCGAGAAACGCGCGCGAATAGACGCCGGTCGCCGAGTGCGGCTGGAAATAGACGAGATCCCCGCCAGCCGCACCGATTTTCTCTGCGGCCGCTCCGGCGCGGAAAAAATGGTTGAAGCCGACTTCGAACAAATCCGCCGCCGAAGCGTAGCTGGCTATGTGTCCGCCCAGCTCGGGATTTGCGCGGTTGGCGCGCACCACCATCGCCAGCGCGTTCCAGCGCACGATCGACGACAGGCGCTGCTCTACCTCGAGATTGCCGGGGAACTGCGGCTGGTCGGCCAGGCCGACGCTGTTGTGATAAGGCGTGTTCAGCACCGGCGGCAACTGCACGCGGCGCTTGCGCGCATGATCGAGCAGCCGGCGCAGCAGATAAGTCGCGCGCTCGCGGCCTTCGGCCTCGATCAGGGTGTCGAAGGCCTCCAGCCATTCGCGCGTCTCGAGCGGATCGGAGTCCCTGGGATTGACGCGCCAGAATGCGGAGGAACCAAAGTCGGATAAATCGGTCATGATGACTTCCTTAGACAATTTTGCGACGCAGCAAGTGCGGGGATGGCTGGATGAAGCAAATGCTAACGCAGAATCCGCTACCTGGGGAGGGCGGTCAAGGTTCGTGCAAATCCCCGTTTACAGGCGCCTTGTCGCGGACTAGACTCACTTTTGCAAAATTCGACAAAATTCGGCAAACCCTACCAGGTTCAACCCAGCCAGTAACAACACAAAACAGGAGACCAGGCCATGCAGAAATCGCTGTATATCGACGCCAACAAGTGCACAGGGTGCCTGCAGTGCGAGATGGCGTGTTCCTATGAGAACTACGGCGTCTTTAATATTTCCAAGTCGCGCATCAAGGTATTCAACTTCGAGCATGCCGGGCGCAAAGTGCCCTACACCTGCACCCAGTGCGCCGAGGCCTGGTGTCTGCACGCCTGTCCGGTGGATGCGATTACGCTCGATGCACTCACCGGCGCCAAAGTCGTAAATGACGCCACCTGCGTCGGCTGCAAGGTATGCACCATCGCCTGCCCATTCGGCACGGTGAACTACGTCGCCGAGACCGGCAAGGTGCAGAAGTGCGACCTTTGCGGCGGCGACCCGGCCTGTGCCAGCGCCTGTCCGACCGGCGCCATCACCTATGTCGATGCGAACTGGACCGGCCTGGACAAGATGCAGCAGTGGGCCGGCAAGACCGATACGCAACCGCGCGCAAACGCATAAAAGGAGACAGCCATGGGATGGACACGAAAAATTCTGCGCGTTGATCTGACCAAGGGCACGTGCAAATCCGAGCCGCTGAATATGCAGTGGGCGCAGGAATACCTGGGCCAGCGCGGCCTCGCGACCAAGTACTTCATCGAGGAAGTGGACCCGAAGGTCGACCCGCTCGCGCCCGCCAACAAGCTCATCATGGCCACCGGGCCGCTGACCGGCACCATGGCCTCGACCGGAGGGCGCTATTCGGTGATCACCAAGGGCGCATTGACCGGCGCCATCGCCTGCTCCAACTCCGGCGGCTATTTCGGCGCGGAAATGAAGTTCGCCGGCTGGGACATGGTGATCTTCGAGGGCAAGTCGCCCAAGCCGGTTTATCTCTCGATCGAGGACGACAAGGCCGAGTTGCGCGACGCGGCGCACCTGTGGGGCCAGACCGTCTGGAAGACCGAAGAAATCATCAAGAAGACGCACCAGGATCCGCAGGTTCGCGTGGCGAGCATCGGGCGCGCCGGCGAAAACGGCGTGATGTATGCCTGCATCGTCAACGACCTGCATCGCGCGGCGGGCCGCTCGGGCGTGGGCACGGTGATGGGCTCGAAGAACCTGAAGGCGGTTGCCATCCGCGGCACCAAGGGCGCCGGCGCCATCAAGGACGGCAAGGCATTCATGAAAGCCACCGCGGCGGCGAAAAAAGTGCTTGTCGACAACGCCGTCACCGGCCAGGGCCTACCTACCTACGGCACCCAGGTGCTGATGAACGTGATCAACGAGATGGGCGCCCTGCCCACGCGCAATCACCGCGACGTGCAGTTCGAGGATGCGCGCAAGATTTCCGCCGAGGCGATGGCTGAAAAACGGCCTACCGACGGCAAGGCCAACCTGGTCACCAATGCCGCCTGCTTCGGCTGCACCATCGCCTGCGGCCGCATATCCAAGATCGACGAGACCCACTTCAGCGTGGTCAACAAGCCGGAATACTGGGGCGCTACCGGCGGGCTCGAATACGAGGCCGCCTGGGCCCTGGGCGCGGCCAACGGCGTGGGCGACCTGGAGGCGCTGACTTTCGCCAACATGATCTGCAACGAGGACGGCTACGACCCGATTACCTTCGGTGCCACCGTAGGTGCGGCGATGGAATTGTACGAGTTGGGCATCCTGAAGAAGGAGCAGATCGGCATGGAAGCGCCCTTCGGCTCCGCGCAGGCGCTGGTGCAACTGGCGCAGATGACAGCCAAGGGCGAGGGTTTCGGCAAGGAACTGGGCCTGGGCTCGGCGCGGTTGTGCGCCAAATACGGCAAGCCCGAACTGTCGATGGGCGTGAAGAAGCAGGAATTTCCGGCTTACGATTCGCGCGGCATCCAGGGCATGGGACTGGCGTACGCCACGTCGAATCGCGGCGCCTGCCATCTTCGCGGCTACACTGTCGCCTCCGAGGTGCTGGGCATTCCGGTGAAGACCGACCCGCTGGTGACCGAAGGCAAGGCCGATCTGGTCAAGGCGTTCCAGGATGCGACTTCGGTGTTCGATTCCGCCGGTGTCTGCGTATTCACCACCTTCGCCTGGACCCTGGCCGATCTGCAGCCTCAACTGGACGCTGCCTGCGATGGCGGCTGGTCGATGGAAAAACTGGCCGTGGTGGGCGAGCGCATCTGGAACATGGAGCGCGTGTTCAACAATGCGGCTGGCTTCACCGCCAAGGATGATGACCTGCCGCCGCGCCTGAAGACCGAAGCGGCAAAGACCGGACCGGCCAAGGGCAAGGTCAGCGGCATCGACGTCATGCGGCCGGAGTACTACAAGGCGCGCGGCTGGGATGACAAAGGCGTGCCCAGCAAGGAGACGCTGAAGCGACTCGGACTGTAAAAGTCAGTAGCGGGACGGGGGCGTCCCTTTCGGGGCGTTTCCCCTCGTGCTCACCTAAGCCAGTCCGGAACAAAATGAATTTTTTCAGGAGTTCCAGCTAGAACGCTGTACCGCAAAGGGCGCAGACAGGTTCTGCGCCCTTTGCGTCTTCGGAGGAACATCTCATGAAACACGTAATCATAGGCAACGGTCCGGCCGGAGTCGTGGCCGCGGAAGCCCTGCGCCGCGCCGATCCCGCCGCCGAGATCGTGCTCGTCGGCGAC
This sequence comes from Burkholderiales bacterium, assembly GCA_014860395.1. GTDB lineage: Bacteria > Pseudomonadota > Gammaproteobacteria > Burkholderiales > SG8-39 > 2-12-FULL-64-23. The sequence goes on along the minus strand of JACZJU010000141.1, from coordinate 9,112 downwards.
GAAAACGAACCGCCGTATTCGCGCATGGCGATACCCTACCTGCTCACCGGCAACATCGGCGAGGCGGGAACCTACCTGCGCAAGGATGCGGGGCATTACGAGCACCTGGGCATTCGTCTGGTACGCGCCCGCGCCGAAAAAGTCGACAGCAAGGCGCGCAGCGTCACGCTCTCTAACAAGGAAAAGCTTCCCTATGACCGTCTGCTGATCGCAACCGGCTCGCACCCGCTGCAGCCTCGCATACCCGGAATCGATCTGCCCAACGTGCACCCCTGCTGGACCCTGGCCGACGCGCGCGAGATCGCCGCCAAAGCGAAGAAGGGCGCACGCGTCGTTCAGCTCGGCGCGGGCTTCATCGGCAGCATCATCCTGCAGGCGCTGGCCGAGCGCGGCGTCAAATTATGCGTAGTGGAAATGGGCGACCGCATGGTGCCGCGCATGATGACGGAGAAGGCCGGCAACCTGATCCGGCTGTGGGTGGAGGAAAAAGGCGTCGCGGTTCATGTCAACGCCCGCGCCGAAGCTATCACGAGCGTCAAAGGCGGCGCGATGCAGGTGAAGCTCTCCAATGGCCAGTCCATCGAATGCGACCTGCTCATCTCGGCAGCCGGGGTGCGCCCCAATATCGCTTTCCTCGAAGGCAGCGGCGTCAAGGTCGGCGACGGGATCCTGGTCAACGAGCGCATGCAGACCAGCGTGCCGGAAATCTACGCCGCGGGCGACGTCACCGAGGCCACCGGTTTTCACTCTGGCAAACCCGAACTCAACGCCATCCAGCCCAATGCGGCGGACCAGGCGCGGGTTGCCGCCGCCAATATGTCGGGCGCGCAAACCGCCATGCAAGGCAGCCTCGCCATCAACGTGCTCGACACCCTGGGGCTCGTCTCGACCTCCTTCGGCCAGTGGGAGGGCGCCAAAGGCGGTGAGGGCGTGGAGCTCGTGGACGAGGCTAACTTCCGCTATCTGTCGCTGCAGTTCAAGGACGACGTGCTGGTCGGCGCCACCAGCATCGGCTGGACCAACCATGTAGGCGCGCTGCGCGGGTTGATTCAGGGCCGTGTGCACCTGGGCGACTGGAAGGCAAGGCTGCTCGCCGATCCGACGCAGTTCATGACGGCCTACCTGGGGGCAGCCCAGAAAGCCGCATGAAAGTAACGCTCAAGCTCTACGCCACGTTATCCGATCATCTGCCCGACGACGCGCGCAAGAGCAACGCGTTCGAACTCGAACTCGACGAGGGCACCACACCGGCGCAGGTCATAGAGAAGCACAACCTGCCGTTGAAGCTGTGTCACCTGGTGCTGATCGACGGGGTATTCGTGCCGCCCGGGGAACGCGCAAAGCGCTCGCTCGCCGACGGTGAAACTCTGGCGATCTGGCCGCCGATAGCCGGCGGCTAGGCGCCGCAGGCAAGCGATGAAACTGCCGCTGCGCTTCGACATGACCACGACGCGCGCGGACTTCCGCCGCCTGCTGCCCGCTGCGGTCAATCATGTTCCCTTCGTCGAGGAAAATGGCGCTTTCGCGCACCGCGAGGGCGAGCGCAGCTGGCGCATCGGCCTCTCGGACTTGCCGCAGCTGGAGATCGGCTTGATCCGGCTCGAGCGCCATCGAGTCGAATTCGAGTTCGCCGGCTACGCTGAAAAAGAGATAGAGGACTTCATGGCGCGCTTCGAGCGATATTTCCGCCGCGGCGGCGGCTGAGTGCCCGCTGGCGGAATGAGGGATAATCCCCGGAGGGGACTTTCCCCTCAAAGGGGATCGAGACCTTCGGGGCGCATTCCCTCATATCCGCCGATAAGGTCACCGAAATGAATCTGGAGCTAAGCCTGCACGAAACCCGCGTAATCGGCTGCCTGATCGAAAAGGAAATCACCACCCCGGAACAATATCCCCTGTCCCTGAACGCGCTCACCAACGCCTGCAACCAGAAGAGCAACCGCGACCCGGTGCTGGACCTGGACGAGGCCACGGTGCAGCAACTCGTCGATCAGCTTACGAAGAAACGCCTGGTCAGCGAACAAAGCGGCTATGGCAACCGGGTGCCCAAGTTTCAGCACCTGTTCTGCAATACGACCTTCGGCACCTTGAAGTTCTCGCCCCAGGAACTGGGCGTAGTGTGCGAACTCTTCCTGCGCGGCCCGCAGACGCCGGGGGAGTTGCGCAGCCGCGCGAGCCGGTTGTGCCGGTTCGGCGATGTGACGGAAGTCGAAGCGGTCCTCAAGGGCCTTGCCTCGCGCGAAGACGGCCCTTATGTGATGCGCCTCGCGCGTGAGCCAGGCAAACGCGAATCACGCTACGCCCACCTCTTCAGCGGCGAGCCGGCGGGCGCCGTCGAAAGCGAAAATTTGGAGGGCGCAGCCGAGGACGCACCGTACTCAAGCGCCGAGGGTGGACGCTTGGACCGGCTGGAGCACAGGGTAAGCGAACTCGAGAACGAAGTGGCGGAGTTAAAGCAACGACTCATGCCGCCCGCCGCGGACTGAGGCGCAGGCCATGGCGCGACAAGAAGGCGCTCGTCGCGGCTTCTAGGAGCCGGAGTCTACGCCAGAATTTCCGTTTCCCGGGTCGTCGGCCTCCCCGATCTCACGCAATATGGCCGCCTGCAGCAGTTCCTTTGCCTCTCCCTTGAACTCCAGAAACGTCATGCCGATCTTGAAGCCGTTGAGCTTGGACGAGCGTATGGCATAGGTCATCCGCGCCGTTACCGTTATGTCCTTCTGCGGGGCCCAGCTGTGTTCTGGCGGCAGAGCCAGAGTGAGGGTCACGGCGCCTTCATGAAATACATTGTCCTCGACGACCATCGACAGCCCGGACATGCATATGTCATGGGTTTTCGCATGGTAGATCGGCTGTGCCGGACGCCCTTCATGCTCGGGATAGGCGATGGCCACCCTGAGTCGCAGACGAGCGCGTGGCGCCTCCCGTCGGTCTTCCTGTTCGCCTTGGCTTGCTTCCATCGCTATCGCTTCCATCCCCGGACATTCAGGGCAGGTCGTGCCGACGATTCAAAAAGCATAGGTAGCCGGCCCGCGGCGGCGGCGGCTCGGCGCACGTCATGACTTTTTCTTGCCGAAGGTGATCGGATGGGCATGGCGGCTGAGAATGAAGTCGGCGATGAATTTGCCCCATATCGTGATGCCGGCCATGGCGCTCCAGGTGTCGAAGGGAAGCGCCAAGACAACCACGCCGAAGATGACGTACACGACCACGATGCCACAGACCAGATTGATCGCCGCGGTATAGGGCGCGTACTTTGCCGGGTTCGCGGGCGGTTCGCCGCGCTTGAGCGCCACCTCGGAAAAGTCGCGACGCGCGACGATGCGCCAAGCCCGCCGCAGCCAGAAAAACGCGATCGGAAACAGGGCCAGGAACATTATCCAGGTCAAGGCTACGCCGACATCAAAAACCATGCGGGATTCCGATTGAGCTCATCGTTGGATCTACAGGATAACCGCTTTTGAAAAGAAAAGGCCCCGCCGGCATCGCCGGCGGGGCCTTGAACTGCGCCGCTACCCTGAGCGATCAAGCCCCAGGGCGCGGCTTGCGCCCTGCACGATCAGGCGTGAGCGCCGTCAACCGCGCGTGCGCCGCGCGGAATGCGCACCTGCTCCACCAGATGCTGGATGTGCGCCGGCGGTTCCGGTGTCATCTTGTCGACGAGGAAAGCCACGCCGAAGTTGACCATCGCGCCGACCCCGCCGAAAGCCTCCGGCGTGATGCCGAAGAACGAGTTCGGGCCGCCGATTAGATCAAGGTAACCGGTGCCCTTGATGAAGAACAGGCCCTTGTGCGCGAACACGTAGAACAGCGTGACGAACAGGCCCGCGAGCATGCCAGCCATCGCGCCTTCCTTGTTCATCTTCTTGCTGAAGATCCCCATCATGATCGCCGGGAACAGCGAACTGGCCGCAATACCGAATGCCAGCGCCACTGTACCGGCGGCGAACCCTGGTGGATTCAGTCCGAGATAACCGGCGACCAGGATAGACAGGGCCATGGCGATCTTGCCGGTCATCAGTTCGCCCTTCTCGCTGATGCCAGGCACGAACACGTTCTTGACCAGGTCGTGCGAAACGGCGGAGGAAATCGCCAGCAGCAGGCCAGCCGCGGTCGAGAGCGCGGCGGCGATACCACCGGCGGCGACCAGCGCGATCACCCAGTTCGGCAGTAGCGCGATCTCCGGGTTGGCAAGCACGATAATGTCGGCGTTGACCGACAGTTCGTTGCCCTTCCAGCCGGCGTCCGCAGCGTTCTTGAGGACTTCCGGATCCTTGGTCTTGTCGTTGTAGTACTGGATGCGGCCATCGCCGTTCTTGTCCTCGAACTTCAACAGGCCGGTCTGCTCCCAGCGCTTCATCCAGTCCGGACGCTCGTCGTACTTGAGGCTGGCGTCCGGCGCGAACAAGTTGGTATTCGGCTGCACTGCATGGTTCACCGTACGCTGCAGGTTGATGCGCGCCATCGCCGCGACCGCCGGAGCCGTCGTGTACAGGATGGCGATGAACACCAGCGCCCAGCCGGCGGAGAGTCGCGCGTCCTTGACCGAGGGCACGGTGAAGAAGCGCATGATCACGTGCGGCAGTCCCGCCGTGCCTATCATCAGCGAAAACGTGTACACGAACATGTTGAGCGTGCTGCCCGCCGTGGTCGTCGTGTACTTGCCGAAGCCGAGCTCGGTCACCGTGTGATCGAGTTTAGCCAGCAGCGATCCGGTCGAGCCCAGCATATCGGAACCCAAACCCAGCTGCGGGATCGGATTGCCGGTCAGGTGCATGGAGATGAAAATTGCCGGAATAGTGTAGGCGAAGATCAGCACCACGTACTGTGCGACCTGGGTGTAGGTGATGCCCTTCATGCCGCCGAACACCGCGTAGGTGAACACGACGGCCATGCCCACGTACACGCCGACCTCCTTCGACACGCCGAGGAAGCGCGAGAACGCCACGCCGACGCCGGTCATCTGGCCGATGATGTAAGTCAGCGAAGCCACCAGCAGGCAGAGCACGGCCACGGTCGATGCCGACTTCGAGTAGAAGCGGTCGCCGATGAACTGCGGCACGGTGAATTTTCCGAACTTGCGCAGGTAAGGCGCCAGCAGAACGGCCAGCAGAACGTAGCCGCCGGTCCAGCCCATCAGGAACAGGCCGCCGCCGTAGCCCATGTTGGAAATCAGGCCGGCCATCGAAATGAAAGAGGCCGCGGACATCCAGTCGGCCGCGGTCGCCATGCCGTTCAACACAGGGTTTACGTTGCCACCGGCGGCGTAATACTCGCTGGTGCTTCCGGCACGCGACCAGAAGGCGATTCCAATGTAGAGCGCGAACGTTGCGCCCACCACCAGATAGGTGATTGTTTGCAGTTCCATTTGGGGCTCCCTTTAGTCTTCGTGAACGTCGAATTTGCGATCGATCGCGTCCATCTTCTTCGCGTACCAGAAGATCAACACCACGAACACATACATTGAACCTTGCTGGGCAAACCAGAAGCCCAGCGGGTAGCCACCCAGATGGATGTTATTGAGTAGGGGCGCGAACAGGATGCCTGCCCCGTACGAAACCAGGAACCAGATAACCAGAACCTTGGTTATCAGCCCCAGCACCGCGTGCCAATAGGCCTTGCCTTTGTCGTCATCAGCCATGATGCTCCTCCTTTGAAAACCCTCGTTGACCCGTTTGTTCTATTTTCGTCCGCGGCGCCGGGGGCACCGGGTGGCAGTACTTTATCAGAAACGGTTTTTCTAGCTTTATTGCCGACAATATACACAAAAGCTTACGGCAAACTTACAGCAAGCCGATCAAAGCGGCCGGGAACAGCGTTCCCAGAACGAGGTTGCGGCGAAAAATCTACTCCCATGTGCTGGCTTTGGCAAGGCTTGGGACCGCGGCATTTCAGCCCATTGCGATGCCATCGCATTCTGAAGCATGATCAGCCGACTAGAAGTGTCACTTTGCGACGCAACCAGATGCTCGAGGACGCGGGATGCACGGGGAAGCTGGATCGTCATCGCTCGCGGGATACACCGGGTGCGGCCTGCGGGTTTACGCTGGCGCCGGAAACCGTGCGTGCGGCTCCGCGATCAGGGCCTGCCTGACTTCGCATGGTTGCGATAATTCCTCGCGCCCTAACCGTTTGTAATAAAGCGATTTTTGTTGCGAGCTCGCAGGGCCGTGCGCATGACAAAAATCAACATGCTCCTGAACGGCATTTGATATAAAGTTAATCAGTAGTGTTCGCGGCGTGCCGTCGAAAGCTGAAGGGTTTGTGGTTCCTCTTCTGGCCTCCCGCTGGAACTCCAGCCCGAGACCGACTCTTCCGACGATGTAATAGGAGACCGCTCATGCCCCACAGACTCTATCTAGCTTGGCGCCTGTATATCCACCTTCACTATTCCTGGCGCCTCGCCTGGCACAAGGCGGCGTACCGGCACGCTCTGTAAAGCGGTCCGCGGCGGCATCAGCGCAGCATACGCCGCATTTGACGCCTTCTACTTTCACCTGAGCCTGCGGCGGTGACGCAGTTCGTTTGGCTAGCGTTCCGAGCCGGCGGCGAATTGTTTTGAAATCTATCCGACTTGTCCCCATGCGCGCACCATCCGCGTTGTGATCCGTTACTATTGGTGGATGTACGGCATCGCGATTTGGAGTCTGTAGCAGGATGGGGAGAGCGTAGGCATGCTGACGGTGAATCTGGGTCCGCTCGCCGCGCCGATCGGCCTGTTTCTGATCTTCGTGGCCCTGCTGGTCGGCGCGGTGGTGGGCCGCGCGGTCGGGCGCGCCCAAAAAACAGGCATAGGTTATGTCCTGACCGACATGCTGATCGCAGCGGTGCTGGTAGCGCGCATCGCCTTCGTCGCCACCTGGTTCGACATTTACCGCAGCACGCCCTGGTCCATGCTCGATATCCGCGACGGCGGCTTCACGCCGTGGGCCGGCCTGGTTGCGGCGCTGCTGGTTGCGCTCTGGCAGGGCTGGCGCCGTGCTGCGCTGCGCAAGCCGTTGACCTTTGGGTTGGCTGCGGCAGCCCTGGTCTGGGCGGGGATGTTCAGCGCGATATTCATGCTGAACAATACGTCTTTGCCCAAGGCGCGATTGACGACGCTTGCGGGCGAACCGGTGGACCTCGCCAAACTGGCTGCGGGCAAGCCCCTGGTCATCAATCTGTGGGCCACCTGGTGCCCTCCCTGCCGCCGCGAAATGCCGGTGCTCGCCGCCGCGCAAAAGCGCGAATCCGGGGTGCACTTCGTCTTTGCCAATCAGGGCGAAAACGCGGCGACGGTCCGGCGCTATCTTGTCTCCGCCGGACTGGAAATTACCGACGTCCTGCTCGATTCCGGCGCCAGAATCGGACCCGAGGTCGGCTCCGGGGGCCTCCCGACCACGCTCTTCTACAACGCCGATGGACGGCTGGTCGATACCCACCTCGGTCAACTGACTGCCGGCTCGCTCGCGAGCAAATTGAGCAGACTGCGCTGAACAGGCTGCCGGCTGCGCTGCTGCCAAATTTGGAAGGCCCTACTACTAAAGGATATAGATTCAATGGAAATACCGACGCCACGGCCAGCCCGCCGAGTCGTCTGGTCGCGGCCTGACACCTTGCGCCGGTTCGCAACAGGACTTTGCCTTGGCCTGTGGGCGTTTTGCGCCGCCGCGCAAGCGACCGTGGGCATGGCCGTGATGGACGGGCGCGACGGCAAAGGGCCTATCACCGTCTATTACCCAAGCAGCAGCCCGGGCAAACCGCTGATGCGCGGGCCGGTCACGCTGGATGTCGCATGGCAGGGATCGGTTCAGCCCGGGAACCGGCGGCTGGTGCTTATTTCGCATGGCTCCGGCGGCGCGCCCTGGCCCTTCGCCGACCTGGCCAGGGTCCTGGTGAACGCCGGTTTCGTGGTCGCCGTACCCGAGCACGACGGCGACAACTACCACGACCGGCGACTGGCAGGGCCGGACTCCTGGAAGCGGCGCCCGGCCGAGGCGTCTGCGGCGATCGACGCATTGAAGGCGGACGCTCGGTTAGGGCCGGTGCTCGATGTCGATCGTGTCGGCGTCTATGGCACCTCGGCGGGCGGGCTGACTGCGCTGACGCTGGCGGGCGCGAGTTGGTCGCCGGCCAATCTCATGCGCCATTGCCTCGCGCACATGGAGGAAGACTTTCCCGGCTGCGTAGGCTTGACCATGTCGCTGCGCGGCAATTACCTGGATCAGGTCAAGCTCACGGCCGCGCGCTGGTTCCACCTCCTGCGCTTTGACGACGAAACCCGCTACAGCCACAACGATCCGCGTATCCGCGCCGTGATCGCCTCGGTGCCCATGGCGACGCCGATCGATATGACTACGATGGCGCAACCGCGCATCGCCGTGGGCCTGATGATCGCGGAACAGGACCGCTGGCTCGCGCCGCGCTTTCACGTCAAAGCCGTGCGCGCCGCCTGCGCCGCGTGCGAAGTCCTCGCCGACCTACCCGATGCCGGGCACGGGTCGTTTCTCTCTCCGTGGCCTGCCGACTTTGCAAAAAGCATCACGCCGCTGCTGGCGGACCCGCCGGGTTTTGCGCGCCAGGATTTACCCGCGGTGTACGCAAAAATGGCCGGGTTCTTTTCGCGCCACCTTTTGGCGCGCCAGTAGCGGCCGGTTCGCGGCCAAGCTTGTCACAGCAAGGCCGCGAGGGGAGTTAGCCGGGCTGCGACATGCCCGAGCCGGCGCTCGATGCAGCGCAAACGCGCGCTTGCGTGATTTCCCGCCGAGGCGTCAGCTACCCTTCCCGCGCGGCCCGAGAAAGAACCATAGCGCGAGTCCCAGCAAGGGCAGGAGGAGGATGACCAGCGTCCATACCACCTTGGTGCCGTTGGAGGCGCTGCTCTGGAAAACGTTGAGAATGGCCCAGATATCGCCCGCCAGAATCAGCAAGCCCAGAATTCCACCGTATTCGAATCTCATATTCTGCTTCCTTCAGTAAGAACCGCCGTTGGGCGAGGTTCAGTCTACCCTAGCGCGGCAGCGAGCGTTGCCTTCGGATATAGATGAAGTCGGACCACAAGCTTCGTCTCACTTGCGCCCGCCGCGCAGCAGCGCCGCGCGCACGAGCGGCAGCCGGTCGTTGCCGAAGTACA
>JACZJU010000140.1 GCA_014860395.1 Burkholderiales bacterium | reverse complement strand
CGCGTGCGCTGGCAGTATCTGCTCGACAACCTCGACCTGCCGGTGGGGCAGGCGCGCGCCGGCGCGGTGCCGGGGCTTGCCGCCGTGACCCACGCGGGGCAGACCATATTCTCGGTGCTGCAGGACCACAGCGTGCGCGTGTCGTGGAAGGACGAAGTGCGCACCGAGCTGCAGCAGCTGTTCGACGGCCTGGTGTTCCAGCGCATCCTCGAGGGCTGCTACGCGATCCACCAGCGTGTGCTCAAGGGACGCGTGTTCGTGGCGCTGCACATGCATGCCGGCGACGGCAACGTGCACACCAACATCCCGGTGAACTCCGACAATTACGATATGCTGCGCCAGGCCAACGCTGCAGTGGCGCGCATCATGCGTCTGGCGAAATCTCTGGATGGCGTGATCTCCGGCGAGCACGGCATCGGCATCACCAAGCTCGAATACCTCGATGCGCACGAAATCGAGGCTTTCCGCAGCTACAAAGAAAAGGCCGATCCGCACGGGCGCTTCAACGCCGGCAAGCTGCTCGCCGGAGGCGATCTCAGGAACGCCTACACGCCCAGCTTCAACCTGCTCGGCGCCGAGTCGCTGATCATGGAGCAGTCCGAGACCGGTAGCATCGCCGACTCGATCAAGGATTGCCTGCGCTGCGGCAAATGCAAGCCGGTGTGCTCGACCCACGTGCCGCGCGCAAACCTGCTCTACAGTCCGCGCAACAAGATTCTCGCCACGTCGCTCCTGATCGAGGCGTTTCTATACGAGGAGCAGACGCGGCGCGGCATATCGCTTAAGCATTTCGACGAATTCGGCGACGTCGCCGATCACTGCACCGTGTGCCACAAATGCGCCGATCCGTGCCCGGTGGACATCGATTTCGGCGACGTCTCGATCGCGATGCGCAACATGCTGCGTAAGCACGGCAAGAAGAAATTCAATCCCGGCACCGCGGCCTCTATGCTGTTTCTGAACGCCACCAACCCGAACGTCATCAAGATCGCGCGCACCGCGATGATAGCCTGGGGCTACCGCGCGCAGCGCCTCGCCCACCGCGCGTCGAAAATGCTAGGCCTGGCGCAGCGCCAGACGCGGCGGCCGCCGGCCACGGTCGGGCGGCCCGCCCTGCGCGCGCAGATTGTGCATTTCATCAACAAGCCGATGCCGGGCAAGCTGCCCAAACGCACCGCGCGCGCCCTGCTCGATCTCGAGGACCGCAATATAGTGCCGATCATCCGCGATCCGGCCAGGGTGACCGAGGATTCCGACGCGGTGTTCTATTTTCCCGGCTGCGGCTCGGAACGGCTGTTCAGCCAGGTGGGGCTGGCAACGCAGGCGATGTTGTACGAGATAGGCGCGCAGTGCGTGCTGCCGCCAGGGTACCTCTGCTGCGGCTACCCGCAGACCGCCGCAGGCGAGGAGGAAGCGGGCAGGCGCATCATCACCGACAATCGCGTGCTGTTTCACCGCGTCGCCAACACGCTCAACTACCTCGACATCAAGACCGTGATCGTGTCCTGCGGCACCTGCATGGACCAGCTGCAGAAATACGAATTCGACAAGATTTTCCCCGGCTGCCGCCTGCTCGACATCCACGAATATCTGCTGGAGCAGGGAGTGAAGCTGACCGGCGTCGACGGTGTGCGCTACATGTACCACGACCCCTGCCACACGCCGATGAAAACCTACCAGCCGCTCAAGGTCGTCAACCAGCTCATGGGCAGCGAGGTGACCTTGAACGAGCGCTGCTGCGGCGAATCGGGCACGCTCGCCATGACCCGGCCCGATGTATCGACGCAGGTGCGCTTCCGCAAGGAAGAGGAAATGAGGAAGGGCGCGGCGGCAGTGCGTACCGGCGCCGGCGGCGAAAAATTCGACGGCGAGGTCAAGATCCTCACCTCCTGCCCGTCCTGCCTGCAGGGCCTGGCACGCTACAACGACGATGCCGGCACCGACGCCGACTACATCGTCGTCGAAATCGCCAAGCACACGCTCGGCCCCGACTGGATGGCCGACTACGTGACAAAGGCGAACCAGGGCGGGATCGAGCGCGTGCTCCTCTGACGAAGTCTGCTATCCTGATCCCCGCCGCGCCGGTGGCGGACTTGGCCTCGGCCGGCCCGTTAGCCCGCACGCGGGCGTGAACAACTTCACATTCAGTGCCAATGCTCCGGTCTTGACGTGAACAAATTGACAGCCGCCTCCTGTGAACTGTGCGAGTCTGATGGCGTAGAGACGCTGTGGCAGGACAGACTGTGCCGTATAGTCCTGGTCGAAGACCACGACTATCCCGGATTCTGCCGCGTCATCCTCAACCGACATGTGAGCGAAATGACCGACCTCGATGCGGCTACAAGGCAACGACTGATGCGCGTGGTATTCGCCGCCGAGCAGGCCTTGCGGCAGCTGATGCAGCCAGCGAAGATCAATCTGGCCAGCCTCGGCAACATGGTGCCGCACCTGCACTGGCATGTAATCCCGCGCTTTGCCGACGATCGGCACTATCCCGGCTCCGTCTGGAGCGAGGCAAAGCGCGCAGGCGTCCCGCATCCTGTCGATCGCGCCGCGCTGGAGCAAGCCTTGCGCGGCTTGTTGCAGGCGGCGGCGGAATGAGCGGCATTCCAGCCCACTGACCCCCATGTCCGAATTCAAGCTACCCGAACTCTCCGCCGACGCACAGCCGGAGTTTACCGACAGCGCGACCTGCACTGCGTGGCTGGCCGAGTTGCCCCTGGCCAACGTGGCGCCTTCGCAAGTGCGGCTGCTGGAGCAGTTGCGCTCGCTGAATCGTTTCCAACTCCCTGCTGCGGAGCGGTTCAAGATATTGGAGGCCTTGCGCGAGCCGGTCTATTTCCTGCAAGAGCAACAGGGCAAGAAACTGGCGAGCAAACCGTCGCCGCTCACGCAGGTGGAACGCGGCATTTTCGCCCAGGTCGTGAACCTATGGCAGGAACTGCTGATCGGCTACCAGCGCTGCCTGGCTGAAACAGGCGAGGACAAGCGCGATGGCCAGACCGCGCTCCTGTGCCAACGCGGGCTGGATTGCCTCGCATCGAACATGTTCGATCACTGTCGCATCTATCACGCCGTCCCCGACGCCTACTGGCCGGCGCTGCACCAGCTTTTCTGCAAGGCCGACGCGTCGGAGGCGATTGGCACGCCGGTCGCCGATTCGGTGAGAAAGACCGATGTCAGCTGTGCCGAGGTGTATGTGCGCGCGCTGCTGTTCGTGCTGGCCAATCCCAATGAGCAAACGCAAAAGCAGCTCGCGCAGATCCAGCGCTGGCTGGAGCGCTGGGCTCAGCATGTTCCTGTCCGGCGCACGGCGCCCGAGGACAAGAGCCTGCCGCCGCTGCTGCTGGATTTTTCCGCCGCCACAGGCGCTTACCGCGAAGCCGACGCCGGCGCTCGCAGCACCTCGGCCTGGCTCGACATGAGCGAACTCGCGCGCATCCTGAAGAAATGCGTCGTGCTGCTGCGCAAGGGCGAATCGCCCGCCAGCCTGGGACTGGGTGAGGATTGCGCCATGCCCAGCGTCGAGCAACTGTTGGTACTGCTGTTCCGCCTCTGGTGCGAAGGCAAGAACGGACGGGCGCAAGGGCGCCGCAGCGTCGCCGCAAAAGCGAGCGTGTGCAACACCCTCG
>JACZJU010000019.1 GCA_014860395.1 Burkholderiales bacterium | reverse complement strand
GCACAGGCAAACAGAGGGGCGGCACGCCCTCGCTTTTGAAATGAGTAAGTGGGCACTTCCTGTCTCTAAGAAAGGCAAAAAATGGCGGCTTTAGAGAAAATCCTGCAAATGCATGCTGAAATGGCGGAATGGCGCCACGATGTGCACGCACACCCGGAGACCGCATTCGAGGAACTGCGCACCTCCGCCATGGTGGCGCAAAAGCTCGAGTCTTTCGGACTGGGCGTGCATCGGGGCTTGGGCCGCACGGGCGTGGTAGGCACACTCTCGGCGGGCTCAGGCAGCCGTGCCATCGGCTTGCGCGCGGACATGGATGCGCTGCATATCCACGAAAAGAACACCTTCGACCACCGCTCCCAGCATGAAGGAAAGATGCACGCCTGCGGGCATGACGGCCATACCGCCATGCTGCTGGGCGCGGCAAAATACCTGTCCGAGAGCCGCAATTTCGACGGCACGGTGCATTTCATCTTCCAACCGGCCGAAGAAGGCGAAGGCGGCGGGCGCGAGATGGTGGAGCAGGGCCTGTTCGAAAAATTCCCGTGCGAGTCGGTGTATGGCATGCACAACTGGCCGGGCATACCGGTCGGGCAGTTCGGCGTGCGTCCCGGACCGATGATGGCCTCGTTCGACATTTTTGAGATCGAACTGACGGGTCGCGGCGCCCACGCCGCGCTGCCCCATACGGGCGTCGATCCGATAGTCGCCGCATCGGCGTTGGTGCAGGCGCTGCAGACCATATCCAGCCGCAATGTCGATCCGATCGAGCCGGCGGTCGTCACGGTTACCCAAATTCACGCGGGCGATACCTGGAACGTGATTCCCGATGCAGCCGTGGTGCGCGGTACTACGCGCGCGTTCGAGCCCAAGGTACAGGATCTGCTCGAGCGCCGCGTGCGCGAAATATGTGCCGGTATCGCCGCCACTTATGGCGTGCAGATCAAAGTGCGCTATGAGCGCCGCTATCCGCCGCTGGTCAACGCCGCACCTGAAACAGAAATTTGCACTTCTGTAATGCAGACGATGGTCGGAGCGGAAAACGTGCTGCGCGCCCCGCCGACGATGGGCTCGGAAGACTTCGCCTTCATGCTTCAGGCTAAAGCGGGCTGCTATGTGTTCATCGGCAACGGGCCTGGCGAGGGCGGCTGCATGCTGCACAACCCGCACTACGATTTCAACGACCAGATATTGCCGCTGGGCGCGAGCTACTGGGTAAATCTTGTAGGACACATATTGCGCGCAGACGCGTAGCGGCCGCTACGGAATCATTGAAACGGCCTTATGAGCTAGAGGATTGAGGGGGTTCCTCGTCTTATAATGGGCTTTCAGCGGCCGGGTATACCGAGTTCGATTTCTTTCTACGGCAGGACAACAGGAGTTCCAAACATGCTTTACATAGACCATGGAAAAGGCGGCGCAGCCGACGTACTGAAACCGGCCGAAGGGCCCGCCCCGCAGCCGCAAGCGGGTGAAGTCGTGATCGAGGTGAACTACGCCGGCGTCAACCGCCCTGACGTATTGCAGCGCTCCGGCAGTTATCCGCCGCCGCCGGGCGCCTCCCCCATTCTCGGGCTCGAAGTTGCCGGGCGCATCAGCGCCGTCGCCGCTGACGTTAAACAGTGGAAGGTCGGAGACTTGGTCTGCGCGCTTACGCCTGGCGGCGGGTATGCCGAATTCTGCGCCGTGCCGGCGCCGCATTGCCTGCCCATTCCCAAAGGCCTGTCCCTGCAGGAAGCGGCGGGGCTGCCGGAGAATTTCTACACTGTCTGGACCAATGTGTTTGACCGCGGCCGACTCAAGGCGGGGGAGACTTTCCTCGTGCACGGCGGCTCCAGTGGCATCGGCCTCACGGCCATCCAGCTGGCCAAGGCATTCGGCGCGACCGTCTACACCACCGTGGGCAACAAGGAAAAAGCAGAGTTCTGCCGCAAGATCGGCGCGGATGCCGCCATCAATTACCGCGAGCAGGATTTCGTCGCGGAAGTCGCGCAACTCACGAACAAGAAAGGGGTGGACCTGATCCTGGACATGGTGGGCGGCCCCTATATCGAGAAGAACCTAAAGTCGCTGGCGCTGGAAGGACGGCTGGTGCAGATCGCCTTCCTCCAGCCGAGCAGGGTCGAGCTGGATTTCCTGCCTATCATGATCAAGCGCATCACCTTTACCGGTTCGACCCTGCGGCCGCGCACCGTGGCGCAGAAAGCGGCGATCGCGCAGGATTTGCACAAGCATGTCTGGCCGCTGCTCGAATCGGGCAAGGTGAAACCGGTAATCCACGCCACCTTCCCGCTGAAAGACGCAAAGCTCGCGCACGAGCTGATGGAGTCGAGCAAACATATCGGCAAAATCATGCTGGAAGTAAGGAAGTAAGCCGCCGGAGGGAGCATAGCCCGCGGGCTGAGATAGGACTTGCGCGGACGGCGGCCCGTCCGCGCGGATCGCCGATAGCGCACGGATGAAAAGCACATCCGCGCGCTATCGGCGATCTCAGATTAACCCCCTATCCGGGTTTTCCTCATAACCGCATCTTCTGTACGGATGTGCTTTTCATCCGTACAGAAGATGCGGTTGGCGCGCGCAGCGCGCAATAGCCATGCACCGACTACCCTGTTGGCGTAAGCACCGGCAATCAGAGTCCCGCCGCGCGATTCAGGCTCACAAGAAAGACGTCCGCAGATTCATAGCCGATCACGCGCAGCCCTGGCACCTCCTGGCCCTGCCGGTCGAAGAAGATGATGCCGGGCGGTCCAAACAGGTTGAAGCGCTTGAGCAAAGCCTTGTCCTCGGGTGAATTGGCAGTAACGTCCGCTTGCAGCAACAGCATCTGCCCCATTTTCGCTTTTACGCGTGCGTCGGTGAATGTAAAAGCCTCCATTTCCTTGCACGACACGCACCAGTCGGCGTAGAAATCGAGCATCACCGGCTTGCCCGAAACCTGCAGCTTCGCGTCGAGCTCGGCCAGGTTGCGTACGCGCGTGAAGCGCACTTCCTGCGTCCCGCGTTCGGCGCCCGCGACCAGCCCCGACAACGGCCGCAGCACGTCGCGGCTGCCGGCGAGCGCGCCGAGCGCCAGTGCCGAGCCAGCCAGCAACGCCAGGAATCCGACGCCTTTCCACAAGCGCGTAATCGCCCCTGCCTCGATCGGCAGCGGATCGATCGCGCGCAAGACCATGGCCGACCCGATGAGCAGCGCTGCCCAGGCGAGCATTTGCGCCGCCACGGGCAGCACCGGCGACACGATCCAGATCGCCACAGCGAGCAGCATCACGCCGAAGAAGTGCTTCACCGAGCGCATCCAATGCCCGGACTTGGGCAGGAACGCGCCCTCGAACACGCCGACCAGGATCAGCGGCACGCCCATGCCGATGGACATGGCGAACAGCGCGGTGCCGCCCAGCACCACGTCGCGCGTCTGGCTGATGTAAAGCAGGGCACCGGCCAGCGGAGCGGCCACGCAGGGGCTGACGATGGCGGCCGAGAACACCCCCATCAGCACCACCGCGCCCAGATGTCCGCCTTTAAAGCGGTTGCTCGCCCGGGTCATGCGCGCGTGAAAGCCGGCCGGGAGTTGCAGTTCGTAGAAACCGAACATCGACAACGACAGCAAGACGAACACCGCCGCAAAAGTGGACAACACCCAGGGATTCTGCAGCGCGGCCGACAAAAGGCTGCCCGAGAGCGCAGCGCCGACGCCGATCGCTGTGTAGGTGACCGACATGCCCAGGACATAGGCTAAGGACAGCGTGAACGCGCGCGTGCGCGTGGCGTTGCGGCCTTCGCCGACGATGATGCCGGACAGAATCGGTATCATCGGCAGCACACAGGGCGTGAACGTGAGCAAAAGGCCGGCACCGAAAAACGCCGCCGCGATCAGCCACAGGCTGCCCGAGGCGAGCAGGCGCTGGAAGCGCGCCTCCTCGCCGATCACGCCGTCCGTGCCGGGCGGGCGCGCCGCATCGGCCGATGTCGGGAGTACAGCGGACGTTGTGCCGACGGCGGGAAGGTCGATTTCTGCCGTTTGCAGCTGTGGCACATAGCACACGCCCACGTCGGCGCAGCCTTGGGACGCGACCGCCAGTTTGAGCCTGTCCGTCGCCGCATCGCGCGTGATCGGCAGGCGGATGCTCACTTCCTTGCGGTAGGTCTCGACCTTGCCGAAAAACTCGTCGTCATGGACATCGCCTTTCGGAAACTGCGCCTCTCCCAATTTCACCGTTTCGGGCTCGACGGCGAATTTGAACTTGCCGCGGTACAAGTAATAACCGTCGGCAATCCGATAGCGCACTTCGAGCGTGTTCGCGTCGAGTGCCTGTGCCGAAAACTTGAACGCCACCTCGGGCGGAAGCAGCTCCTGCGCGGCGGCAACCCCATGCAGGGAAAGTGCGAGCAGCAGCAAGAAAACTCGGTACAGTTGGAGTCGCATAGTGGGGGGCGTGGAATCAGGCCGGTGCGCCGGCACGCGTTTCGGACTCGACCCACTGTAGATAAGCCGGAAGGCCGAGAACTACTGGGACTGCGATGATCTCCGGAAGTTCATACGGATGGTTGGCGCGGATAGCCGCTTCCAGCTCGGCGTAGCGGTC
>JACZJU010000139.1 GCA_014860395.1 Burkholderiales bacterium | reverse complement strand
GCGTGGTATGATTTCCGCCTCCGCCAGAGATCAAAATTTCATGAACGTCGTCATCCTCGCCGCCGGCCAGGGCAAGCGCATGCACTCCGATTTGCCCAAGGTGCTGCACCCGCTGGCGGGCAGGCCGCTGCTCGCGCATGTCATCGCCACTGCGCGCACTCTCATACCCGGCGTCATCTGCATCGTCTACGGCCACGGCGGCGAGCGCGTGCGCGAGGCGATAGTCGACCCCGACCTGGTGTGGGCAAAGCAGGAGCCGCAGCTCGGCACCGGCCACGCGCTGGCGCAGGCCCTGCCGCATTTGAATACCAAGGTCCCGACCATGGTGCTGTACGGCGACGTGCCGCTTACGCGCGCGCAAACGCTGCTCGACCTGTATCGCGCGGCGGGCAAGGGCGTGGCCTTGCTCACCATCGAACTCGACGACCCGCACGGCTATGGCCGCATCGTGCGCAGCCGCGGCAAGATCCGCCGTATCGTCGAGGAAAAAGACGCAACGGCGGCCGAGCGCGCACTGCGCGAAATCAACACCGGCATCATGGTGCTGCCGACCGCGCGGCTGAAAGCCTGGCTTGCCGGCTTGAAGAACAAGAACGCGCAGAAGGAGTATTACCTTACCGACGTGGTTGCTGCCGCGGTGGCGGACAAAGTGGCCGTTTACTCGGCGCATCCCGCCGCTGACTGGGAGACCCTGGGCGTCAATAGCAAAGCGCAGCTAGCCGAGCTGGAGCGCGTGTTCCAGCGCGAGAACGCGGCAGCGCTGATGCAGACTGGCGTCACGCTCGCCGATCCGGCGCGCGTAGACGTGCGCGGCAGCCTTGCCTGCGGGCGCGACGTGTCGATCGACGTCAATTGCGTGTTCGAAGGCGAAGTCATACTGGGCGAGGGCGTCAGCATTGGCGCGAACTGCGTGCTGCGCGATGTAAAGATTGGCGCCGGCACGAGCATCGAGTCCTTCTGCCATCTGCAGGAGGCCGACATCGGCGCGCGCTGCCGCATCGGCCCGTACGCGCGCCTGCGCCCCGGCACCGTGCTCGCCGAGGAGGTGCACATCGGCAATTTCGTCGAGGTGAAGGCAAGCCGGATCGCGGCGCGCTCCAAGGCCAACCACCTCTCCTATGTCGGCGATTCCATCGTCGGGCGCGACGTCAACATCGGCGCCGGCACCATCACCTGCAATTACGACGGCGCCAACAAGCACCGCACGGTGATCGAAGACGACGTGCACATCGGCTCCGACACCCAACTGGTGGCGCCGGTGACCGTGGGCGCCGGTTCGACCAGCGCCGCCGGTACCACCATCTACCGCGACGTGCCGCCCGGGGGCCTGGTGCTGACCAAGGCCGAGCAGATATTCAAGCCGGGCTGGAAGCGGCCGGTGAAAGTGAAGAAGTAGGCGCCGCTGCAGGGCCGCGCGCACGCACGTCGCATAACGGGAAAGCAAAGGAAGCATAACCATGTGTGGAATCGTCGGCGCCATAGCCGGGCGCAATGTCGTTCCGATCCTGATCGAAGGCCTGAAGCGGCTCGAATACCGCGGCTACGATTCGGCCGGCGTCGCCGTGCTCAACGACGATCCCGCGCGCGCCGGCAAGTCGGTGCTGCGCCGCCTGCGCAGCACCGGCCGCGTCGCGGAGCTTTCGGCGCTGATCGAGCGCGAGCAGATGCAGGCGCATATCGGCATCGCGCACACGCGCTGGGCCACGCACGGCGTGCCCTCGGAGAGCAACGCCCACCCGCATGTCTCCGGCGGCGTGTCGGTGGTGCACAACGGCATCATCGAGAACCACGATGAAAAGCGCCGCGCGCTCAAAGCTAAGGGTTATGCATTCGTTTCCGAAACCGACACCGAGGTGATCGCCCACCTGGTGCACCTGCACCTGCAGTCCGGCGCGGCACTGCTCGAGGCGGTGCGCAAGACCGTCGCCGAGCTGGTCGGCGCCTACGCCATCGCCGTCGTTTACGATCAACAGCCGGGCGCGCTGGCGGTGGCGCGCATGGGCGCGCCGCTGTTGCTCGGCGTGGGCGAGGGCGAGAACTTCGCCGCCTCCGACACCTCGGCCCTGATCCAGGTGACCCAGCGCATCATCTATCTCGAGGAAGGCGACTGCGCGGAGATCACGCTGGCCGGCCACCGCATCATCGACATCAAGGGCGACGAGGTCGAGCGGCCGATACACGTGAGCGAGCTTTCCTCGGCCGCGGTCGAGCTCGGGCCTTACCGGCACTACATGCAGAAGGAAATCTTCGAGCAGCCGATGGCGGTGGCCAACACCCTCGAGATGGTCACCAACGCGCGCTCGATCTCGCCGCAGCTCTTTGGCGCCGATGCCGAGCGCATTTTTCGCGACATCGACTCGGTGCTGATCATCGCCTGCGGCACCAGCTACCACGCCGGCATGGTGGCGCGCTACTGGCTCGAGGGCGTCGCCGGCATCCGCTGCAACGTCGAGATCGCGAGCGAATACCGCTACCGCGAATCGGTGGCGGACCCGCGTACGCTGGTGGTCACCATTTCGCAATCGGGCGAGACCGCGGACACGCTCGCCGCGCTGCAGTTCGCCAAGAACCGCGGCCTCAAATACAGCCTGTCTATCTGCAACGTGCCCGAATCGGCGCTGATACGCGCTTCCGACCTGCGCTTTCTCACCCGCGCCGGCCCCGAGATCGGCGTCGCCTCGACCAAGGCGTTCACCACCCAGCTCGCCGCGCTGGTCCTGCTGACCATGACGCTGGCGAAAATGCGCGGGCGGCTTGCACCCGAGCGCGAGGCCGAGCTGCTGCAGGCACTGCGCCACCTGCCCTCGGCGCTGCAGAATGTGCTCAACGTCGAGCCACAGATCAAGATGTGGGCGGAGAAATTCGCGCAGCGCCACCATGCCCTGTTCCTCGGCCGCGGCGTGCACTACCCGATCGCCATGGAAGGCGCGCTCAAGCTGAAGGAGATCTCCTACATCCACGCCGAAGCCTACGCTGCGGGCGAACTCAAGCACGGGCCGCTGGCGCTGGTGGACAAGTACATGCCGGTCATCGCCATTGCGCCGAACGACACGCTGCTGGAGAAGCTCAAATCCAACCTGCAGGAAGTGCGCGCGCGCGGCGGCGAGCTACACGTGATTGCCGACCAGGACACCAGGCTGACCGACGGCGACGGCGTGCATGTGATCCGCATGCCCGACCACGCCGGGCTGCTCTCGCCCATCCTGCACACCGTGCCGCTGCAACTGCTTGCCTATCACGCCGCCCTCAACAAGGGCACCGACGTGGATAAGCCGCGCAATCTGGCCAAATCGGTCACGGTCGAATAGGAAGGTGTGAACAAGGAGGCGATGCCCCTTGTAAATTCCCCAAGTCAGAGGAAGCTCTGATTGGCTCGGATACTAAATCAGAGCTTCCAAGGGTGGACTCACCCCAGCGCCAGCGCCATCACCCCGAAAGCGATGCAGGCCGCGCCGAATATGCGCAACGCGCGGTCGCCCTCTCCGAGCAGCTGGCCGCCGATCAGCGCGGCGAACAGCATCGACACCTCGCGCGCCGGCGCCACGTGCGACAGCGGCGCCGTCTGCATCGCGAACAGCACCAGCACGTAACCGATCGGGCTGAGCGTCGCCACCACCAGTGCGTATTTCCACTGCGTGCGCCAGAGCGCCGCGGCGGTGGCGCGGTCGGCGAGCAGCGGCGGCAGGAGCAGCGCGAGGCGCACGAAATTGCCGAAGTAATCGACCAGGATGGGCGACATCAGCACCACCTTGACCGCGTAGCCGTCCACTACCGTATAGCTGGCGATGAACACCCCGGTCACGAGGCCGTAGGCCATGCCCGTGACCACGCGCGCCTTCTTTGCCGGATCCTGCGCGGCGCGGAACAGCCCCGGGCCGCCCGCGATCAGGAACACGCCGCCCACCACCGCGGCGACGCCGAGCGCGCCCAGCAGCGTGACCCGCTCCCCCAGCAGGAACAGTGCGACCAGCGAGGAGAGCAGCGGGCCGGAGCCGCGCGCGAGCGGATAAACCACCGTCAGGTCCGACTTGCGATAGCCGCGCAGCAGGACAATATAATAGACAACGTGCAGCGCGCCGCTCACCGTCACCAGCGCCCATTCTTTCGCGCCCCAAAGCGGCACCGCACTCCACCCTAGCCACAGGCCCAGTGGTGCCCAGATCAGCATCATCAGCAGCGCGCTGAACGCGGCGAAGCGCACGTCGCCGCCGGCTTTTTTCGCGGCGATGTTCCAGATCGCGTGGATGAGTCCGGCGAGGATGACCAGCGCGAGCGCGGTGAGGCTCATGCGCCGCGCCTTGCCGCCGCGCGGGGAAAACAGCTGTCCGTCAGGATCAATTCAATGGGCGCCATGGTGCCGGTCCGCTCGCGCGGCGCGTGTAAAGGAGGTCGATCGTATCCGAAATGGTCGATGCGTGACGCGGGGATCGCTTGAACAAGCGGTGTAATGGGCCGGTGTTCCGGCAATTGCCGGCGTTGGAGCGGGGCCTTTCCGGAGTAGAATCTTCACGGCGAGGGAGGGGGCTGTCCAGCCGGGCGCCGGCCGTCCATCGCGTCGTGAACGTCGAACAGAACGAATCATGCCGATGTTGGAAAATGCCAACCGAACCTTTGTCTGCAGCATCCTGTTTCTCGACATTATCGAGTATTCCAAGCGTTCGGTCGCCGATCAGATCAGGCAGAAGGAGCGGTTCAACGCCGATCTGTCGCAGGCGATCTCGCAGGTCGCAGTCGATGACCGCATCATCCTCGACACCGGCGACGGCGCTGCGCTGAGTTTTCTTGGCGATCCCGAGGATGCAATGTTCGTCGCCCTCGGCATGCGCGATGCAGTCATCAGCCGGGACGCGCGGGGCGAGCCGCTCGCGGTGCGCTTCGGCATCAATCTTGGCCCGGTGCGTCTGGTGAAGGACATCAACGGCCAGCCCAACATCATCGGCGACGGCATCAACGTCGCCCAGCGCGTCATGAGCTTCGCCGACTCCGGCCAGATCCTGGTGTCGCGTTCCTATTACGAAGTCATGGCGCGCATGTCCGAGGACTATGCCGGGATGTTCCATTACGAAGGCGCCCGGACCGACAAGCACGTACGCGAGCATGAGGTCTACGCGGTTGGCGCCGCGCCGCGTCGTTACCGGCCGTCCGGGAGCGCCGCAGCCGCGCCACCACGTGTGTCGCGCTTCGCCCGCCTGCATCCGCGCGCCATGGCGATGGCCCTCGGCGTCAACAGCAAACTGCTGCTGGCGGCGCCGCTCGCCTTCATCGCCATCGTGGGCACCGCGCCCGTGCTGCGCAACTACCGCAGCGTGAACACGCAGGAACAGCCGGTCGCGGCCGCGACAAGCGCGCAGCCCGCTGCCGCGACGAAGGAGGCCGAGGCGCTTCCCGTCCCAACCGGCAAGGCGGAGCGGACCAAGCCCGCGCACAAGGCCGCGCCCTCGGTGAAGCCGACACTCGCTCGCGCCGAAGATGCCGCCGCTGCGAACGTGCCGGCGGCGCAGGCGGTGATCGCGATTACGGCGCTACCCTGGGCGGAGGTCTATCTCGACGGCGAGCTGCAGGGCGTAAGCCCGCCGCTGCGCTCGCTCCCCGCCGCCGCGGGCAAACACCGGGTCGAATTGAGAAACTCGGCGTTTCCGGCGCATGTCGAGACGGTTGACCTCGGACCGGGTGGCCGCGTTACCATCCGCCACAGATTCAAGCGCTGAATAGGAATAACCATGACCGTTCGCAACTGGCTCGCTCCGCTGCTCGTCTGCACTGCGCTCTGGGGGTGCTCGTCCGGCCCGCTGAAGGACCTCGGCGCCAAGATCTCCGACGCGGTACAGCCGAAGGCCGAGAAAGACCTCGCCGCCGGCGTCAAACTCTACGAAGACGGCGACTACCGCCGTGCGGCGAAACTGCTGCAGGACAGTCTCGATGGCGGCCTGAGCCGCGCGGCGGACCAGGCAAGCGCGCACAAGTACCTCGCGTTCACCTATTGCGTCACCAGCCGCGAGCGTCAGTGCCGCGACGAATTCAAGAAGGCGATGGACGCCGATCCCGGCTTCGACCTCGATGCCGCCGAAGCCGGGCACCCGATCTGGGGGCCGGTGTTTCGTGGCGTCAAGGCGAAGAAGTAGCGGCGCGCCGATGACCGGTCCTGCCATGTTTGGCCGCTACGAGCTGATTGCCGAGTTGGGCAAGGGCGCGATGGGAGTCGTGTATAAGGCGAACGACCCGATGCTCAGCCGTACGGTCGCGATCAAGACTATCAACATGGACGAGGCCGAGCAGGACGGCCTGGCCGAATTCGAGGCGCGCCTGTACCAGGAGGCCAAGGCGGCCGGCGGCCTCAACCACGCAAATATCGTCATCGTCCATGACATCGGCAAGAGCGGCAACCTCGTCTACATGGCGATGGAATACGTCGAAGGCGGCGATTTGCGCGACTTGCTGACCGGCGCAGTGCCGCTGGAGACCGCCAAGGCGCTCGACATCGCCGCGCAGATCGCCGAGGGACTTGCCTACGCGCACGAGCACCACGTCGTCCACCGCGACATCAAGCCCGCCAATATCATGATCACGCCGCAGGGACGCGTGAAAATCACGGACTTCGGCATCGCGCGCATGCGCTTGGCCGAGTCGCGCACCCAGGCCGGCGTGATCCTCGGCTCGCCCAAGTACCTTTCGCCGGAGCAGGTGACCGGCCAGCGGGCCGACCATCGCGCCGATATTTTCTCGCTCGGTGTCATCCTCTACCAGATGCTCACCGGCCACACGCCCTTCAATGGCGACAGCCTCGGTGCCCTGATGTACCAGACCACCAATCTCGATCCGCCCGCGCCCAGCACGGTCAACGCGCAAGTTCCGGTGATCCTCGACTACATCGTGGCCAAGGCGCTCGCCAAGGCGCCGGAATCGCGCTACCAGGGTGCCGCCGAACTGGCGAAGGACCTGCGCGAATGCAGCCGGCGCGTGGCGGCGGATGCGCAGGCATCGACCGACATGTTTTCAGGGGCGCTTCCGGCCGCAGCAACCACGCCGCCGGTGGAGAAGACCATACCGTTGGGCGTGCGGCCTGCCGACGCAGGGATTGCGACGGTGCCCGTTTCCACGCGCGGCGTCTCGCGCGCATTCGATTCGCAGGAAGCTACCCAGCGCTTGATGCGCGAGGTCGGCGCGCTCGAAGCGCAAGCGGTTCCGTCTCCGGCTTCGGCGGCGATCACGATACCCACGCCGGTTCCGTTGCGCGCTTTGGTGAAGCAGGGCGAGCACCCCTGGGGGCAGCGCGAAAACACGATATTCGCCGCCACGGTCGCCGTCGCGCTGGCAATCGCGGCGGCGATCGTTCTGGCCTGAGGCGCCCGCATACGGCAGCGGATTCCCGCCTGGTTCTGCGTGCGTGCGCACGCGCCATGCACGGCGTCGATTTTCTACCTCTAGTCGGGCACAGGAGTAGCGAAATGCATCGCGCCGGGTAATAGAATTGCGCTTGCAGGCATCACGAACTAGGAGGCCTCATGCAACTCCTCACCGTCAAAATCGACAAGCCCGAAGCCACCAACTTCATCCTCGGGCAGACGCATTTCATCAAGACCGTGGAAGACGTGCACGAGGCGCTGGTCGGCGCGGTGCCGGGGATCAAATTCGGCCTCGCGTTTTGCGAGGCCTCGGGCAAGTGCCTGGTGCGGCTCTCCGGGACCGACGCAACCATGCTCGAACTCGCGCAAAAGAATGCGCTCGCCATCGGCGCGGGCCACAGCGTCATCGTGTTCCTCGGCGACGGCTACTTCCCGGTGAACGTACTGAATGCGCTGAAGCTGGTGCCCGAGGTGTGCCGCATCTTCTGCGCCACGGCCAATCCCACCGAGGTGGTGGTCGCGGCCACGGATCAGGGCCGCGGCATCCTCGGCGTCATCGACGGCGCCTCGCCTCTGGGTGTGGAGACCGAAGCCGACGTCGCCTGGCGCAAAGGCTTTCTGCGGCAGATCGGCTACAAGCTCTGAGCAAAGCCTGCGGAGGGCAGGGCCGCGATATGGCGCCAGCGACGACCACCCGTTTCCGGCGGTATGCCGCACACAAATAACATGCCCCTGTCTTCCCACGCAGCTTGTTGAAAATACTAGTAAATCTCCGCGCGGGCGGCGAAGGTGCATGTAGCCAATATACTTCGGCGCGCTTTTCGCTAGTCAGGTGTGGCGCGCTCACCGCCCGGGTCGACGCGTATCTTATTGAAAATACGAATTAATGTGCTCGAATCCAGCGAGCAGGCACGGTCTATGCATTAGATAGGGTAAGCAGAAACGAATTTAACTTACCAGTACGGAGATCATCATGAGAGCACTTAAAAACATACTGACAACCAGACATGCATTCGTAGCCGAAGGCGCGGCATGGGCACTCC
The DNA here is from genome assembly GCA_014860395.1 of Burkholderiales bacterium. Taxonomy (GTDB): domain Bacteria; phylum Pseudomonadota; class Gammaproteobacteria; order Burkholderiales; family SG8-39; genus 2-12-FULL-64-23. Next base: position 347 of record JACZJU010000139.1, on the reverse strand, counting down.
CAGGCGAAGCGGTCATCACCACACGTGAAGCAGCCGGGACGAAGAAAGAAACACCCGCTGGCGCGCACCTGAAGAACGTCGCCCTGTTCCTCGCGGCGCCCTTCATCGGATTGGCCTACCTCATGACGTTCCCGCTGGTCGGGCTGTGCATGTTCGCTTGGCTCGCCGGCAAGAAACTGCTCGCCAACAAAACGGCTCGCCCGATCGTTCTCGCCGCTGCTGCCCCGTTCGTAACCATCGCGTTCGTGACCGTCGGCCCGGTGGTCGGTCTCGGTGCCTTGGCCTGGGTCGGCGGACGCGCACTGCTAAGAAGCTAGCGCGCAGATTCCAGACGCATAAACGGCCTC
>JACZJU010000138.1 GCA_014860395.1 Burkholderiales bacterium | reverse complement strand
GTTGGTGCGGAACGGGTCGCCCTCGCCCGCGAACATGCGCGTCGGGTCTTCGTTCTCGCGCTTGAAGGCGAACACGCCGGCGGTGTAGGGGAAGGACCCGGGCACGTTCTCCAGCAGCAGCCATTTGAGCAGCTCGCCGTGGTCCTCGTAGCGCGGCAGCGCCACCTTGCGGATGGTGCTGCCCGAGAGCGACTTGGAGGTGAGCTTGGTGCGCACTTCCTTGCCGCGGATCTTCACCACGTATTCGTCGCCGGCGTAGGCCTTTTGCATCTGCGGCCACATGTCGAGGAGCTTTTTGGCGCGGGCGTCTAGCTTGGCGTCGCGGGCGTGGATTAGTGGGTCTAGGGTGTCGGCGACTGCTGAAATCCCCCCGCTCGCCGTTGGCGAGTCGGCCCCCTTTTGTAAAATCCCCCCGCTCGCCTGCGGCGAGTCGGCCCCCTTTTTCAAAGGGGGGGTGGCCGGGGAGGCGCTGGCGTCGGCGAGAAGCATGAGCTTGGTGGCGGTTAGCTGCTGGCGTTCGCGCGCGAGGTGCGACTGTTCGCTAGCGAACTTGTGGTAGCCGCGCACGCACTCGGCGATCTCGGCGAGGTAGCGGCTGCGCTGCGGCGGCACCACCACGGCCTGGTTGCTGGAGGCGCGCACCTCCACCTTGGGCAGTTTGCCGGGCTTCACCTTGAGGCCGTGCTCGGCGAGGTGCGGCACCAGGTGCTGGTAGAGCGCGGTGACGCCGTCGTCGTTGAAGCGCGCGGCGATGGTGCCGAACACCGGCATGGTCTCGGGCGGGAACTTGAACGCGTCGATGTTGCGCTGGTATTGCTTCCTCACGTCGCGCAGCGCGTCGGCGCCGCCCTTGCGGTCGTATTTGTTGATGGCGACGAAGTCGGCGAAATCGAGCATGTCGATTTTCTCGAGCTGGCTGGCGGCGCCGAATTCGGGCGTCATCACGTACAGCGACACGTCGACGAGCGGCACGATCGCCGCGTCGCCCTGGCCGATGCCCGAGGTCTCGACCACGATCAAATCGAACCCGGCGAGCTTGCACGCGGCCAGCACCTCGGGCAGCGCCGCGGAGATCTCCGAGCCGGTGGCGCGGGTGGCGAGCGAGCGCATGAAAATATGGCTGCCGTTGATCGCGTTCATGCGGATGCGGTCGCCCAGGAGCGCCCCGCCCGATTTGCGCCGCGACGGGTCGACCGCGATCACGGCGATGTCGAGGCTGTCGTCCTGGTCCAGCCGAAAGCGGCGGATCAATTCGTCGGTGAGCGAGGACTTGCCCGAGCCGCCGGTGCCGGTGATGCCCAGGGTCGGGATGTCGAGTTCTTCGGCGTCCTTCGTTACTGCTTCGCGCAGTTTCGCATCGGCGACCGAGGTAGCGGGGGACCCCTTCCCTTCCCCCGTGTTGTTTTCGAGCGCGGTGATGAGCTGGGCGAGCTTGCGCCGGTCGCCTTTCTTGACCTCGTCGAGCTCGCGCTTGGCGAAATGCGGCAGCTCGACGTCGCAGCGCATGACCATGTCGTTGATCATGCCCTGCAGGCCCATTTTCTGGCCGTCCTCGGGGGAGTAGATGCGCGATACGCCGTAGGCGTGCAGTTCGGCGATTTCCTCGGGGACGATCACCCCGCCGCCGCCGCCGAACACCTTGATCTCGCCGCCGCCGCGCTCGCGCAGGAGGTCGAGCATGTACTTGAAGTATTCGACGTGGCCGCCCTGGTAGGAGCTGATGGCGATGCCCTGCACGTCTTCCTGCAGCGCCGCGGTGACCACTTCCTCCACCGAGCGGTTGTGGCCGAGGTGGATCACCTCGCAGCCGGTGCCCTGCAGGATGCGGCGCATGATGTTGATCGAGGCGTCGTGGCCATCGAAGAGGGAAGCCGCGGTGACGAAGCGCACCTTGTGCTTGGGCTTGTAGATGGTCAGATTGGAACTGACGGACAGGTCGGTCATGGCAACCCCGCTGCGGGTTTTCCGCGAATATTCCAGTTTAGGTGCCGTTTACGTTAACGTCAACTTGGCACGGGCTGGATGCGTCGCGCTGAGCGAGCAGTCTAGCAGGACGCGCAGCCTCCGGGCGAAACCCTGCCGAACCGCGCGCGCTCGACCGATGCGCGCATTCGGGGCTTGCCGAGCGCGCGCCATCCCGGTGATCGGCCCGCCGCGCGACAATCGCCCACGCTTGACACGACCTACTGAATGAATGATCATTCAGTACGCTGCCCGGAGGCGGCCCCGGGCGCAGGTCCGCGGCCGCCGGAAATGCTCGACGCCATCGCAAAGGGGCCTTCTACGAGCCCTTGCCTCGATTGGAAAAGCATCTATCATGTGCTAGAACCTTGTACCAACGACCAAAGGAGGAGACAAACCATGAAAGTAATCGGCAAAGTTGTGGCTGCTGCCATCGGATTCGCCGTCTGGCAATCGGCGTTCGCCGCGGATGTGACTCTGCGTTTCCATCAGTTCCTGCCGCCGCAGGCGACGATTCCATCGAAAGCGATCGCGCCCTGGATCGCCAAAGTCGAGAAGGAGAGCGGCGGGCGCATCAAGATTCAAAACTTCCCGAGCATGCAACTCGGCGGCAAACCGCCCGATCTGTTCGACCAGGCCAAGGACGGCGTCGCCGATTTCGTATGGACCGTGCTCGGCTACACGCCAGGGCGCTTTCCGAAATCCGAGGTGTTCGAATTGCCGTTCAGCACCGGCCTGGCCGAGCCGGGTTCGCGCGCGTTTCAGGAGTATGTCGAGAAAAACGCGATGGACGAGTTCAAGGACGTCAAGCTCATCGCGGTGCACATTCACGGCCCCGGACTGATCCACAGCCGCGACCCGATCACCAAGCTGGAGGACCTTAAGGGCGTGAAAGTGCGCGGCGGCTCGCGCGTGGTCAACATCATGCTCACGGAACTGGGCGCCACCCCGGTGGGGATGCCCGTGCCGGCCGTCGGCGAGGCGCTGTCCAAAGGCGTGATCACCGCCACCACGATACCCTGGGAGGTGGTGCCCGCGCTGAAGGTGCAGCAGATCGTGCATAACCACACCGGGTTCAGCGGCGACAAGGGCCTGTACACGCAGACCTTCGGGGTGCTGATGAACAAGGCCGCCTATGAAAAGCTGCCCGCAGACCTGAAGAAGGTCATCGACGACAACAGCGGCATCGAGACGGCGGCCCTGTTCGGTCGCGCGATGGATGCGGGCGACAAGGTCGGCCTGTCCCTGGCCCAGAAGGCCGGCAACAAGATCTACATGCTCGATCCCACGGAAACCCAGCGCTGGGTGCACGCCGCTTCCGGCGTGCGCGATATCTGGTTCAAGGAAGTGGCAGCCAAAGGCATCGACGGTCCGAAGCTGGCAGCTGACGCGGAGGCGCTGATCGCCAAGTATTCGAAGAAATAGCCTTCCTCCCGCCGGCATTGCGGCATCCGGCCGCCATGCCGGCGGACCAACATCGCCTCATGAGCAAATTCATCTACGACACCAGCCGCTTCCTGGCCTGGGTGGGCGGGGCCGTGCTGACCTTGCTGGCGGCGCTCAGCGTCTGCAGCATCGCCGGTCGCTCGCTCAGCTTCATCGGTCTGGGTCCGGTGCCGGGTGACTTCGAGCTCGTCGAGGCCGGCACCGCGTTTGCCGTCTTCTGTTTTCTCCCCTGGTGTCATTTGAAGCGCATCCATGCCGAAGTGGGCATGTTCTGGCACAGCTATCCGCCGGCCATGAGACGTTTTCTCGTGATTGCCGCCGATGCGCTCATGCTCATGGTCTGGGTGGTCCTGGTGTGGCGCATGGGGATCGCCATGGTCGATTTCTATGCCAACGGCGAAGTCAGTTTCATATTGCAGATGCCCGTGTGGTGGGGCTACGCCGCTTCGATGGCGCCGGCGATCTTCGGCTGCCTGGCCTACGCCTGGCGCCTGCTCGAATCCTTGCGTCTGGTGGCGCCGCAACCCGGCTTCGAGCCGGCCGATTGAGGACATCGATGGACCCGCTCTACCTCGCCGCCTGGTCGTTCCCGTTCCTGCTGGTCCTGATCTTCCTGCGCGTGCCGATCGGTCTGTCGATGCTGCTGATCGGACTCACCGGCTCCTGGCTGGTCTATGGCAACATCATGCCGCTGTTGAGCCAGATGAAGACGCTCGCCTACGGCACCTTCTCCAACCATTCGCTGACCATCGTGCCGCTGTTTCTGCTGATGGGCCAGTTCGCCTCCCTCGGCGGCCTGTCGCGGGCGCTGTTCAAGGCGGCGGAGGCTTTTATCGGCCATCGCAAAGGCGGGGTGGCCATGGCGGCAATCGGCGCCTGCGCCGGCTTCGGCTCGATCTGCGGCTCCTCGCTGGCGACTGCCGCCACCATGGGCCAGGTGGCGCTGCCCGAGTTGCGCCGGGCCGGTTATTCCGGCGCGCTGTCCACAGGCGCGCTGGCGGCGGGCGGAACGCTGGGCATCCTGATCCCGCCTTCGATCGTGCTGGTGATCTACGCCATCCTCGCCGAGCAGAACATCGCCAAGATGTTTGCAGCCGCCTTCGTGCCGGGGATATTCGCGGCACTCGGCTATATGCTGGTGATCGGCATTTTCGTGCGCGTGTCGCCCGGGTCGGCCGGACAGATTCCGCGGATGCCCTGGCCGCAGCGCATGCGCGCGCTGCGCGCCGTCTGGCCGGTGGTGCTGACTTTCGTCGTCGTAATCGGCGGTATCTACACCGGCGTATTTACGCCCACCGAGGGGGCGGCGGTCGGCGCCGCTGCGACCGGACTGCTCGCCTGGAAAAGCGGAGGACTGGAAGGCAAGAACATGCTTCGCGCTTTCGAGTCCACCGCCGGCGGAACGGCGATGGTGTTCATGATCGTGCTCGGCGCGGCTGCCTACAACAGCTTTCTCGCACTGTCCATGCTGCCCCAGGAACTGGCTTCCTGGGTCGGCAGCCAGGGCCTGGGGCCCTACCAGGTGCTGTGGGCGATCCTGCTTTTCTACCTGATCTTCGGCTGCGTGATGGATTCGTTGTCGATGATTCTGCTGACTATCCCGATTTTCTTCCCCTTGATTTCGGGGCTGGACTTCGGTCTGCCACCCGAGGAAACGGCGATCTGGTTCGGCATCCTGGTGCTGATCGTCGTCGAGGTCGGGCTGATTACCCCGCCGGTAGGCATGAACCTCTACGTCATCCAGTCGATGGCGCCGGACATTTCCATGGGCGAAACCTATCGCGGCGTGCTTCCCTTCGTCATCAGCGATCTGGTGCGCGTTACCATCCTCGTGCTGTTTCCGGCGATCACCCTGTTCGTCCTGAAGTTCTGACCCGCCGGCGTGACGGAAATTCGCGAGTCCCCCAAGGGGATTTCCTTCGGGGCACAAGCTCGCGAGTTCCAGCTGAAGTATTCCCTCGCCCCGCTCGCGGGGAGAGGGCCAGGGTGAGGGGAGCCCGACCGCTACAACAGCTTCCTCAGCTCGGTCTTGAGCACCTTGCCGGTGCTGTTTTTCGGCAGCGCCTCGACGTAGCGGTAGGCCTTGGGCCGCTTGAAGCGGGCGATGCGGTCCAGGCACAGGGCGTCGAGGTCCGCCTTGTCCGGCGGCGCACCACGGGGGACGACGAAGGCGACGACGACTTCGCCCCATTCCGGGTGGCTCTGACCGACCACGGAAACCTCGCTCACGCCCGGGTGCAGCAGCAGCACCTCTTCCACTTCGCGCGGATAGATGTTGGAGCCGCCGGAGATGATCAGGTCCTTGCTGCGGTCCATCAGCGTCAGGAAACCCTCTTCGTCCAGGCTGCCGACGTCGCCGGTGTGCAGCCAGCCGTTGCGCAAAGTCTCGGCGCTCGCGGCGGGATTGTCCCAATAGCCTGCCATGATTTGATCGCCGCGCACCAGGATTTCGCCGATCTCGCCCGCCGGCAGCGGCCGGTCGTCGGCGTCGCCGACCATGACCTCGACCCCGGTGAAGGCCTGGCCGACCGAGGCCAGCCGCTGCTCGTAGCGCGGATGATCGGTGGCGGCATGGATGGCCTTTCCCATGGCGGTGATGGTCATGGGGGACTCGCCCTGGCCGTAGATCTGCGCGAGCTTGTAGCCGAAGCGTTTCATCGCCGCCTTGCAGTCGGCGACGTACATCGGGCCGCCGCCGTAGACGATGGTCTTGAGGTTCGCCGTGTCGGCGTCGGCGGGATGATCGACCAGGCGCTTCACCATGGTGGGCGCGGCGAACAGTGTGACGCCGCGATGCGCCTGCAACAGGGCGTAGATCTCGGGCGCATCGAAGCCGCCCGACTCGGGCACCACGTTCAGGCCGGCGTGCGCGACGTGCGGCAGCATGTAGAAGCCCGATCCGTGCGACATCGGCGCGGCGTGGATGATCGCCTCGCCGGGGTCGATGGCGTCGACGTCGGAGAAATAGTTGAGGATCGCCGCCATGATGTTCTTCTGCGTCAGCGTCACGCCCTTGGGCCGGCCAGTGGTGCCGCTGGTGTAGAACAACCAGGCCGGGTCCTCGGCCGCGCGCGCCGCCATGGGCAAGGGCGCGCCGGCGGCGAGCGCCGCGTAGCGCGGGCCGTCGGCGTCTATGACTTCTTCAAGGCAGGGCACGCTCTCGGCCAGCGGCGCCATCGCGTCGTAGAGGTCGGCGCTGGCAAAGCACAGGCGCGCGCCGCTGTTGGCGAGGATGAATTCGAGTTCGCGCGGATGCAGCTTGGCGTTCACCGGCACCGCGCACAGGCCGGCATGCCAGCAGGCGAACAGGAGCTCGACGTACTGCGGGCAGTTCTGCATCACCAGGGCGACACGGTCGTTGGGGGAGAGATGCTGCGCGAGCCCGGCCGCAAGGCGCGCCACCCGCCCCGCGAGCTGGGCGTAGCTGCAGGTTACGCGCGGGCCCAGGGCGAGCGCGGGCAGGTTCGGGTAGGCGTGTGCGCTGCGCACTAGGAGCTGGGCGAGGTTCGCACTCATGGCGAACGACTCTAGCAAATTTTCGTGGCGGGGGGCGAGGTTGGGGCGGAGGGACCCCAACCCTCCTTGGGTCGCGAGCGGTTCCGCAAATAAAAAAGGGCAGGGATGACCCTGCCCTTTTGGTGCGTCGGAGAGAAGCTTACTTGCCCTCTTCCTTCTTCATTTCTTCTTTCTTGGCTTTCTTGGCTTTCTTGGCTTTCTTGGCTTTCGCCGGGGCCTTCATTTCTTCTTTGGCCGGCGCAGCCGCTTCTTCTTTCTTCATCTCTTCTTGCTTCTCGCCAGCGGCTTTCACGTGCGAAGCAGCGAAGGCGGAAGCGGTGGAAACGGCGAATACTGCGGCAACCAGGGCGGACAGAAGCTTTTTCATTTTGACTCCTCGTTAATAATGGATGTGGACAACCGGCGCGCTGCCTTCCGCCTCTATCCATCGTTCCATCTTGAGGAGCCGACGTCGATAACGCGGTGCAAGCATAACGGTGATAACCGCAATGCCGGAACTCGCCATAACGGCCCAGCCGCCAAGGCGTTGACAGGTTTTGGTGAATCCGCCCGGATTCGGCTCATCTATAGAAAAGCCCCTAGCAATCAAGCTTGTATTCTATAATCGCGCCCCGGCCCTGGACCGGGCTGACAAAATCCACCGGCCCCCGAACCACATGCGCTGCCTGCTCACCCTGGTTTTCGTTCTCGGTTTCTGCGCCAGCACAGCGGCGCGGGCCGCGCCCTACACGCCGCAATCGGACGACGAGATCCTCGAGCGTCTGCCGTTCAAAGCCTCGGCCGGCGAGGGGCGGGAATTGCGCCAATTGCGCCGCGCGCTCGCCGAGCAGCCGCAGAACCTCGAGCGTGCGCTGGCGCTGGCGCGCCGCTACTTCGACCTCGCCAGCGCCGAGGGTGACCCGCGTTATGTCGGCTACGCCGAGGCGGCGATCCGGCCCTGGAGCCAGGAGGCGGAGCCGCCGACCGAGGTCCTCGTCATGCGCGCGCTGCTGCGCCAGTACCGGCACGAGTTCGATGCCGCGCTCGCCGACCTCTCGAGCGCGGCCAAGCGCGATCCGGGCAACGCCGAGATCTGGTCCTGGCGCTCGGCCATACTGATGGTGCAGGCCGACTACGCCGGCGCGCGCGCGGCCTGCGACAAACTCGCGCGGCTCGCGAGCGCATTGCTCGCCACGTCCTGCAATGCGATCATCGACGAGCGCACCGGCAAGGCGGCGCAGGCCTACGCGGAATTGTCCAAAGCCCTGGCGCAGCGCCCCGACGCCGACCCCGACCTGAGACTCTGGATCGAAACGCGGCTTGCCGAAACCGCCGTGCAGCTGGGCCGCGACGAACTGGCCGAGCGCCACTTCAAGGCCGGGCTCGCGCTCGGCATCACCGACGGCTACATCCTCGGCGCCTACGCCGATTTTCTGCTCGACCACGGCCGGCCGGCGGAGGTGGTGGCGCTGCTGCGCGACTGGGAGCGCTCCGACATCCTCCTCTTGCGCCTGGCGCTGGCGGAACAGGCGGCAAAACTGCCGGCCGCAGCGGCGCATATAGCAATGCTGAAGGAGCGCTTCGACGCGTCCGCCCTGCGCGGCGACAAGCTGCACCAGCAGGAGGAGGCGCGCTTTCATCTCTACCTGCTTGGCGACGCGAAAGGCGCGCTGCGCCTCGCGGCGGAGAATTACCGTCTGCAGCGCGAGGCGCGCGACGCGCGCATCCTGATGGAGGCGGCGCTCGCGGCGAAAGACTTTCGTGCAGCGCAGCCGGCCCTGGACTGGATGAAAACGAGCGGCTACGAGGACCCGGCCTACGCCAGGCTGGCGCGGGAACTGCAGGCGGGCGCGCAATGAGCCGCGCTCTGGCACTGCTGTTGCTGCTCGCGAGCTTTGCGGCCGAGGCGCACAAGCCCAGCGACAGCTACCTGCGCCTCAACATCGACGGCGCGCAAATCACCGGGCAATGGGACATCGCGCTGCGCGACCTGGAGCAGGCGATCGGCCTGGATGCCAACGGCGACGGCGACATCACCTGGGGCGAGCTGCGCGCACGCCAGGGCGACATTGCCGCCTATGCGCTCGCGCGCCTGAGTCTCAAAGGCGATGCGAAGAACTGCCCGCTGGCGGTCACCGGGCACCAGGTGGACCACCACAGCGACGGCGCCTACGAAGTGCTGCGCTTTGCCGCGAATTGCGGCAGCGCGCCGGCAGAGATCGAGATCGGCTACAAGCTGTTCTTCGATTTCGATGCACAGCACAAGGGCCTGCTCAATCTCGAATACCAGGGCAGGAACCAGAGCCTGGTATTCACGCCGGAACGCACGACGCAGCGTTTCGTGCTCGGCGAACTGTCCGCTTTCAGGCAATTCCTGAGCTATGGCCGCGAAGGCGTATGGCACATCTGGATCGGCTACGACCACATACTGTTCCTGGTGTCGCTCCTGCTGCCGGCGGTGCTGCTGCGCGAACGGCATCACTGGTCGCCGGTGGCGCGCTTCCCCGACGCGTTCTGGGATGTGTTCAAAATCGTGACCTCGTTCACCGTGGCGCATTCGATCACGCTGTCACTGGCCGCGCTGGGCGTGATCGCGCTGCCCTCGCGTCTGGTGGAATCAGCCATCGCCGCCTCGGTGGTGCTGGCGGCGCTGAACAACCTGCTGCCCGTGGTCGGCGGCAGACGCTGGGTGGTGGCCTTCGCCTTCGGCCTGATCCACGGCTTCGGCTTTGCCAGCGTGCTTGCCGAGCTGGGGCTGCCGCGCGACGCCCTGGTGTTGGCGCTGGTCGGCTTCAACATCGGCGTGGAAGGCGGGCAACTCGCCATCGTCGCCGCCTTTTTGCCGCTGGCCTACCTGATTCGCGCGAGCTGGTTCTACCGGCGCGTGGTGCTGTTCGGCGGCTCGACCGCGATCGTCGCCGTCGCCATGGTCTGGCTGCTGGAGCGCGCGCTGAACCTGAAGCTGATTACCGCCTGATCCCCACGGCGCGGCGCGCTATCATGCGGCGGAGGACATCGTGAATCGCACCCACCGCCACCCCTGCTGATCATGCTCGAATCCGCACTCTGGGCGTTTGCCGCCGCCGTCTGCCTAAGCGTGGCCATGATCACCACGCGGCAGGGCCTGCGTTTTGCATCGCCTGCGGCCGGCGCGGCGATCGGCGTACCGTCCTCGACGCTGCTGTTCTGGTGCCTGGCGCCGTTCATGCTCGACCTTGGCGGTTTCGATCTTGCGGCAGTGGGCGTATTCGCCCTCGTCGGCCTGTTCTTTCCGGCGGCGGTGACGCTGTTGACCTACACCGGCAACCAGCGCATGGGGCCGACCATCACCGCCGCGGTTTCCTGCACGACGCCACTGTTCGCCCTGTCCGGGGCCGTGCTGTTCCTTGGCGAAGGCCTCACCCCGGGCAATGTGCTCGGGACCGGCGCCATCGTGCTCGGCATGCTGGCACTGGCCGGGCGGAGCGGCACGCTCAAGCGCGACTGGCCGCTGTGGGCCATCGGACTGCCGTTCGCGGCGGCGGCGCTGCGCGCGCTGGCGCAGGTCCTGACCAAAGCCGGGCTCGCGCTCTGGTCCAACCCTTATGCCGCGACGCTGATCGGCTACACCGTGTCCGCGATGGTGATACTCGCGGCCCTGCGCCTGCGCGGCCCGCGAGAGCAGACCGACCGCCGCGCAACGCCCTGGTTCGTCGCCACCGGAATCCTGAACGGCGCCAGCCTGTTTCTGATGTATACGGCCCTGGCCAAGGGCAAGGTCGCACTGGTCTCGCCCATCGTCGCAACCTATCCGCTGATCACGCTCGCGCTGAGCATGTTCATCCTTCGGCAAGAGCGCATGAACAAGCGCGTCGCGCTGGGGGCGATGCTGACGGTGGCCGGGGTGGCGGTGCTGCTCTCGTTCTAGGAGCGCAAAGACCTGAACGCCACCGTGACCGACAGTCCCCGGCCTTGCTCGCCCTCGCTGAGGCTTACGCTGGCGCCATGCAACTCGGCGATCCGCTTGACGATGGAAAGACCGAGACCGCTGCCGTATTCCTCGGTACCGAGGACGCGGTAGAAACGCCGCCCGACCTTCTCGCGTTCGTCTGCGGGAATGCCCGGCCCGCGATCGGTCACCATGAGCGTCGCCGCCTGGCCGTCGCGCGCCGCGCGCACGTGCACGCTCCCGCCTGCGGGACTGTAGCGGATGGCGTTGTCGATCAGGTTGCGCAACAGGACGGCGAGCAGACCAGGGTGGCCGGTCGTTTCCACGGGCGCTCCGTCGGCCAGCTCGATTTCGACGTCCTTCGACAATGCGTAGGGCGCCAATTCGGCGACGGCGGCGCTGGCCAGCGCCCGCAGGTCGCAGGCCTCGACCGGGTTCCCGGGCTGGTCCGGATCGAGGCGGGCCAGCGTCAGCAGTTGCTGCACCAGGTGGGCGGCGCGCTCGCAGCCCGCGATCACGTTGTCGAGCGCGCGCCTGCGCTCGGCGTCGTTGGTGGATGCGAGCGCCACCTGCGCCTGCGTCTTCAGCGCCGCCAGCGGTGTGCGCAGCTCGTGCGAGGCGTCGGCGGTAAAGCGGCGTTCGTTTTCGATCAGCTGCGCGACGCGCTCGAACAGCCGGTTCAGGTTCTCGACCAGAGGCACGACCTCAGCCGGTATCTCACCCGCATCGAGCGTGCCCAGGTTGCCCGGATCGCGCCCAGCCACCTGCCGGCCCAGCGCAGCCAGCGGACGCAGCGCGCGCGCGACGTTGAGCCAGACCAGCAGACCGAGCAGGGGTAGCGCGAACAGCAGCGGCAGCAGCAGATTTTTCGCCAGGCTGGCCGCAATCTCGTCGCGCGTTTTGTAGCGTTCGCCGACCTGCACCAGATAGCGCCGCTCGGCATCCCAGGCGCTGAACACGCGCCAGCGCTCGCCCTTGATGAGCGCGTCGCTGAAACCCTCGTCCCGCGGCGACAGGCGCTCGGCCGGAGCGCTCACCGAATGCAGGCGCAATATTTCGCCCCTCTCCCACATCTGGATCGCCACGCTGCGCGCGCGCTTGTGCAATTGCGCCATGTGCTCGGTATCGATCTCCTCGGGCTCGTGCCCGGTCTGCGCCAGCAGCAGCGCTACCGACTGCGCCAGGTGGGCATCGAGCAATTCGTCGAGCTCGTGCCGCGCGTCGAAATAGCTGAACACCGCAGTCGCCAGCCAGACGACGGCGATGCTGCCGAGCAGCGTAAGCAGCAGGTGCTGCCTGAGAGAAAACCCACCCGCGCGCCTGCTCATGGCGTTTCGCGCGGCATCAGGTAGCCGACGCCGCGCACCGTGCGCAGGAGTTCGGGCGCAAGCTTGCGCCGCAGGTGATGCACGTGCACCTCGATCGCGTTGCTCTCAATCTCTTCGCCCCAGGCATACAAGCGCTGCGCCAATTGCTCGCGCGACAACACCCGCCCGGCGTTGAGCATCAGTTCCTGCAGCAGCGCAAACTCGCGCGCCGAGAGTTCGACCGGGCGGCCGCGGAAAGTCACGCTGCGCGCGGCAGGGTCGAGCTCGATGTCGCCCACGCGCAGCGTCGGCGTGGCCTCGCCGCGCGAGCGCCGCACCAGCGCGCGCAGGCGTGCCGCGAGTTCGTGCAGATCGAAGGGCTTGACCAGGTAGTCGTCGGCGCCGCTATCCAGGCCCTTGATGCGGTCTTCGACACGGTCGCGCGCGGTCAGGATCAGCACCGGCACCTTGTTGTTTGCGCGGCGCAGCCGCTCGAGCAGTTCCAGGCCCGAGAGCCGCGGCAGGCCCAGATCGAGCACGACGCCGGCGTACTCGCCGGTCCTGAGCGCGAGTTCCGCGGCGACGCCGTCGCGGACCCAATCGACGTTGAAGCCGGACTGAATCAGCCCCGCCTGCACGCCGTCGCCGAGCAGCTTGTCGTCCTCGACCAGGAGCAGGCGCATCAGCCGCGCTCGCCCTCGTTCCGCTGCGCGGCGGCTGCGGTGACGGGCAGGCTCATGCCCTCGGGCAGCAGCCCGGCGTTGCCGGCCCAGAAGCCGACGGTCGCGAGCAGCAGGGCTGCGGCGACGAACCAGTGCTTGCGGCGTATGGCCTCGCCCGCGCGGCCCATCTTGTAGCCGTTCAGCATGGCGGCGGCGAGGTTCTCCCGGTGGATCAGACTGCTCACGATGACTGCGCCGATGTGGATCAGGACCAAGCCTAGCATCGCACTCGACGCGCCTTCGTGCAACTCCGCCAGCGCTTCGCCGCCGATTTCGTTGTAGGCGGCATAGCCGGTGGCGCCCGCGAGCAGCGACAGCGCGAGGATGGCGTAGATAGCCAGGCTGCCCGCCGGATTGTGCCCCACATGATGCTGCGGTGAGCGCGTGAACAGCGACAGGAGGTAGGGAAGCACGCGGCGCGGCGCGAACGGGAACGAACTGAAACGCGCATAGCGCGTGCCGATGACGCCCCAGAGGAAGCGGAACGCGACCAGCCCCAGCATGGTGTAGCCGAGCACCACGTGGATGTCGCGCAAGCGCTCGGACTCGGCGCTGAGCCAGGCGCCGAGGAAGCATGCCGCCAACAGCCAGTGGAACAGCCGCGTCGGCAGATCCCACACCAGTATGCGTTTCATCGCGGCCTCCATCAGCGCGGGATGCGCACCGCGTCATCGTCGAAGTCGCCGCGCGCGGCACCGGCGTGGCAGGCGCCGCAATTTGCCGCGCTCTTGACCTGCGGATTCTTCCAGGCGGAGGCGCGCACTTCGTCGTGCTTGTGCAGGAACCAGCGCGATTCAGTGATGCGCAACGGCTCGCCGCGGCCGCGCTTGCCGTGGCCGGCGTTGCGCTCGAGGAAGGCGCCGATTTCGGCCGCGCTCGCCGCGTCCAGGCTCGCGTCGCTGCCGAAATGCCGGTCCAGCCCAGCCATGATCCGGCGCCACGAGGCTGCGGGCAGGAGCTGCGGCGGATACGCGATATGGCAGCTGCCGCATTCTGCTGCCCATTTTTTGTTGGTCGCTGTAAAACTGTCCGAATCGGCCATGGCTTCGCCGATCAGCAGGCCGAATGCGAACAGAAGCGAAACCGCCCAGACGACGACATCGACGACTTTCAACTGGATTACCTTGTTCATTTCCTGCTCCTATTTGGAAAGCGACATCAGATAGGCCAGCACGTCGCCCTTTTCCCGGGCGGCGCAGGCGCGGCCGAGCACGTCCTTGCAGTTGCGCCGGAACCACTTCTCCACCTTGGCTGCGTCGGTGAAGCGCTGCGGATTCGCCGCCGTGGCCATCGGCGCGATGTCCTTGCCGGTGGTCGCGTGCCTGCCCGGTTCTGAAGGCTTGGTTGTATGGCAGGTGCTGCAGCTCCAGTCGTTGCCGTGGGTCGAAGAGAAAAAACGCTGGCCGCGCTCGGCCGAAAAGCCGTCGAACGCCGGCGCGGCTGCGCGCGCCTCCGCCTCGTAGGTTTTTTGGATTTCCGCCGGCGTCGCGCCCATGACCTCGAACCCCGGCAAAGCAAGTGACCCCGCCAGCAGGATAGCCGCGAAGAATTTTGACCTATGCATGCCGCCCCCATCGGTGATGAACGATGGGGGCACTTTAAGGGGCGAAGCTTAAGGGATCATTATCGCCGCGCACCGGGTGCGCGCGCTGCATGCACTTTCAGTCGCGCAACAACTCCAGCAGCGCCGCGCCGTAGCGCTCGAGCTTGCGCGCGCCTACGCCGGAAATCTGTGCGAGCGCGTCCTCGCTCTGCGGGCGCGCGCGCGCGAGCTCGGCCAGGGTGGCGTCGTGGAACACGACATAGGACGGCACGCCGTGTTCCTTTGCGACGCCGGCGCGCCATTCGCGCAGGCGCTGCCACAACTGCTCGGCCGTGGCGTCGAGCCCGGCAGCGGTCGCAGTGGAGCGCTTGGCGCCTTTCTTCGGCTTGCCCGCCTGCATCTGTCGCAGGTGCACCGACTGCTTACCCGCGAGCACCGCGCGGCTCGCCTCGGCGAGCAACAGCGATCCGTGGCCCGCATGGTCGACGGCGAGCAGGCCCTGCGCCACCAGCTGGCGGAACACTGCGCGCCAGGCTTTTTCGTCCAGCTCCTTGCCAATGCCGAAAGTGCTGAGATTCTGATGATTCCAGTGCAGCACGCGCTCTGTCTCCTTGCCCAGCAGCACGTCGATCAAGTGCACCGCACCGAAGCGCTGCCCGGTGCGATACACGCAGGACAGCGCCTTTTGCGCCGCCACGGTGCCGTCCCAGACCTGCGGCGGCTCGAGGCAGACGTCGCAATTGCCGCAGGGCTCGGAAGCTTCGTCGAAATAGGCGAGCAGGCGCACGCGGCGGCAGGTGCTCGCTTCGCACAGCCCGAGCAGGGCGTCGAGCTTGGCTGCGGCGATGCGCTTGAACTGCGGCTCGGCAGTGGAAGCGTCGATCATGCGCCGCTGGTTGACGACGTCGCCCAGGCCGTAGGCCATCCACGCGTCGGCGGGCAGGCCGTCGCGGCCCGCGCGCCCGGTCTCCTGGTAATAGCCCTCGATGCTCTTGGGCAGGTCGAGATGCGCGACGAAGCGCACGTCGGGCTTGTCTATGCCCATGCCGAAGGCGATGGTCGCCACCATGACGATGCCCTCTTCGCGCTGGAAGCGCGCCTGGTGCAGATTGCGCGTGTTGGCGTCCATGCCGGCGTGGTACGCAAGCGCGCTCACGCCCTGCTCGACCAGCCAGGCCGCGGTCTCCTCGACCTTGCGCCGCGACATGCAATAGACGATGCCGGCCTCGCCCGCGTGTTCGGCGCGCAGGAAGGCGAGCAGTTGCGCGCGCGCGTTGGTCTTCTCGACGATGCGGTAGCGGATGTTAGGCCGGTCGAAGCTCGATACGAAAGTGCGCGCGCCGACAAGCCCCAGGCGCTGCACGATTTCCTCGCGCGTGACGCGGTCGGCGGTGGCAGTGAGCGCGATGCGCGGCACCTCGGGAAAGCGCTCGTGCAGCAGCGCAAGCTGAACGTATTCCGGGCGGAAATCGTGGCCCCACTGCGACACGCAGTGCGCCTCGTCGATGGCGAACAGCGCCAGCCGCGCCGAGGCTTGCAGGCGCGCGAGCTGCTCGAGAAAGCGCGGCATCAGCGCGCGCTCCGGCGCGACATAGAGGAGGTCGTAGTCGCCGTTGATCAGGCCGCGCTCGACTGCGGCGGCATCGGCGGCCGAGAGCGATGAATTGAGGAATGCGGCTTTTACGCCGGCCTCGCGCAGCGCCGCCACCTGGTCCTGCATCAGCGCGATCAGCGGCGAGACGATGATGCCGGTCCCCGGGCGCAGCAGCGCCGGAATCTGGTAGCACAGCGACTTGCCCCCGCCCGTGGGCATCAGCACCAGGCAATCGCCGCCCGCAGCCACGTGCTCGACGATTTCGGCCTGCGGCCCGCGGAACGCGGCGTAGCCGAAGACCTCTTTCAGCACCGAGCGTGCCGTCGGCGCGATGTTCATCGATTTGCCGAGGTCACGCTCGCGGTCGATTTTATGCTTTGCACTGCACGCCTTGTGTCTGCGAAAAGATGGGTAAAGGATTGCAAAATACTGCCGCCGTTGCGCCTGGCCGCGGCTAAAATGCGCCCCGCATTTTAACCTCTTGCCGACGGAAGCAATCCTTTGCGGAATTCAAAAGTTGTCTGCCTTGGCCTGGCGGCCGCACCCCGGCAGCGAACAGTCGAGGCTGCCGCAGCGGAATCAATTGGTGCGCGCCGGTTTCGCCGATGGCATTGCAGGCGCGTTCCCGCCTTGCAATCCCGCGTTTCGTCCCCATAACCAGAGATCCCCCGACAACACCAAAAAAGGACCGCCATGCTGTTCGAACCATTTTCGGCGCGCTCGCTGCAGCTCAAGAATCGCACGGTAATGGCGCCGATGACGCGCAATCGCGCGGTCGAAGCCAATACCCCCAACGCGCTCATGGCCGAGTACTACGGCCAGCGCGCCACGGCTGGCCTCATCGTCACCGAAGGCACCTCCCCCTCGCCCAACGGCCTGGGCTACCCGCGCATCCCCGGCATGTTCAACGACGCGCAGGTGCGCGGCTGGAAGGCGGTGACCGACGCGGTCCACGCCAAGAGCGGGAAGATCTTCATGCAGTTCATGCACACCGGCCGCGTGACCAACCTCGCCAACCTGCCGGCGGGCGCCGCAGTAGTGGGGCCGATGGCCGAGGCCTGCCCCGGCGAGATATACACCGACACCAAAGGCCTGCAGCCGCACAGCCTGCCGCGCGCCATGACCGAGGCCGACATCGCCCTAGCCGTGGGCGAATACGCGCAGGCGGCGAAGCGTGCGATCGAGGCCGGATTCGACGGGGTGGAGCTGCACGCGGCGAACGGCTACCTGATCGAGCAGTTCCTCAACGCCAACGTGAACCGGCGCAGCGACGGCTACGGCGGCAGCATCGCCGGCCGCAACCGCTTCGTGCTCGAGGTGGCGCGCGCGACCGTGGCCGCGATCGGCGCCGACCGCGTCGGCATCCGCCTCTCACCCTACGGCGTGTTCAACAGCACCGGCGCATTCCCGGAATTGGAGGCGCAATACCTCGCGCTCGTGCAAGAGCTCTCGGCGCTCGGCCTGGTTTATCTGCATGTGCTGGACCATTCCGCGATGGGCGCACCGCCCGTGCCGGCGGAGTTCAAGGCGAAGCTGCGCGCCAGCTTCAAGGGCGCGTTCATCCTTGCCGGCGGCTTCGATCGCGACAGTGCAGAGAGCGCGCTTGCCGCAAAGAGCGCCGACCTGATCGCGTTCGGCCGGCCGTTCCTCGCCAACCCTGACCTGGTGGAGCGCATGCGCGCGGGCGCGGCGCTCAACGCCCCGGACATGGCCACCTTCTACACGCCCGGCACCAAGGGCTACACCGACTATCCGCGGCTTACGCCTAAGTGAGATTTGCCTAGGCGGGCGACAGTCCCACCCTCACCCCGACCCTCTCCCGCCCAGGCGGGAGAGGGGGTGAACGGCCGCGCAACCACCGTGCAATTAGGCGATACTAAATAGCCGGCCGTCGCGGCCAAACCGGATGATGCCCATGAAGCTGATAGCGATAAGCGTATCGTTGCCGATCGAGGTGCAACACGGCGAAAGGCTGATCAAGACGGGCATTTTCAAGAAACCGGTGGCGGGCCCGGTGCGCGTCGGCACGCTTAACCTCGAGGGTGACGGCCAGGCGGACTTGGGCAACCACGGCGGCGCGCACAAGGCGGTGTACGCCTATGCGCTCGATCACTACGCCTACTGGCGTGTAGCCCTGGGCCGGGAAGAAATGGATTACGGCCAGTTCGGCGAGAACCTCACCGTCTCCGGCCTCGACGAATCCGAGCGCTGCGTCGGCGACCGGCTGCAGATCGGCAGCGCCCTGTTCGCGATCAGCCAGCCCAGGGTGCCCTG
>JACZJU010000137.1 GCA_014860395.1 Burkholderiales bacterium | reverse complement strand
GGATTAGCCACCGCACACGCTGCCTATCGCCCCGCCGGTCGCGCGGCGGGAGCAGGCCAGCGCCGGCAGCGGGCTAGTCGGCCGCGACGGGGCTGGGCCGGCCGAACGGCGGCTTGGCGAGCCAGATCACCGGTATCAGCGCGATCAGCAGGCAGCCGCACACCCAGAACACGTCGTTGGTGGCGAGCATATTCGCCTGTCCGGAGAGTATCCGGTCGAGCACCGCGTGGACCTGATCCGGCGGCATGCCGGCGGCGCCCAGGCGATCGGCGTACAGGGTACTCTGCGGCGCATACACGTTGATGTGATCGGCGAGCTGCGTGCGGTGCAGTGACTCGCGCCGCGTCCACAGGGCGATCGCGAGCGAGGTGCCGAAGCTGCCGCACATGGTGCGCAGGAAGTTTTGCGTGCCTGCCGCCGAGGCCATGCGTTCGGGCGCGATGCCGCCGACATTGATGCTCACCAGCGGCGCGAAAAACATCGACACCGCCACGCCCTGCAGCAGCTGCGGCAGCGCGATGGTGACGAAGTCCGCGCCGGTGGTGAACTGCGTGCGCCAGAAAAAGCAGATGGCGAAAACGATGAAGGCCGTGGTGGCGAAGCGGCGCGGGTCGATGTTTCGCAGGCCGCGGCCGACGAAAGGCGCGAGTATGACGGCGAAGATGCCCACGGGCGCGAGCGCGTAGCCCGCCCACTGCGCGGTGTAGCCCATCTGCGTCTGCAGCCACAACGACTGGATCACCATGGTGCCGAGGAACACGCCGTAGGCGAGGCTCAGTGCCAGCGCGCTAAAGCCGAAATTGCGGTGGCGGAACAGCTCCAGATCGACGATAGGATGCGCATCGGTGAGCTCCCATACCAGGAACAGGCTGAAGCTCACTACCACGATCACGGCGAGTGCCGTGATGAAATTCGAATTCAGCCAGTCGAGCTCATTGCCCTTGTCGAGCAGCACCTGCAGGCAGCCCACCCAGATCACCAGCAAGGCCATGCCGACTCGGTCCAGCGGCCTGCGGCGCAGCGGTGTTTCACGGTCCTTGAGCAGCTGCCAGACGCCGAATGCGGCGATTACGCCTATGGGCAGGTTGATGAAGAATATCCATTCCCAGCGCGCGTTGTCGGTGATCCAGCCGCCCAGCAGCGGACCGACGATAGGCGCAACGACGACGGTCATGCCCCAGATGGCGAGCGCCATGCCGCGCTTTTCCGGCGGGTAGTTTCCGATCAGCAGCGCCTGCAACAAAGGCACCATGAAACCCGCCATGGCGCCCTGCAGCACGCGCGCGCTGATCAGCACCGGCAGGCTCCAGGACAGTCCGCACAACAGCGACGCAAACGTGAACATTGCAGTCGCGATGGTGAACATGCGCGCCTGGCCGTAGCGGTCGGAGAGCCAGCCGGTGAGCGGCACGGTGATCGCATTGGCGACCGCGTAGGAGGTGATGACCCAGGCGCCCTGGCTGGTCGCCGCACCCAGATCCCCGGTGATCGCCGGCAGCGAGACGTTGGCGATGGTCAGGTCGAGCACCTGCATGAACGTGGCCATCGCCAGCAGCAGCGTCAGCAGTACCGGCGTCTTATGCTCGGCGTAGTCCGCTGTGCTCGCCATGGTGTGTGCGCTAACCTGGGACTCAGTGCGTGCCGGACTTGGGCTGAGCCGCCGCAGTAGTTTCCTTCTCCGGCCGGCGCGCGGCGCGGGAGGCGCCGCCATTCGCCTTGATTACCGCGGCGACGCGCTGATTGGCGAGTTCACCGAGCGAGTCATAGGGCATGCTCTGGTAGGCGGGCGCAGTGCGAGCGCTCGCGGGCCGAAGCTCGCCATCGCGCTTGTGCGTGTCCACCTCGACCTGCATCGACAGGCCGATTCGCAAGGGGTGACGCGCCACCTCGGCCGGATCGAGCGCGATGCGCACCGGCACCCGCTGCACCACCTTGATCCAGTTGCCGGTCGCGTTCTGCGGCGGCAGCAGGGCGAAGGCGCTGCCGGTGCCGGCGCCGAATCCGACCAGCCGGCCGTGGAATTCGACCGCGCTGCCGTAAATATCGGCTCGGAGCTTCACCGCCTGGCCGGGGCGCAGATTGAGCAGCTGCCGCTCCTTGAAATTCGCATCCACCCACACTTGATCGAGCGGAATCACGGCCATCAGCGGCGCGCCCGGTGCGACGCGCTGTCCGACCTGCACGCTGCGCTTGGCAACGATGCCCGAAACGGGCGCCGGCACTACGGTGCGTGCATAGGCGAGATAGGCTTCGCGCACCCGCGCCGCGGCACTTTGCACCTCCGGATGGGTTTCCACGGTGGTGTGATCGACGAGCGTCTTCTGCGCGGCGAGCTGCCGCTCGGCGACGTCCAGCGCAGCGCGGCTGCTTGCGAGCGCATCGCGCGCGTGCTGCAATTCCTCGGCCGGCAGTGCACCGCTCGAGGCGAGCGGCGCGCGCCGCGCGAGGTCGGCGCGCGCGCGTTGCAGTTCGGTTTCGCGCAGCGCCACGCTGGCCTCGATCTGGGCGGTGGTGGCCATGAGATTCCTCACCTGGCGTACGCTGCGCGCGAGGGCCGCCTCGGCCTGATCAAGGGCGATGCGCGCATCGGCCTGGTCCAGTTGCACCAGCGTCTCGCCGGCCGTGACGTAGTCGGTGTCGTCTGCGGCGATGGCGAGCACGGTACCCGACACCTGCGGCGTGATCTGCACCAGGTTGCCGCCGACGTAGGCGTCGTCCGTCGATTCGACGTAGCGGCCGACCAGCGTCCAATAGACCGCGTAGCCTATGCCTGCCGCAAGGAACAGGCCGATCAGCAGCGTAAGCACGCGCGCGCGCCGGCCGTTGGTCGGTGTCGCGCCGACTTTGTCATTTTGGCTCATTCAATCACCCTTCTTTTTTTCGCATCAGGACGCGCCCGCAGGCTTCGTGTCCTCGAAACCGCCGCCGAGCGCGCGGATGAGATTGATCGAGAGCTCCAGTTCGCGCGCGCGCAGGTTCGCGCGCAAGCTCTCTTGCTCCAGCAGCGGCGTCTCGG
>JACZJU010000136.1 GCA_014860395.1 Burkholderiales bacterium | reverse complement strand
CCTGTACTGCATGGAGGCGGTGAACAAGGCCGCGGCTGCAACCGGCGAAGTCAAGGGACATTACCTCAACGTCACTGCGGGCACGATGGAGGATATGTACGAGCGCGCCGAATTCGCCAAGTCGCTGGGTTCGGCGATCGTAATGATCGATCTCGTGATCGGCTACACCGCGATCCAGTCTATGGCCAAGTGGGCGCGCAAGAATGACATGATTCTGCACCTGCACCGCGCGGGCAATTCGACCTATTCGCGGCAGAAGAATCACGGCATGAATTTCCGCGTGATCTGCAAGTGGATGCGCATGGCGGGCGTCGACCATATACACGCCGGCACCGTGGTCGGCAAGCTGGAGGGCGACCCGCTGATGATCAAGGGGTTCTACGATACGCTGCGCGAGACGCACACGCCGCAAAGCCTGGAGAACGGCCTGTTCTTCGACCAGGACTGGGCGTCGCTGAAAAAGGTGATGCCGGTCGCCTCCGGCGGCATCCATGCCGGGCAGATGCACCAGTTGATCCATTACCTGGGCGAGGACGTGGTGCTGCAGTTCGGCGGCGGCACCATCGGGCATCCGATGGGCATCCAGGCCGGCGCCACCGCCAACCGCGTTGCGCTGGAGGCGATGATCCAGGCGCGCAACGAAGGCGTCGACATCTGGAACGAGGGTCCGCAGGTTCTGGAGAAGGCCGCCAAGTGGTGCACACCGCTCAAAGCCGCGCTGGAAACCTGGAAGGACATCAGCTTCAACTACACGTCCACCGATACCGCAGATTTCGTGCCCACGGCCACCGCCAGCGTTTGATACACGGGAGAGAAACCATCATGACGACCCAAAAAGGAACACGCATCACCCAAGGGCAGTTTTCGTTCCTGCCCGATCTGACCGACGCGCAGATCACGGCGCAGATCGAATACGCGCTGAAGCAGGGTTATGCGATCAACGTCGAGTACACCGACGACCCGCACCCGCGCAACACCTACTGGGAAATGTTCGGCATGCCGATGTTCGACCTGAAGGATCCGGCCGGCATCCTCATGGAAATCAACAACTGCCGCAAGACGTTTCCGAAGCATTACATTCGGGTTACTGGGTTCGACAGCTCGCGCGGCTGGGAGACACCGCGCATGTCGTTCATCGTCAACCGGCCGCCGAGCGAGCCGGGCTTCGCGCTGGTGCGCGCGGAAGGCGCGGGACGGAGTATCCAGTACACCATCTCGAGTTACGCCGCCCAGCGTCCCGAAGGCGAGCGCTACTAGCGTTGCTTCCGCCATGACCAGCCAGCCCCTGAGCGCGGCAGCGCCGCAAGAGAACAGCCTCGACCTCGCGGCGATGCTGCGGGACTCGCATGCGCTCGAGGTGATCGAGGCGCTGGACCGGGAACTGATCGGGCTCGCACCGGTAAAGACGCGCATACAGGAGATCGCCGCGCTGCTGGTGGTCGAGCGCGCGCGCGCGCAACTGGGCATCACTGGCGATCAGCCACCTTCGCTGCACATGTGCTTTACCGGCAACCCCGGCACCGGCAAGACCACGGTGGCGCTGCGCATGGCCGAGATCCTGCACCGCCTCGGCTACGCGCGCAAAGGCCACCTGGTTTCGGTGACGCGAGACGATCTCGTCGGCCAGTACATCGGCCATACGGCGCCGAAGACGCGTGAAGTGATCAAGAAGGCGATGGGCGGCGTGCTGTTCATCGACGAAGCCTACTACCTGTACAAGCCGGAGAACGAGCGCGACTACGGTCAGGAGTCGATCGAAATCCTGCTGCAGGTGATGGAGAATAACCGCGACGACCTGGTGGTGATCCTTGCCGGGTACAAGGACCGGATGGACACGTTCTTCCGCAGCAACCCGGGCATGTCTTCGCGCATCGCACACCACATCGATTTTCCCGACTACACGCCGCAGGAGTTGTACGCAATCGCCGAGATCATGCTTGAGGGCATGCACTATCGCCTGAGCGAGGCGGCGCGCGCGGCGCTGCGCGAGTACATAGACCTGCGCCGCGATCGAGCCCATTTCGCCAATGCGCGTTCGATCCGCAATGCGCTCGATCGCGCGCGGCTGCGCCAGGCGAAACGCCTGTTCGCCGACCATGCCGCCAGCGTTTCGCGCGACGCCTTGATGACCATCGAAGCCGAGGACATACGCGCCAGCAGGTTGTTTCGCGGCGAAGCCGCTGGAGACGCTACATGAGCATCAAGGCACTGATATTCGACGTCGACGGCACCATTGCCGATACCGAGGAGACCCACCGCCAGTCATTCAACGCCGCGTTTCTCGAGCACGGCTTGCGCTGGGAATGGAGCCGGGACGAATATGCCGAGTTGCTGCGCACCTCCGGCGGCAAGGAGCGCATCGCGGTCTATATCGAGTCGCTCGAACTGGGGCTGCAGGAGACCGCCCAGCTCAAGCGCATGGTGCCGCTTATCCACGACAGCAAGACGCGCATCTACGCCGAGCTCATCGCCGATGGCCGCGCGCCGCTGCGCCCCGGCATCGCGCGACTCATAGGCGAGGCGCGCGCGGCGGGCGTGCGCCTGGGCATCGCCTCGACCACGACCGCGGCCAACATCTCGGCGCTCATAGGCGCGCAATTTGGCGCGGCAGCCTGGAGTTGGTTCGAGGCCCTGGCCTGCGGCGACCTGGTGGCCAACAAGAAACCGGAGCCGGACATCTATATCAGGGCGCTTGGCATGCTGCGCCTGCCGGCGCAAGGCTGCGTTGCCTTCGAGGACTCGGTCAATGGCCTGAGGTCGGCCAAGGCAGCCGGGCTATACACCGTGGTCACGCCGACCGCCTGGAGCGAAGGGCAGGATTTCAGCAGTGCCGACCTGCTGCTGGGTAGCCTGGGCGATGCGGACGCGCCGCTTGCGGGCGGCGACGCCGAACGCGCCGGCGGGCCGTATCTTGCGCTCGATCGACTGCAACGGCTGCACGCGGCCGCTTTGCGCCCGACTGCGGCATAACAAGGGATTTGAGGGAGGGGAGATATGCCGCTCAAGAGCACGCTCACCGAGTTCATCATCGGCGAGCATCGAAAATACAGCCAGGCCACGGGCGGATTCACCGCACTCCTGAACGACATCCAGCTCGCCTGCAAACGCATCGCCCATCTTATCGGCAAGGGTGCTCTGGCCGGGGTGCACGGGGCCGCGGCGGGGGAAAACGTCCAGGGCGAGCGGCAGATGAAGCTCGACGTGATGGCGAACGATATCTTCCTGCGCACCAACGAATGGGGCGGGCACCTCGCCGCCATGGTGTCCGAAGAGCTGGAAGCGGTGTGCCAGATTCCGGCGCAATATCCGCGCGGCCGCTACCTGCTCGCGTTCGACCCGCTCGACGGATCGAGCAACATCGACGTCAACGTCGCGGTGGGCTCGATTTTTTCGGTGCTGCGCTGCGCCGAGGGTGTAACCGAAGCGACGGCGCAGGATTTTCTGCAACCGGGAACCGAACAGGTCTGCGCCGGCTATGCCATTTACGGCCCGACGACCATGCTGGTGCTGACCCTGGGCCACGGCGTGTATGGTTTCACCCTGGACCGGGAAATCGGCGAGTTCATCCTCAGTCATCCGGACTTGCGCATCCCGGCAGAGACGAGCGAATTCGCCATCAACGCGTCGAATGAGCGCTTCTGGGAGCCGCCGGTGAAGCGCTACATTTCGGAATGCCTCGCCGGCCGCAGCGGGCCGCGCGGCAAGGATTTCAACATGCGCTGGATTGCTTCCTTCGTCGCCGAGGTGCACCGGATTCTGATGCGCGGCGGGCTGTTCATGTATCCCAAGGACAACAAGGACCCGGCCAAAGCCGGGCGCCTGCGCCTGCTGTACGAGGCGAACCCGATGGCGTACCTGGTGGAGCAGGCGGGCGGCGCCGCCTCGACCGGGCGCACCCGCATACTCGAAGCCGCGCCCGAAGGACTGCACCAGCGCGTGCCGGTGATCCTGGGCTCGAAGGCAGAGGTCGAGCGCATTGCGCGCTATCATGGGGAGTACGATCGCGGCGTGGATCAGCCCTTTACTTCGCCGCTGTTCAACACGCGTTCGCTGTTTGTGCAGCAGTGAACGCCGACAGAATTCAAAAACGGGGGTAAACGTCCATGTCAGCGAAGCACCCGGTCATTGCGATCACCGGCTCGTCGGGCGCCGGCACCACCTCGGTGACGCGCACCTTCCAGCATATCTTCCGCCGCGAGAAACTTCACGCCGCGATCGTCGAGGGCGACGCTTTCCACCGCTACGACCGCAAGGCGATGAAGGCGGCGATGGCCGAGGCGGCGCAAAGCGGCAACAATCACTTCAGCCATTTCGGCCCTGAATCCAACCTGTTCGAGGAACTGGAGACCCTGTTTCGAAGCTATGGCGAGAGCGGCGGCGGGCGCAACCGCAAGTACCTGCATAACGACGCCGAGGCCGCGCCATACAAGCAGGAGCCGGGCACGTTCACGCCATGGGAAGAGGTGCCGCAGGGCACCGATTTGATGTTCTACGAGGGCTTGCACGGCGCGGTGGTCACCGACAAGGTCAATATCGCGCGCCACGCCGACCTGCTGGTGGGCGTGGTGCCCATCATCAACCTGGAGTGGATACAGAAGCTGCATCGCGACAAGGCCACGCGCGGCTATTCCACCGAGGCGGTGGTGGATACGATCCTGCGGCGCATGCCCGATTACGTGAATTACATCGTGCCGCAGTTCTCGCAGACGCATATCAACTTCCAGCGTGTGCCCACCGTCGACACCTCCAACCCCTTCATCGCGCGCGACATTCCTACCGCGGACGAGAGCTTTCTCGTGATCCGCTTCACCAATCCCAAGGGGATAGACCTGCCTTACCTGATCACCATGCTGCACGACTCGTTCATGTCGCGGCCCAACATCATCGTCGTGCCCGGCGGAAAGATGGAGCTGGCGATGCAGCTGATTTTCACGCCCATGATTCTGCAGCTGATGGACCGCAAGCGCCGCGCTTAGGCGTGGCCTGTGTTTCTGTCAGACGGTCTTTTTGGACTCGGCATTGGAAAAATTGCAGCGCTTCGACGATAATCCACCCTTCCCTCATCTCCGCCAACCATGAAAACTCCCACCGCCGAACTCGCCAACGCCATCCGCGCCCTGTCCATGGACGCAGTGCAGGCCGCCAACTCCGGCCATCCGGGCATGCCCATGGGCATGGCCGAAGTCGCCGTCGCCCTGTGGACCCGTCATCTGCGCCACAATCCGGCCAATCCGAAATGGGCGGACCGCGATCGCTTCGTCCTGTCGAACGGTCACGGCTCGATGCTGCTTTACTCGCTCTTGCACCTGACCGGCTACGCCTTGCCGATGGACGAGTTGCGACGCTTTCGCCAACTGCACTCGATGACGCCGGGTCACCCGGAAGTCGGCGTGACCCCAGGCGTGGAAACCACCACCGGGCCGCTGGGCCAGGGCATCGCCAATGCGGTCGGCATGGCGCTCGCGGAAAGATTGCTCGCCGCCGAGTTCAACCTGCCGGGCTTGTCCATCGTCGACCACCACACTTATGTGTTTCTCGGCGACGGCTGCCTGATGGAGGGTATATCGCACGAGGCCTGCTCGCTCGCCGGCACGCTGAAGCTCGGAAAGCTGATCGCGCTGTATGACGACAACGGCATTTCCATCGACGGCAAGGTTAAGGGCTGGTTCACCGACGACACGCCGAAGCGCTTCGAGGCCTATGGCTGGCACGTCGTCCCCGCCGTGGACGGCCACGACGTCGAAGCGGTGGATCGCGCGATAGCCGCGGCCAAGGCGGTAACCGACCGGCCCAGCCTGATCTGCTGCAAGACGGTGATCGGCAAAGGTTCGCCGAACAAAGCCGGTACGCACGACGTGCACGGCGCGGCGCTGGGCGAAAAGGAAGTCGCGGCCACGCGCGCGGCGATCGGCTGGAATTACCCGCCGTTCGAAGTGCCGCAGAATGTCTATGACGGCTGGGACGCGCGCGCGCGCGGCGCCGGCTTCGAGGGCGAATGGACGCAGCGCTTTGCCGCCTATCAAAAGCAGCAGCCGGAGCTCGCGCGCGAATTTCTGCGGCGCACGGCGGGCGAGTTGCCTGCAAACTGGACTGCGCATGGCGACGCGCTGCTCGCGAAAATCGACGCCAAGGCCGAGACCATCGCCACGCGCAAGGCCTCGCAGAACGCGATCGAAGGCCTGGCCCCGGTTCTGCCCGAATTCGTCGGCGGCTCGGCCGATCTCACCGGGTCCAACCTCACCAACTGGTCGGGGGCGAAAGTGGTAGGCGCAAGCGGAGGCGGTAACTACCTCTCGTATGGCGTGCGCGAATTCGGCATGGCGGCGATCGCCAACGGCATGGCGCTGCACGCTGGGCTGATTCCATTCAGCGGCACCTTCCTCACCTTCTCCGACTACGCGCGCAATGCCCTGCGCATGGCGGCGCTGATGAAGCTGCGCAATATATTCGTGTTTACCCACGACTCGATCGGTCTGGGCGAGGACGGCCCGACGCACCAGTCGGTGGAGCACGTCTCCAGCCTGCGCCTGATTCCGCAGCTGGATGTGTGGCGGCCCTGCGATACGGTGGAATCGGCGCAGGCCTGGATCAAGGCTGTCGAACGCAGCGATGGGCCGACCGCGCTGGTGTTCTCGCGCCAGAACCTGCCGTTCCAGAAGCGCGACGCCCAGGCGATGGCAGGGATCGCGCGCGGCGGGTATGTGCTCGCAGATTGCGCGGGTGCGCCGCAGGCGCTGCTGCTCGCCACCGGCTCGGAAGTGCAACTCGCCATGGGCGCGCAGGTCAAACTTGCCGCGGAGGGTGTGCGCGTGCGCGTGGTGTCCATGCCTTCGACCAGCGTGTTCGACCGTCAGGACGACGCCTACCGCGAAACCGTATTGCCGCGCGGCGTGCCGCGGGTCGCGGTGGAGGCGGGCGTGTCCGACTACTGGCGCAAGTACGTGGGGCTTGAAGGCGCGGTGGTCGGCATCGACCGCTACGGCGAGTCAGCGCCGGGTCCGGAGCTGTTCAAATACTTCGGCTTTACCGTGGACAATGTAGCGGCAGCGGTAAAAGGCGTGATTTAAGAGGATAATTGCAGATGCCCGCGGATTGATCTTTCTCAACCCGCATCCGCGGCTACTCGTGCTATACCTGAACCTGTCCCGCGTGGACCCATGGTTCCAATTTTTCGCTAGGAGCAAGTCATGACTATCAAGGTCGCAATCAACGGCTATGGCCGCATCGGACGCAATATCCTGCGCGCGCATTATGAGGGCGGCAAGAAACACGATATCCAGATCGTCGCCGTCAACGACTTGGGCAACGCGCAGACCAATGCTCATCTGACCCGCTATGACACCACCCACGGCAAGTTCCCGGGCACGGTCGCGGTCGAGGGCGACTTCATGATCGTGAACGGCGACAAGATCCGTGTTTGCGCCGTGCGCAATCCGGCCGAGTTGCCCTGGAAAGAGCTGGGCGTGGACGTGGTACTGGAGTGCACGGGGCTTTTCAACAGCAAGGAGAAGGCCGGCGCCCACCTCAAGGCCGGCGCGAAAAAAGTCCTGCTCTCCGCGCCCGGCGGCAAGGACGTCGATGCCACCGTTGTCTACGGTGTGAACCACAACGTGCTGAAGGCGGCGCACACGGTGATTTCGAACGCCTCTTGCACCACCAACTGCCTGGCGCCGATGGTGAAACCGCTGCACGACCAGATCGGCTTGGTCTGCGGCCTGATGACCACCATCCACGCCTATACCAACGACCAGGTGCTGACCGACGTCTATCATGAGGACCTGCGTCGCGCGCGCTCGGCCACCATGTCCATGATTCCGACCAAGACCGGCGCGGCGGCAGCCGTGGGCCTGGTGCTGCCGGAATTGAACGGCAAGCTCGACGGATACGCCATACGCGTGCCCACCATCAACGTTTCCGTGGTCGACCTGTCGTTCGTCGCCAAGCGCGCGACCAGCGCCGAGGAAATCAACAAGATAATGAAAGAAGCGGCCGAAGGCGGCCTGAAGGGCATACTCGCCTACAACACGGATCCGCTGGTATCGGTGGACTTCAACCACAACCCGCATTCCAGCATTTTCGACTCCACGCTCACCAAGGTGTCCGGCGGCACGCTGGTGAAAGTGTCCTCCTGGTACGACAACGAGTGGGGATTCAGCAACCGCATGCTCGACACCACGGTTGCGTTCATAAACGCGAAATGACGCGGCAGTGGCCGCGGCGGCTCCGCTCCTGATCGAAAGGCGCGACGGCGTCGCGCTCGTCACGCTGAACCGGCCGGCGGCGCTGAACGCGGTCGACGAGAAAATGCGCGAGGCGCTCACAGCGGCGATGCGCATGCTCGGCGCCGAAGCCGGGGTCAGCGCGGCGGTGATCGTCGGGGCAGGCGGGCGTGCATTCTGCGCCGGCCAGGACCTGCGCGAAGCGATGGGCCTGGCCGCAGACGAGATCGAGGGCTGGCTGGTCCGCCAGCACGCGATGTACCAGTCGCTGCGCGATTTCGACAAGCCGGTGGTGGCTGCGCTAAA
Organism: Burkholderiales bacterium; assembly: GCA_014860395.1. Lineage (GTDB taxonomy): Bacteria > Pseudomonadota > Gammaproteobacteria > Burkholderiales > SG8-39 > 2-12-FULL-64-23. The sequence goes on along the minus strand of JACZJU010000136.1, from coordinate 16,192 downwards.
CGGCGTCGCGGCCGGTGCGGGCTTTCAGATCGCGCTTTGCTGCGACCTGCGCGTGGGCTACCCGGAGTTGCGCATCGGCCAGCCCGAGATCCGCGCCGGCCTGGCGAGCATAGTCGGCAGCTATCTGATGAGCCTGCAGCTGCCGCTCTCCCTCAACCAGCAGCTGTCGCTCGCGGGCGAACTCATTCCGGGGCGCCGCGCGCACGAACTCGGTTTGATCAATCACCTGCTGCCGCAGGCCGACGTACTGGAGCGTGCAATGGCGCTTGCGCGCGAACTGGCGCAACTGCCGGCGGCCGCCTACGCTGCCACCAAGGCGCGCCTGCGCGAATTGTCGCAGCCGGGTTTCGACGACGCGCTCGCGGCGGCCAAGCGCGCGCAAGCTGCGCTGTACGCGAGCGGCGAGCCGCAGAGGGTGATGCGCGAGTTTTTTGCGCGCAAGGGCGAAGCCCACTAGACGCCGCAGCAAACGATTGAATATCGCAAGGAGAATGACATGGCAATCCTGAAAATGACCGACCTCGACCTGCGCGGCAAGCGCGTGCTGATCCGCGTGGATTTCAACGTTCCCGCCAAGGATGGCAAGATCGGCGACGACACGCGCATACGCGCGGCGCTGCCGGGTATCCGCTTTGCGCTGGGAGCGGGCGCGCGCCTGATGCTGACCTCGCATTTCGGCCGTCCGAAGGAGGGGGAGTTCAGCGAGTCGGAATCTCTGGCGCCGGTGGCGCGCCACTTGTCCGGGCTGCTCGGCATCGAGGTGCCGCTCAAGCGCGACTGGTTGGACGGTGTAGAGGTGGAACCCGGCAAGGTGGTGTTGCTGGAGAACTGCCGTTTCAATAAGGGCGAGAAAAAGAACGACGACGCGCTGGCGAAACGCATCGCGGCGCTGTGCGACATCTACGTCAACGACGCCTTCGGCACCGCGCACCGCGCCGAAGCCACGACCTATGGCGCGGCCAAGTACGCGCCCGTGGCCTGCGCCGGGCCCTTGATGTCGGCGGAACTCGAGGCCTTGGGCAAGGCGCTGGCTGCGCCTGCGCGCCCGCTGATCGCCATCGTAGCCGGCTCCAAGGTGTCGACCAAGCTCACTATTCTCGCGGCGCTGGCGGAGAAAGTGGACGAGCTCATCGTCGGCGGCGGCATCGCCAACACTTTCATGCTCGCGGCCGGCCTGCCGATCGGCAAGTCGCTGGCCGAGGCGGACCTGGTGGGCGAAGCGAAGAAAATCATGGCGGCGATGCAGGCGCGCGGCGCCGCGGTGCCGATCCCGACCGACGTGGTGGTGGGCAAGGAACTCGCCGCCACCGCCGCGGCGACGGTGAAGCCGGCCGCGGCCGTGGCCGAGGACGAAATGATCCTGGATATCGGTCCCGAAACTTCGGCGCGGCTGGCCGCGAGTCTGAAGAACGCCGGCACCATCGTCTGGAACGGGCCGGTGGGGGTGTTCGAGTTCGATCAGTTCGCCGAAGGCACGAAGACGCTGGCGCTGGCGATCGCCGCCTCCAAGGGATTCTCGATCGCGGGCGGGGGCGATACCGTCGCCGCGATCAATAAATTCGGCGTTGCCAAGGACATCGGCTACATCTCGACCGCGGGCGGGGCGTTCCTGGAGTTTCTCGAAGGCAAGAAACTGCCGGCGGTGGAAGTGCTGGAAGCGCGCGCCGCCGGCTAACGCTGCCTACCTCGCGGCTTCACGCCGGTCGCCGGCCCGCGAACTTGGCCTCCGGCGCGGGCTCGGCGCTGCGCCGCTCGTGCGCTTTTTCGAGGAATTCGAGCAGGACCGGGGCGCCGTCCAGCAGATGCGGGTGCGCGCCCTGCTGAAATTCCGGGTGCCATTGCAGTCCGACCACATGGCTGGAGCCGGTCCAGCGGATAGCTTCGATGATGCCGTCGGCGGCGTGGGCTTCGACGATCAGGCCGTTGCCGATGGACTTCACCGCCTGATGATGGATCGAGGTTACATTGGCGCGCTCGACGCCTGGAAAAAGCCGCGCCAGCCGCGAGCCGGGCTCGATCGAAATTTCATGCGACAGATCGTCGTAGACGTCGCGGTCGAAGTGGCGGATCGCACCGCCCGCAAGGGTCGGAATGTCCTGCACCAGCGTGCCGCCGAATGCAACGTTGATCAGTTGCGCTCCGCGGCAGATGCCGAGCACCGGTTTTTGCTGGATCACGAACTCCCACAGCAGGTCGATCTCGTACAGGTCGCGCACGCGGTCGCCGCTCCACTCGGGTCTGAGCGGCTCTTCGCCGTAGCTCTTCGGGCTCACGTCCGCGCCGCCCTGCAGCACCAGGCCATCGAGTTCGCGCACGTAGTCGCGCATGGTGACGCGGGCGCGCTGCAAGCGGCTGCCGGCTTCGATCGTCGGCACCATGAACACCAACGCTCCCTGCCCCATGATCCAGTGCGCGATCGACTGCTCCAGATACTGCAGCACCTTCTTGTTGCGAAAGCCCAGTTCCTGCGGGGGATCGTGCATGATGCGGGCCGAAAGCCCGACTTTCAGCGGCGCGTCGCGCCGCCTCGGCCCGGGCGTGCCGGGTAGCGCCGCGCGGTTCACGTCCTCTCGCCCCTCCAGCGCTCGGCCTGCCGCCACACCAGGTCGGGCAGGGAGTGGCTCTTCGCATAGACCTCGCGCATCCAGCGCGCGTCGTTGCCGGAGGTTCTGACGCAGTCTGAAATCTCGTCCAGCCCTTCCTCGGCGTCGAGTTCGCGCGCGTGCACGGCGAGGGCATCCAGGGTCGCGATAATGTCTTCGCGCAGGCTGCGCTTTTCCTGGGTATGGGGATCGGCGAACTCTCCTTCCAGGCCGAAGCGGCAGGCCTGAAAGCGGTTGTAGCTGTAGACGTGGTAGACCTCCTCGGACAGCGGGTGTGGCCGCTCGACTAGGAGGTAGCGCGCGAGCGCCTGCGCGTAGGCCGCCAACGCCGCCGCCCGCTCCACGGTGACGGGCGTGTCGCAGACGCGAATTTCGATCGTGCCGTATTCCGGCTTGGGGCGGATGTCCCAGTAGAAATCCTTCATGTCTTCGACGATGCCGAACCCCTGCATGCGCGCGAAATAGGCCTGGAACTCCTCCCAGCGGCGCACGAACGGCGCGCGTCCGCTCAAGGGAAACGCGAAAACCGAATTCAGGCGCGATGAATCGAATGCCGTATCCACGCCCTGGTAGTAGGGCGATGCGGCCGACAGCGCGATGAAGTGCGGCACATAGCGCGACATCGAGTGCAGGAGGTAGAGCGCTTCGTCCCCGCTCGGACAGCCGATGTGCACGTGCTGGCCGAAGATGGTGAACTGCTTGGCGAGATAGCCGTACAGATCCGAAAGATGCTTGAAGCGAGGGCTCTCGAATATCTTGCGCTGGCTCCAATGCTGGAAAGGATGTGCGCCGCCCCCGGCGACGCCGATGTTGAGCCGGTCGGCGCCCGCCAGCACGGCGTCGCGGATTTGGCGCAGTTCGGCGAGCAGCTCGCCGTGACGTGTGTGGATCGAGGTGGAGAGTTCGATCATGCTCTCGGTGATCTCGGGCTTGATGTCCCCGGGATGCGGCTTGCGCTCGACCACGGCCAGCAAATCCGAGGCTCCGCGCGTCAGGTCGCAGTCGCGCGTGTTGACCAGTTGCAGCTCCAGTTCGACGCCGAAAGAGAGCGCCGCCGCCTGCTTGAATGCAAGGTCGTCCATCTCAGCTCTCCTCTGCAGCTTCGCCCGCGCGCACGATCGCGAAATGTGCGAGCAGCGGTCCGAGCAACTCGAGCATCACGATCGCCGACAGGACCACGGTGACGAGCGCCGGGCCGAGTTCGGGATAGATGGCGGACGTCTCCCGAGCCATGATCAGCGCGACGCCGGACATCGGCATCAGTCCGAGGCTGAGCAGCGACGCTTTGCGCAACGCCAGCCCCGAGGGGCGCGCAAGGGCGAAAATGCCCAGCGTCTTGCCGGCGTAGCGCGCCGCGATCAGCGCCGCCCCCGCCACGGCGCCAGAGGGCAGCAGGTTCAGGTCGAGCCCCGCCGCGGTGATGCCGAACAGCAGCATCACCAGGATCTGGCCGGTGCGGCCGAAGTCGAGCGACACGAAGCGCCGGTCCCGGTCGAAGGCGCGGGTCAGGGTGCCGTAGCCCAGCAGCGTCAACACTACCGAAAGCTTGAGCAGCGAGGCTGCCGACACCGCAATCACCACCAGCGCGATCAGGCAGACGAACTGGGCGTCGGTGCGTCGCCCGAGCACAGTGAGCAGTGCCAGCGTCACCGCCGCAAGCAGCGCGGCGAGCGCGAGCGAGCCGAAGATGAGATAGAGCGGATGCGCGGAGGCCGCGACCCAGCCGCCGCGGTATTCGGCATGCAGCCAGGCGAACAGGACGCTCCACAACACGAAGGCGTAAGCGTTGTTGAGTGCGGTCAGCGCGAGCATGCGCTCGCTGACCTGTCCTTGTGCGCGCAACTGCTTGACCAGTGTGAGGACCACCGCCGGTCCGGTCGCGATACCTATCGCTGCCGCGGTGGCGGCAAGCAGGGGTTTTGCCCCGATGAGGTGCAGTACGGCGAATATTGCCGCGAAGCCGAGGCTGCTCTCGAGCACGCTGGTAGCGAGCAGCCAGGGATTGCGCTGCAGCCAGCGCATGTCCAGGCGCTGGCCGAGTTCGAACAGGATCAGTCCCACCGCGATTTCGAGCAGTCCGCGCAGGCCGCCGAGGGCCGTATGGTCGAGGATGTCGAACCCGCTGGGGCCGAGCGCGATGCCTGCGAGTATCCAGCCTAAGACGCGCGGCAGGCGCAGGCGCCAGACCGCCTCGCCGGCGAGCAGCGCCGCGAGCAGCAGCACGGCGTACCAGGGGACCTGATCCGCGAGCACTGGCCACTTTGGCAAGAAAAACAGTTCGGACATGCGGTTGTGCTCCTCTCTTTGGATGCCTTGCCCTGGGCCGGGTGCGCCAGCGCCCGTCCGGGATGGAGTTAGCACACGATAGTATCGTTTTTCGCGCGATACAACACGCCGGAATGGCTTCCCATACTTAGTATGAAGGGAAGCTCAGCGCGGGCGCCGCTTCAGGTCTTGCCCAGATCGCTGAAGTATTCGTGCTCCGCGGTGTTGACCAGGCTCTCGCGCAGTTCCACCGGCACGTTGTGATAAGTCAGTGCGGTGCGCTTGATGCGCAACAGGGGCGATCCCGCGGGGATGCCGAGCAGTTTGGCGCTAGTGCGGTCCGCGAGCGCCGCGCTCAGGCGCTCGGCGCTTCTTACCACGTTGATGCCGTAGCGCTCCTGGTAGAGCTGATAGATGGTGGTGTCGCGTTCGCGGAACACCTTTTCGCTCAATTTTGGAAAGCGCGCCGCCGGCAGCGTGATTACATCCAGCACTACCGGCTTGCCTGCAAGTCGCAGCAGGTTCCTGATGCGGAACACCGGCGCACCCTGCCTGATGTCCAGGCGTGCTGCGGCGTCGGCGTCGGCCTTGGCGCGATCGAAGGAAAGCAGCTCGGTCTCGGGCTGCTCCTTGCCCCCGCCGGCCGGGACGATGTGAAAAAAATGGAACAGCGTGCGCCGGGCGTCGTGGCTGGCGACGAAGGTGCCGCGCCCCTGGTGGCGCAGCAGGATGCGCTCGGCCACCAGCTCGTCTATGGCCTTGCGCAGGGTGCCGATGGAGACGCGGTAGCGTTCGCCCAGCCTGGTTTCCGAAGGCAGCGCCACGCCCGGCAGCCATTCACCTTCGGCCAGGCTTTGGGTAAGCAGGCGTTTTACCTCCTTGTACAGCGGCAGTTGACCGCCTGTGTGCGCACCGGGGGTTTCGCTTGTTTGCCGCTCTGCATCCATCAAGTCAGTCTAGCATATCATCCATATCATACAAGTCATATAGTTGACTTCGGACGCGGGCGCGCCTACCATCGGGGTTCGCACAGTGCGGATTCGAACAATTGAACCTGGTTAAGGAGGTGAAAGCATGATCCATTTCGTAGTGCATGACGAGCATGATTCGGTCGGCGTGGTCGTCGTCGAAGGCGTCAAATCCGGCCAACGGCTCACCGGCTGGATCATGGACCAGGACAAGCAGATTCGGGTGAGCGCGCAAAACGACATCCCCATCGGCCACAAGCTGGCGATCAAGAAACTCAAGGCCGACGACACGGTGATCAAGTACGGCACCGATATCGGCCGCACCGTCGCGCCGATCAAAGTGGGTGAACACGCGCACGTGCACAACATCAAAACCAAACGCTGGTAACCACGCGTTGCAAAACTGATGTTGCAACGTCGATCCAGGGGAGCATGAGGGGAGCTATCCCCTCGTATCCAAACGAGTTCTAAGCGAGGCAGACAATGAATCTATCCAAAGCAAAATTCTGGGGTTACAAACGCGAGAACGGCCGCATCGGGGTGCGCAACCACGTCATCATCCTGCCGGTCGACGACCTGGCCAACGCGGCATGCGAGGCCGTCGCCAACAACATCAAGGGCGCGATGGCAATTCCGCACCCCTACGGACGGCTGCAGTTCGGCGCCGACCTGGAACTGCACTTTCGCACTCTGATCGGCACCGGGTCGAACCCCAACGTGGCCGCGGTGGTGGTGATCGGCATCGAGGAAGAGTGGACCAAGCGTGTGGTCGACGGTATCGCCAAGACCGGCAAGCCGGTCTGCGGCTTCGGCATCGAGCAGCACGGCGATCACGACACCATCATGCGCGCCTCCAAGGCGGCGAAGCAGTACATGCAGTGGGCCTCGGAGCTGCGCCGGGTGGAGCGGCCCCTGAAGGACCTGTGGGTCTCGACCAAGTGCGGCGAGTCCGACACCACCTCTGGCTGCGGCGCGAACCCCACCGTGGGCAATGCTTTCGACAAGATGTATCCGCACAAGACCACGCTGGTGTTCGGCGAGACCACCGAGATCACCGGCGGCGAGCACCTGGTGGCGGCACGCTGCCGCACGCCGAAGGTGCGCAAGGAATTCATGGCCATGTTCGACCGCTATCAGGAAGTGATCGACCGGCACAAGACCAGCGACCTGATGGATTCGCAGCCGACCAAGGGCAACATCCTGGGCGGTCTGACCACGATCGAAGAGAAGGCGTTGGGCAACATCCAGAAGATCGGCCGCAAGTGCCTCGTCGACGGCGTGATCGACAAAGGCGAAGTACCCTCGGGGCCCGGGCTGTGGTTCATGGACTCGTCGTCGGCCGCGGCCGAGATGGTGACCCTATGCGCCGCGTCCGGTTTCGTGGTGCACCTGTTCCCCACCGGGCAAGGCAACGTCATCGGTAACCCGATTCTGCCGGTGATCAAGCTCTCGGCCAATCCGCGCACCGTGCGCACCATGTCTGAGCACATCGACGTCGATGTCTCCGGTCTCCTGCGCCGCGAAATGACGCAAAGCCAGGCGGGCGATGCGCTGCTCGATTGCATGTTCCGCACCGCCAACGGCCGCCTGACCGCCGCGGAGGCTCTGGGCCATCGCGAGTTCGTGCTCACGCGCTTGTACGAGAGCGCATAGCAGCCTATGCGGCCGCTAGTGGTACTGGTCGGCGGGATCTATCACGCCGACGCAGGCAACTTGCTGCGCGAGAAAGCTGAGGTCGTGGCGCTGGACAATCCGGCGCCGGCCGAAATTGCGGCGGCGCTGGCCGGGGCGCATGGCGCCATCGTGCGCTATCCGCATCGCGTCGATGCGGCCGCGCTCGCCGGCGCCGGGAAGCTCGTCATCGTCGCCTCGTCCGGGCGCGGCACCGATTCCATCGACGTCGCCGCCTGCACGGCGCGCGGTGTCGCGGTGGTGAACAATCCCGGCCTGGGCACCATTCCGGTGTCCGAGCACGCGATCGCAATGATGCTGTCGCTGTCGCGCCACATGGACCTCTCCGATCGCACCGTGCGCGCGGGTGGCGCCTGGGCCAAGCGCACCGACCTCGACGTGCGCGATGTCAACGGCAGGACCCTGGGCATCATCGGTCTCGGTCTGATAGGCAGCGAAATGGCGCGCAAGTGCATCGCCGCGTTCGGCATGAAGGTCCTCGTCTACGATCCGCACGTGCCGGCGGCGAAAGCCGAGGCGCTGGGAGCGACGATGCTGAGCGACCTGGGTGAGTTGCTTGAACGCTCGGATGTTATCTCGATCCACGCCGAACTCAACGAGGGTTCGCGCGGCATGATAGGCGAAGCCGAACTGCGGCGCATGCAGCGCCATGCAATTCTGATCAATACGGCGCGCGGCAAGATCGTGCAGCAAAAGGCGCTGGAGCGCGCGCTCGCCGAGGGCCGCATCGACGGCGCAGCGCTGGACGTGTTCGAGGAAGAACCGCTGGCCGAGCCGAGTCCGCTGTGGGATCTGGACAATCTGATCCTCACGCCGCATGTAGCCGGGCTGTCGGGCGACGCCCTGCGCGAGCTTGCGCATTCGGCCGTGACCCAGGTGCTGCAGGTGCTTGCCGGGGAACGTCCGCGCAGCCTCGTCAACCCGGCAGCGTGGGACGCAGCCATGGCGCGGCGGGCCAGTCCGGTTTGAGGGTCAGCATTTCGCGTGCGGGAATGAAGCCGCTCCCCGCCGTAGGGTGCTGCCAACCGAGGTAAAATAGCCCAATGAATATGCTGCAGGTCTCGGTCTGGCGCGGCGGCGCCGATGGCGAATATCGGAACTACGAGGTGCCGCGCCAGGAAAGCCAGAGCGTGCTCGATGTGGTCACCTACATCCAGCGCAGCATCGATCCCACCCTATCCTATCGGTTCGCCTGCCGCGTCGGCATGTGCGGCGCCTGCGCCATGACGGTCAACGGCGTTGCGCGCTGGACCTGCCGCACGCATGTGGCGAAAGTGGTCAAGGGCAACGCGATCCAGATCGCGCCGCTGGCGAACCTGCCGGTAGTGAAAGACCTGGTCACCGACATGCGCGAGTTCTTCGACAAGTGGGCGCGCGCGCGCGGCCAGTTCGCGCCCCAAGCCACGCGCAAGGACGCTTTCGCGCGGGTGGCGTCCGATTCGCCCGGGCGCGTCGCGGCCAATGCCGGCATCGAATGCATAGGCTGCGGCGTGTGCTATGCCTCCTGCGATGTCGTCTCCTGGAACCCGGACTATCTCGGGCCGGCGGCCCTGAACCGGGCCTGGACCCTGGTCAACGACGTGCGTGATGGCGCGAGACGGGAGCGGCTTGCCGCGGTCGCCGGCGACGCCGGCTGCCACGCCTGTCACACGCATCTGTCTTGCAGCGAGCGCTGCCCCAAAAACATTGCGCCCACGGCTTCGATCGCCGGACTCAAGCGCGCGGTGGCGCTGGCGGCGTGGAAGGGAGAGCTGTGAGCAGCGCCGGGCAGACTTACGCCGCCGGGTCGGCGACGGCGCCGGGCGCCAAGTTCGAAGCCTGGCTGTGGATCGCGCAACGCGCCAGCGCCGCAGTGCTTGCACTGTGCGTGCTGGTGCATCTAGTCACCATCATTTACGCGGTGCGTCACGGCCTCACCGGCGCCGCTATCCTGGGGCGCACCCAGGGCAACGGTGCCGCGCTGGCGTTCTATACGCTGTACGTGCTCGCGATCGCCGTGCATGCGCCCATAGGCCTGCGCACCTTGTGCCAGGAGTGGCTGGGCTGGCGCAGCGCGTCGCTCAACTGGGTTGTCGCCGGAATTGCGCTCGCGCTGTTCGCTTTCGGGCTGCGCGCGGGCTGGGCGGTGTTTTCAGCATGACCATGAGAAACGACTACCGTTCGAGAAACCACCCGGCCTGGTGGGCGTTTCTGGTGCACCGGCTGTCGGGCTTGGCGCTGTCGCTGTTCTTGCCGTTTCATTTCTGGGCGCTGGGGCAGGCGCTGCAGGGCGAGGCCAGGCTGGACACGCTGCTCAAATGGACCGAACTGCCGCTGTTGAAGTTCACCGAAACCATGCTGGTGCTGCTGCTGGCGGCGCATCTTACCGGGGGTTTGCGCCTGCTTGCGCTGGAGTTCCTGCCCTGGCGCGGCTGGCAGAAGAGTCTGCTTGCCTGGGCGGCCGGCGCGGCGCTCGCTGCCGGCCTCGCCTTCGCCCTTGCACTCTAGTCCATGACGGCCCTGCGCCCGTCGGAATAGAATGAACGCAGATGGCGCAATGGAAATCAGATTTTTCAAAGTTGGATTAAATCGAGAAACTTGACGATGAATGTCGACCTGAAGCAGGTGGAAGAAGCGGCCAAGGAGCTATACATCCGCGCGCTCAAGATTCTGCCGCCCGACATCAAATCGGGCATAAGCGCGCTCGCCGGCCGGGAGACCGACGCCACTGCCAAGACCATACTCGGCACCATGATCAAAAACATCAGTGTCGCGGAGGCGAACGCCAACCTGCTGTGCCAGGACACCGGCATCCCGATTTATAACGTGGTCATAGGCCGCCGCGTGAATGTGGACGGCTACGCCCTGAAACAGGCGATACGCGCGGGCTGCGAACGCGCAACGCGCGAACACCCGCTGCGCTCTTCGGTGGTGCACCCGGTGACGCGAACCAACGAGCACACGTCCTGCGGCCGCGGCGTGCCGGTGATCAACATTGATTTCAGCGACGCCGGCGAGTCCCTGGCGATCGAGATGATTCCCAAGGGGTCGGGCTCGGAGAACAGTTCTTGGCTGAAAATGGCGATCCCGGCCGAGGGTGTGGATGCGATCAAGACCTTCGTCGTCGATTGCGTGCTCGAGTCCGGCGGCAAGAGCTGCCCGCCTACCGTTGTTGGCGTCGGCGTGGGCGGCACCGCCGACCTGTGCGTGCATCTGGCGAAGCAGGCGGCGACGCGACCGCTGGGCTCGCGTTGCGCCGACCCCGAGGGCGCGCTCCTTGAGCAGGCGCTGTCGGCGGCGGTGAACCAGCTCGGCGTCGGACCGCAAGGCCTGGGCGGGGATGCGACTGCGTTCGCCGTGCACATCGAGACCGCCGCGACCCATATCACCATGAACCCGGTGGCGGTGAACATGCAATGCCATTCGGCCCGCCGCGCGCGCGCGACGTTCACGCCGAGCGGCGTCGAGTACGGGTTTTAGCGGCTGATCCAGGCGGATTGATATGACACATTACGATTTCACCACCCCGGTGGGCGAGGCAGCGATCCGAGCCCTGCGCGTCAACGACACGGTGACGCTGAACGGCTCGCTGTACGGCATACGCGATGCGACGCAAATCCACATGTTCGACCGCGGACGCAAAACCCGCTTCGACCTCGCCGGCCACGCCGTGATCCACACCGCGCCCAACGTGAAAAAAGTGGAACCCTCGGCCGCGTATCCGGCGGGCTATGCGCCCGTATGCATAGGCACCACCACCAGCGCGCGCATGGAGCGCTTCACCCGGCCGCTGATGAGCCAGTATGGCGTGCGCATGATCATCGGCAAGGGCGGCATGCTCGCCGATTCGCTGACGGCTTTCGGCGAACTCGGCGGCGTTTATCTCGCCATCGTCGGCGGCGCTGCCGCCCTGGAAACCACCTGGATAGAGCAAATCGAGGACGTGGACCTGGACGATCTCAATCCGGAAAGTCTGTGGCGCTTCCGCGTCAAGGACTTCGGGCCGCTGCTGGTGGCGATGGACAGTCATGGCGCCAGTCTCTACACCGAGCTCAAAAAAGCGGCAGCCGGGCGCCGCGCGGCGGCGCTCGCCAGCCTGGGCGTCAAGTGAGCGCGCGCTGCGCCGGCTTGTCCGCTGTTCCCTCTATACCATCCCGATCCGGCGACAGGCTAGGGACAACCAGTTTTTTCACCTTATAGCAGACAGCAAACGAAATGACTTTTCCCTCCACTGAAAACCTCAATGTCGCAGCGTTTGAGGCGATGCCCTCGCCGCGGGAACTGCACGAACGCATACCGCTGGCCGACGCCGCCGCGCAATTCGTCGCCGCGTCGCGTGCGACCCTGTGCCGCGTCCTCGACCGCACCGATCCGCGCCTGCTGGTGATCGTCGGCCCCTGTTCCATTCACGATCCGGCAGCGGGCCTGGACTATGCGCAGCGTTTGCGCGAACTCGCCGCCGAGGTGAAAGACAGCTTCTATGTGGTGATGCGGGTCTATTTCGAGAAACCCAGGACCGTCACCGGCTGGAAGGGTTTTATCAACGATCCGCATATGGACGACTCCTTCCATATCGAAGAAGGCATGGAGCGCGCGCGCCGGTTCCTGGTCGAGCTGGCGGAGCTGGGTGTGCCCGCGGCCACCGAGGCCCTGGATCCGGCTTCACCGCAGTACCTCGGCGATCTGATCGCCTGGTATGCGATAGGCGCGCGCACCAGCGAATCGCAGACGCATCGTGAAATGGCGAGCGGCCTTTCGGCGCCGGTGGGATTCAAGAACGCCACCGACGGCAACGTCGGCGTGGCGATCAACGCCATACGTTCGGCACGCGAGCCGCACACCTTCCTCGGCATCACTGCGGATGGAACCCAGGCCATCGTGCGCACCCGCGGCAACCGCTACGGTCATATCGTGCTGCGCGGCGGCCAGAGTCCCAATTACGACACGGCTCAGGTGGCGCTGACCGAACAGGAGCTGGAACAGGCGGGGCTCAAGCCCAATCTGGTCATCGATTGCTCCCACGCGAATTCGCTGAAAAAGCCGGAGCTGCAGCCCCTGGTGTTCAGGGATTGCGTGCATCAGATCGTCGAGGGCAACAATTCGATCGTCGGCCTGATGCTGGAGAGCAACCTCGTCGCCGGCAACCAGCCGATTCCTGAGGACAAAACCAGGCTGATCTACGGCTGCTCCGTGACCGATGCCTGCATCGGCTGGGAGACCACGGTGAAGCTGCTGCGCGAATCCGCCGCGGCGCTAACGCCGGTGTTGCGCGCGCGCGCTGCCGGCGCGACGGGGCAATGATGGGCGACGCGCCACCGCGCGACCTGGGCGAACTCGCGGCGCGCATTCGCGCTTTTGCGCAGGAGCGCGACTGGGACCAATTCCACACGCCGAAGAACCTCGCCATGGGCGTGGCGATCGAGGCGGCGGAGCTGATGGAGGAGTTTCACTGGCTTACCCCAGAGCAGTCGGCGCAACTCACGCCGCAAACGCTGCAGGCGGTGCGCCACGAGATGGCCGACGTATTCGTTTACCTGGTGCTTCTCGCCGACAAGCTCGGCGTCGACCTTATGGCGGCGGCCGCGGAAAAGATCGCCATCAACGCCAAGAAATATCCCGCCGATACCGTGCGCGGCAAGGCGACGAAATACGACAAGTACTGACGTGCCGGATGCGGCGATTCAGCGTTCAGTAGCGTGCGACGAACGAACTTGCGCGCTGCGCGCGCCAACCGCGATTTTCGTACGGATCAAAAGCGATCCGTACGAAAATCGCGGTTATGAATAAAAGCGATGGCGGTCTATGGTGGTTTTAATCCAAGATCGCCGATTGCGCGCGGATGGCTTTTCATCCGTGCGCAATCGACGATCCGCGCGGACGGTTTCTCGTCCGCGCAACAGCGTAACCCGGCTACGGCGTGGAAAACACGATCTGAGGCGCCATCCAAAAAATGCTGAGCTACCGCCACGGTTTTCACGCAGGCAATCACGCCGATGTGCTGAAGCACGTTGTTCTCGTGCATCTGTTGCGCTATCTCACGCAGAAGGACAAGCCGCTGTGGTTCATCGACACCCACGCCGGCGCGGCGGCCTATGCGCTGAACGAAGGCTATGCGACCAAGAACGCGGAGTACGAAACAGGCATAGCCCGCCTGTGGGGGCGCGAGGACCCGCCGCAGCCAGTGGCCGACTACGTCGCGCAGGTGCGCGCGTTCAATCCAGATGGCGTATTGCGACGTTATCCGGGATCACCGCAGCTGGCGTTGCAGCTGCTGCGCCAGCAGGATCGGCTGCGCCTGTTCGAGTTGCACAGCACCGAGAGCCAGCTGCTGCAGCGGTATTTTCGCGAGGACGCCCCGCGCGTGATGGTGCAGGCCGGCGACGGCTTCGCCGGCCTGCAGGCCCAGTTGCCGCCGCCATCGCGCCGTGCCCTGGTCCTGATCGACCCCTCTTACGAAGACAAGGGCGATTACCGCCGCGTGCTCGCGGCATTGCGCGATGCGCAGAAGCGTTTCCGGCCAGGCGTCTATGCGGTCTGGTATCCGCAGGTGCAACGCCGCGAGTCGCGCCAGTTTCCAGAACAACTCAAGGAGCTGCAGGACAAGGACTGGCTGCACGTCGCGCTGACGGTGAAGAAGCCGGTGCCGAGCGGTCTGGGTTTGCATGGCAGCGGCATGTTCATTCTGAATCCTCCCTGGATGCTGTCCAAGGCTCTGGATCCCGTGATGCCGTATCTGGCAAAGATTCTGGCTCAGGATGCCGCTGCAGGTTTCAGCCTGGAGTGCGAACTGGCGTAAAGGTGGGTAGGGCCAGCTACACCACGTGGTCCGACGCGAGCACGCAGGGATGGCGTTCGTCGCCGGTTTCGACCTGTATCGTCGCGTGCCCGATGCCGTAGCGCTCGCGCAACTCGTCGGCGATCTTGGCGGTCAAGTGATCGCCGGGATGTCCGCCGGGCATGACCAGGTGCACGGTCAGTGCGGTTTCGGTCGTGCTCATGCCCCAGATGTGCAAGTCGTGGAATTCGGCGACGCCGGCCAATCCGGAAAGATATTCCCGGATCTGTTCGGTGTCGATGCGCGGCGGAACGGCATGCAGCGACAGGTTCACCGAGTCGCGCAGCAGTCCCCAGGTGCTGCCGACGATGACCGCGGCAATGACCAGGCTCATCACCGGGTCGAGCCAGATCCATCCCGTATAAATCATCCCCACGCCGGCGAGCACCACGCCCAGGGAGACGGCCGCATCCGCCGCCATGTGCAGGAACGCGCCTTTCACATTCAAGTCGTGTTCGCGGTCGCGCAGGAACAAGAGCGCCGTGACCGTGTTGACCACGATCCCGCCCAGGGCTACCCAGATCACCGTCATGGTGGCGACCGGAACCGGGTTGGCCAAACGCTGAACCGCCTCGAGCGCAATGCCGCCGACCACCAGCATCAGCAGCATCGCATTGACGAGCGCGGCGAGTATGGAGCTGCTGCCCAGGCCGTAAGTGAATCGACGCGACGGTTCGCGCCTGCCGAGGACGCTCGCCCCCCAGGCGAGCGCCAAGGCGAGCACATCGCTGAGGTTATGGCCGGCGTCGGCCAGCAGCGCCATGGAATGCGCAAGCACCCCGTACGCCGACTCGATCGCGACGAAAGCGAGATTCAGCGCGATGCCTACGGCAAACGCGCGATCATGCCCCAGGCGTTGAGGCGTATGGTCGTGATGCTCGTCTGACATTTTCTGCGTTCCAGAGAATTTTCGACAATGTGACATATTATGCGCCGGCTGTGCGCGCCGAGTTTGATTCCGGCATAACGCGCTTAGCGCACTAGCCTTTGCTGAAACTTCGTTTTCTTGACCGAAGCCATCAATCTGCTAAGCTCCTTGGCATGGGCGAGCGCAAGCAAATCGGCATCATCAGCCTGGGTGTGATGGGGCAGCGCATGCTGGCGCGCCTGGTGGAACATCCGCGCGTAAATGCGGTCGTGGTGTGGGATCCGAATCCGGCGGCCGTGGACGAGGTGAAGAAGCTCTATCCCGCGCTCAGGATCGCCGCAACGGCGGCGGAGGTGATCGCGGCGCCGGCGCTCGACGCCCTCTACATCGCCTCACCGCCGGCCAGCCATCTCGCTTACGCGCATCAGGGTTTCGATGCCGGACTTGCGGTGTTCTGCGAGAAACCGCTCACCGTCGATTTCGCCGAAGGTCGCAAGGCGATTGCCAGGATCGAAGCCGAGCGGCTGCGATCCGGCGTGAATTTTTCGCTTGCGTCCTCCCCCGGGCTTGCGGCGATGACCGCGGCCATCAGGGACGGCTCCATCGGCGAGCCGAAACGGGTGGAAATCGAGCTTGCCTTCGACCAATGGCCGCGCACCTGGCAAGCGGCCGCGGGCCGCTGGCTGGCCGAACGCGCCGAAGGCGGCTTTTCGCGCGAGGTGCTGTCGCATTTCGTGTTCGTGCTGCAGCGTGCGCTGGGTCCAGCGACGGTGGAGGAGGCCAGACCGGATTACCCCGATGACGGCGTCTCTTCCGAGCGGGCGCTGACGGCGCGCCTGAACGCGGGGGGCGTGCCGGTAACGATAGAAGCCAAGGTCGGCGGCAGCCTGCCCGATTTCAATCGTATGACCCTGAAGGGCAGCTCGGGCGCGATCGAGATACACGATTGGTTCGGCCTGCGCCGGCGGCGTGGCGACAGCGA
>JACZJU010000135.1 GCA_014860395.1 Burkholderiales bacterium | reverse complement strand
GCCCTGCGTACGCTTGTGGCGACACCGGTGTCGGCGCGGCCTCTGCCGGGTGCCGCGCTTGTCGAGGCGGAGCTTTCCGATGTCGAAAAGCGCCATGCGGCTGCACTGATGCGCGTAAATCACTGCGGTGAGGTATGCGCGCAGGCCCTGTACCAAGGTCAGGCGCTGTCCTGCGATGATGCCTCGGTGACGCGGGCGCTGGAGCAGGCGGCGCGGGAAGAGACCGAGCACTTGGCGTGGGCCGAGCAGCGCGTAACCGAATTGGGCGGGCGCCTGAGCCTGCTTAATCCGCTTTGGTACGCCGGTTCGCTCGCCCTGGGCTATGCGGCAGGCAGGTTCGGCACGCGCTGGAATCTGGGCTTTCTGGCCGAGACCGAACGCCAGGTCGAGGCACATCTGGAGGGCCACCTGGAGCGCCTCGCACCGCAGGATGCGAAAACCCGTGCAATTGTCGTGCAAATGAAACAGGACGAGAGCGACCACGCCAGAACGGCCTACGCGCTGGGCGCGGCCGAACTGCCCGAGCCAGTGAAGCGTGCGATGCGCGCCTCTGCGCGGGTAATGACGCAGGTTTCCTACTGGGTTTGATTCAGAAGAGACCGGGGGCGTGTTCCCTCGTTTTGGGGAGGTCTTTATTCCGCGATAATTTCATAGTCATGCGTGATACGGGCGGTTTTCCCCAGCATGATCGAGGCGGAGCAGTATTTCTGGTGTGAAAGTTTGATCGCGGACTCCACCATTGATGTCTTCAGGTTTCTGCCGCGCAGCACGAAGTGCATGTGGATGCTGGTAAATATCTTCGGATCGGCTTCGGCGCGTTCGGCTTTCAGCTCGACACTGCAACCGGTAATATCCTGTCCGCTTTTTTTCAGTATCACGACGACGTCGTAGGCGCTGCAACCACCGGTGCCGAGCAATACCATTTCCATCGGTCGCGGTCCGAGGTTGCGCCCGCCGCCTTCGTGCGCACCGTCCATCACCAGCGCGTGGCCGCTGCCTGTCTCTGCGACGAAGCTCACCCCGTCTATCCACTTCACCTTGCATTCCATCGTCGATGTCCTCAGGCATTGCCTCGAAACGCGAGGGCGTACCCCCTGCCAAGCCCTACTCCAGACCGGCATAAAGCTTGGTTCCGCAGCCACGCTGCATTCAAGCGCGCATTGTAGCGTGGCTGTTCCGCGGCTCGAAGTCAGAAATTGCGGCGTCGCAGCAAAGGCCGCCAGACTGGGTCTGGCTCACTGCCCTAACGGTATTATTCTAGAAACAAATAGCCATTATATGAATATGTAATTAATCAGTGTTTCATATAGATACGACACAATGATTTTTTTGATCAGGCCAGTGAAATATTTGGCATTGAGGCGGCAAAAGAATCTTGCGCCGCAGCAAAAGCGTGGTGTATAGTTCTTCCAAGTTTGAGCATTGATAGATGATTTTCGATTCAGTGCTGACGCTTGTCTCCTCCACCCTCCTCCTCTCCTTTGGTGGATTCAGCGCAACTCGTTAGGGTTGCGCATTTTTTTGCTTCGGCCCCTTATGTTCGCAGGCGGTGCTTTGTTTGACACCGTGTCGTCCCTGACTTACAATCACGCCCTTTTCTGCGAAGCCGTTCAAAGCCCATGAAAACTTTTTCCGCGAAGCCGCATGAAGTTAAACGCGACTGGTTCGTGATCGATGCCACCGACAAGGTGCTCGGACGCGTCGCCACCGAGGTTGCACGGCGCCTGCGCGGCAAGCACAAGGTCATCTACACTCCGCATGTGGACACAGGTGATTTTATCGTCGTCGTCAATGCCGCCAAGCTGAGAGTCACCGGCGCCAAGGCCGACGACAAGACCTATTATCGGCATAGCGGTTATCCGGGCGGCGTTTCGCAGACCAGTTTTGGCAAGATGCAGGCGCGTTTTCCGGGGCGGGCGCTGGAAAAGGCGGTCAAGGGTATGTTGCCCAAGGGCCCACTGGGTTATGCCATGTTCAAGAAACTGAAGGTGTACGCCGAAGGCGAGCATCCACACGTTGCACAGCAACCCAAAGCGCTGGAGATCTAACAAATGGCTGAGAGCAGTTACAACTATGGCACGGGCCGCCGCAAGACATCCGTGGCGCGCGTGTTTATCAAGCCTGGCAAGGGCAAGTTCGTCGTCAACGACAAGGCACTGGACGATTATTTCGGCCGGGAGACCGGCCGCATGGTGGTGCGCCAGCCGCTGGTCCTCACCGATCATCTGCAGACGTTCGACATCAAAGTCAACGTGGATGGCGGTGGCGAGTCCGGCCAGGCCGGCGCGGTGCGTCACGGGCTCACCCGTGCCTTGATCGAATACGATCCTGCGCTCAAGCCGGCGCTGTCCAAGGCTGGACTGGTGACGCGAGATGCGCGTGAGGTCGAACGCAAGAAGGTGGGCTTGCACAAGGCGCGGCGTGCAAAGCAGTTCTCCAAACGGTAAACTCGACCCCAGGAACCACAAAAAAGCCGCCCTTCGAGGCGGCTTTTGTTTTTTGCGCGCGACATTTATTGGCTGTTAGACTACAAATGAAACTGCGGAGCAGGGAAATGATCAAGATCGGCGTTGTCGGAGGCACTGGATACACCGGCGTTGAACTGTTGCGGATTCTGGCACAGCATCCGCGGGCTGAGCTGCGCGCCATTACCTCGCGCAAGGAAGCGGGGTTGGCGGTTAGCGAACTGTTTCCCAGTCTGCGCGGTCACGTCGACCTTGCTTTTTCCGACCCCGCGGGGGCAGCGCTGGACAAGTGCGACGTCGTGTTCTTCGCCACGCCACACGCGGTCGCCATGAACGACGCCAGGAGGTTGATCGACGCCGGGGTGCGCCTTATCGATATTTCTGCCGATTTCCGCATTCAGAACGTAGCCGAATGGGAAAAATGGTACAAGGTGAAGCACGCCTGCCCCGAGCTGATACCCGAGGCGATCTACGGCTTGCCTGAGGTCAATCGCGACGCGATCCGCAAGGCGCGCATCGTCGCCAATCCAGGCTGCTATCCGACTGCGGTGCAGCTAGGCTTTCTGCCTTTGCTCGAGTCGCGCGCGATCGATGCGGGCCACCTCATCGCCGACGCCAAGTCGGGTGTGAGCGGGGCCGGGCGCAAAGCAGAGACGCATATCTTGTTCTCGGAGGCGTCGGATAATTTCAAGGCCTACGGCGTGCCAGGGCATCGCCACGGTGTGGAGATTCAGCGGTGCCTGTCGCGTATCATCGGCAGCGATATCGGCCTGACTTTCGTGCCGCACCTGACGCCGATGATACGCGGTATCCACGCAACGCTTTACGCACGCATCACGCAGGAGGCCGACTTCCAGAAACTGTACGAAGGCCGCTATGCGCACGAACCTTTTGTCGATGTGCTGCCCCCGGGCAGTCATCCGGACACGCGTTCCGTGAGGGCAGCCAACACCTGCCGCATCGCAGTGCATCGACCCCAGGGTGGCGACACCCTAGTGGTGCTCTCTGTCATAGACAACCTGGTCAAGGGGGCTTCGGGCCAGGCGGTACAGAACATGAACCTGATGTTCGGCCTGGACGAGTCGTTGGGTCTGGCCCAGGTGCCGATCCTTCCGTAGCCGCTACGATGCCGTCGAACCTGCTGAAAAAAATCCGCCAGCGCTTCGGCATCTCGGCGCCGCGCATGACGGTGCAGACCCATGTCGCGTGGTACTGGCGGTTGCTCGGCTTGGTTGTCGTCCTGTCCTGTTCATTCGCGTTGGCAGCATGGATTTACGATGCCGGCCGGCGCTTCGCCGGCTTTGATCGCAGCGAGGCAGAACTGGAATTGTCGCGACTGCGCGAGAGCGTTGGCAGGCTGTCCCAGGAAGCCGCCGGACTGCGTGCCAGCGTCAACGCCAGCGACAGCAAGCTGCAGATCGAACGCACTGCTCAAACCCAATTGGCGAGACAGGTGAAAGCGCTGGAAGACGAGAACGCCCGACTGAAAGAGGATCTGGCGTTTTTCGAGAACCTGATCCCGGGAGAGCATCGGGATAACACACTGTTGGTCAACCGCTTCCGCGTCGATCCTGGGGCGCTGCCAGGCGAGTTCCGTTATCGCCTGTTGCTCTTGCAGGGCGGTCGGCGCGACAAGCCGTTCCAGGGTAATCTGCAGTTGCTTGTGACGCTGCAGGAGGATGGCAAAGATGCTATTATTACTTTGCCTGAAGAAGGGGCGGGCCAAGCTTATAAGATCAGTTTCAAGTACTTCCAGCGGGTGGAGGGCACATTCCGCGTGTCGCCGAACGCGCACGTCAAAATGGTACGAGTTCGCATCTACGAAGCCGGGTCTGCCCAAGTGCGCGCGACGCAAAGTTTCAATCTTTCTTAGAGCTTGCCGTAAAGGTCTGGTGAAGGCCTTCCTTTTAGGGGAGCCCGCGGAGGAAGTATTCTTTTGCTTTGTCAGAATCTTAAGGGGGTAGTCCATGTTCGGCAAAAAGGCGAATAAGCCACAGAATCGCATCGATAGCCTGATCGGAGCTGGTACCACCATCGAAGGTAACGTCACCTTCGGCGGCGGCCTGCGGGTCGATGGCCAGATCAAGGGCAACGTCATCGCCTCGGGCGAACAGCCAAGCACGCTGGTGGTGAGCGAGCAGGCCCGCATAGATGGCGAGATCCATGTCTCCCATCTGGTGGTGAACGGGGCCATAAACGGGCCGGTTCATTCCGCCGAATTTCTAGAACTTCAGGCGCGTTCCCGCGTCAAAGGGGATGTGCATTACAATACGCTGGAAATGCATCTTGGCGCCGTGGTGGAAGGTCGTCTGGTGCACAGTTCCAGCGTGACCGAAAGCGGCAATACGGTTGAGTTGAAGATCGCCTCGCGTAGTTCGGGGGCGGGCGTTTAAGTGGTTGGACTATTTTCAGGAGTAAGGACATGAACGCAGTAGCAGAGATGCCCGCCCCGTTGCTCTTCACCGACAATGCGGCGAACAAGGTGAAGGAACTGATCGAGGAAGAGGGCAACAATGAGCTCAAGCTGCGTGTATTCGTAAGCGGCGGCGGCTGTTCAGGATTCCAGTACGGCTTTACCTTCGACGAAGTCAAGAACGAGGATGACACCGCGATGGAGAAGAACGGCGTCACCTTGCTGATCGATGCGATGAGCTATCAATATCTGGTCGGCGCGGAAATTGACTACCAGGAAGGGCTGGAGGGCGCGCAGTTCGTGATCAAGAATCCGAACGCGACCAGCACTTGCGGCTGCGGGTCGTCTTTCTCCGCCTAACGCGATCAGGAGTTGACGAGCTGCGCGTCGCAGGCGCGATGCTTGTAGACAGCCGTGCGCGGTAGTTGCGCGCGCTGTCACTGAGGTGACGAACAAAGCTGTACAACGGGAGCCGTGGCTCCCGTTTTTTTTGTTGTGTACCCCTGATTAGCTTGTGCAAGTCAGCAAGCGACGAACCAGTCGCTCGCAGCCAGGAGAATTGTCCACTTTTGGGCCGTCTTAGAATGGCCGAAACGGTCTTTGATCCGAGGGAGCATTCAGGGAGCTAATCCAGAATGCTGAAATGAGCGCTTACTCGAGCAACGCCAAGTTGCTGTTTTTGAGCAGATTCAGTTCTGCCGCGAAGGGCGCCGACGCTTTGCTGAACGCCGCCATCTGCTGTGCAGGAATGGGTAGCGCCGGTGGCAGTGCGACCGTGAGCGGATTGCGCACCTCGTTGTTGACCCGGAATTCGTAATGCAGATGTGGCCCCGTTGCCCAGCCGGTTTGGCCGACATTCCCGATTACGTCGCCCTGTTGTACACGCAGGCCTTTGCGCAGGCCGGCGGCGAAACGGCTGAGATGCGCGTAACGGGTGCTTAGACCACGTTGGTGCTTGAGGATGACGACCTTGCCATAGCCATTCTGCCAGCCGGCGAACTCGACCGTGCCGTCCGCGGTGGCTTTGACGTGGGTGCCGACCGGTGCCGCGAAATCAACGCCCTTGTGAGTGCGCCACTTGTGCAGGATCGGATGAAAGCGCATCGCGAAGCCGGAACTGATGCGCGAAAACGCTAGCGGTGAGCGCAGGAAAGCCTTGCGTACGCTCTTGCCATCAGGGGTGTAATAGCCGCCTCTTCCTTCGGCGTCTTCGAACCAGACGGCGCGGTAGCTCTTGTCCTGATTGATGAACTCGGCGGCGAGCACACGGCCGGATTTGAACGCGCGGCCCTCGTGATAGAACATCTCGTAGATCACGGTGAACTTGTCGCCGCGCCGCAGATCGCGGTGGAAATCGATATCGCCGGAAAAAATATCGGCGAGCTGTATGGCGACATTGTCCGAAAGGCCGGCCGCATCGGCGGCGGCGAAAAGCGAGCTGCGGATCTCGCCGGACTTCATTTGCTGCTGCGGCGAGAGCGCGAGCTGTTGTTCGACCGCCTTGAATTCTGCGCCCAGTTTGTCGAAGCCGATCAGCCGGCTCTTGTCAGTGATAAATCGCAGCGCGAGCAGGGTACCGTCGCCGGCGGTGCGCGCCTGCACCGTGGTGCCAGGGCGCAGCGATTGCAGTGAGCGTCCGCGCTTGACCTGGCGCAGGAACGCACGCGCTTCCGCGTCGTTCACACCCAAGCGGGTGAGCAGATCGGATATGGTGTCGCCGCGCCCAAAGCGTTCCTCGCGCCAGAACACCTGGTTGAAATCAAGGGATTGCTCCGGACGCGCGACATCCAGGCTTTCTACGACCGTTCTCGCGGGGATGAACGCATTTGCCGTGTCGGGCGCGGTGCCAAACGCGGCAACCATGCCGAGAAAGGGCAGGCTGCACAGAGCGACGATCCAGCGCAGGCGGAGTTTCGATTCTCCCTGTCTTCCGAAGTACGTTAAAATCCGTTTTTCGTGTTTATTCATCCGGTTGGGCTTTTTGGGTCCGCCGCAAGTTTAGCATAGCCAATTTGCGCTGTGCCAGATACGGAGTGCAATGAAGAGCGATGAAATTGAATCCGCCATGCAGATTATCAAGCGTGGCTGCGGCGAGTTGTTGGTGGAGGAAGAGTTGGCTGAAAAGATCAGGGCCGGCCGGCCGCTGCGCGTCAAGACCGGCTTTGATCCGACAGCGCCCGACCTGCACCTGGGACATACCGTGCTCATCAACAAGA
>JACZJU010000134.1 GCA_014860395.1 Burkholderiales bacterium | reverse complement strand
CCAGCAATACGCCGGTCGGCATTGGCTCTGACCCAGGCGTCGTTTGCCTCGGTCCGCTCGGTTTGCTTCTGGTCCAGTCGCTCGTTTGCCCTGCGCCAGTCGGCCTCTGCCTTCGCGAGGGCGGCTTCAAGTTCTGCGCGTGTGCTCATGCTTGCTTCTCCCTGTCCATGCAAGCGCTGCCGGAATCGTTTCTGCCGGAATGTTCATTATGGCATTCGTGCCTCGGAAAGGCTCATTCAGCGCTGCGGCAGAGACCATAGCGCAGCCGCGCTCACTTGTGCGCAATCGGTTTTTCGGTGAACAAATAGTCCTTCAGTTCCTTGGAGAACGCAGGGTCCTTGCGCCTGATCCACTCCAGCACCATGGCGGCATGTTCCTTTTCCTCGTCGCGATTGTGTTCAAGTATCGCCTTGAGTTCCTCGTCCTTGCACGCATCGGCGCGCTGGTTGTACCAATCTACGGCCTCGAGCTCCTCCATCAACGACACGATTGCCCTGTGCATGTCGCGCGTTTGACCCGACAGCTCCTCGACCGGTTCGTGGTAACCGACACTGGACATGGAAATCTCCTATTTTGTGGAAGAATGGTTGAAACGACTTTTCTTGCGCATGGCAGGCATGCCGTGCTGCGACCAACTGCGCCAGAGTGGAATTATATTCCGCGAAGGCGGGCACTTGGATTCTGATCTTCTTTGGCAGGCTTGTCATCTTGCGCTCAGATGCGCCCGGCCGTCGTCTGATAGACTCAGACTGACATATCTCAGGCGCGCGATATCGACATCAGGCAGATGGCCACACCACAAATCAACAATCCGCTGCATGGCATTACGCTGGAGCAAATGCTGACCGAACTGATCGAGCGCGTCGGCTGGGCGGAAATGGGGCGATGCGTCAGCATACGCTGCTTCACCCACGATCCCAGTCTGTCCTCCAGCCTGCGCTTTCTCAGAAGAACACCCTGGGCTAGGGCCAAGGTCGAGGCCCTGTACCTGCAGCACAAGAGCCGAACCGTCAATCCGCCGTAGTGCGATAGCCCGCGGTGACTTGCTCGGGCGCGATGTTGCTGATATGCCAGCGGCTTGCTGTCGCTTCGAATTCGAACAGCAACGGGGTGGCGTTGGAGATATGGTGCTCCAGTAGATCGGCGCCGAGACTGAATATCAGGACGTATAGCGGTCCGCCGTGCGCGACCAGCAAAGTCGATGCTTCGGTATCCAGCGCGTCGTTCAGGCCGGCCTGGGTGCGCGCGACGAAATCGCTCAAGGACTCGCCGTTCGGCGGCTCATTGCGCCAATCGAGATCACGCGACGACTTGCCGATCAGGTCGCCAAACCATCGTTCGCGCAGGCGCGGTTCGGCGATCACCGGCGCACGCACGATTTCCGCCGCCGCCTCCGCGGTCTGCCACGCGCGCCGCATGTCGCTGGCCAGTATCCGCCCTACCGGATGCGCGCGCAGATATTCGGCCGCGCGCCTGGCCTGCGCAAGGCCGGTCGGATTCAGCGGGATCTCCGGGCCCTGATATAGCCTTTGCGCGTTGCCCTCGGTCTCTCCGTGGCGCAGGAAGATAAAACGCCGAGCGCGTGGTTGCAGAGGCCGCGCCGCGGCCAGCCGCCGGACCTCATCCAGACCGTGCTTGGTCAGCCTGGATTGCCAGATCTGCAATGCCTTGTCCGCTGTCATGAAACCGCCCGCATGGAGCCGGCGCGGTATGCCGGCGGCACCGCCCGGCAGGCACGCATGCGCGACCTTATTCCTTTTCTTTAGTGACTACCAAGCGGTTGACGAACAGCACGCTCGGAAATGTGCGATTCAGCGTCCTGCTGTGAAAATTCGTCATGACCATGCCGTTATCGAAGCGGACCACGTCGCCTTTTTTCGCAGGAACGGCGTTGGCGGCGAGCCAAAGCGTCTTCTTGTCCTGCGTCACTTCGAGGTAGATATAGGGAGGCGCATCGATGGTACTGAGAACCTTGCCCTTTTGCGGCAGCTGGGCTTCGGACATGCCCTTGCCGGCATTTTTCATGTCCACGCTGGGATGGCCGGCGGGCAGCGGCTGTGCGACGACGACGGATGCGGAAAATACGGCCAGCGCAAACAATATGGGGAAGGGTTTCATAGTCGGGTTTCTTTCTCGATCAATTTGGAAGGCGATCATTATACGTGCTCGACCGTTCGCCTGCCATCGGCTCACCAGAGGCGACAAACGGATCGTGCCCAGCGCGACGAGCGTGGCCGCTCAGCCGGCGCGCGGCTTCTTATTCCCGCACCAATACCACCGGGCAGCGGGCCAAATGCACGGTCTTGGCAGCGACCGAACCGAGCAGCATCCCCGACACGGAGCCCATGCCGTGGGTACCCATGACTATCATGTCGCATTTCAGTTTTCTTGCCTCGCTCGCCAGGCTCTCTGCAATCGGCCCGACCATGATGTGCGTGGAACAGGCCAGCTTGGCGCGATCAAACAGCATTTTCGCGCGACGCAGTGCATCTTCGCCCTCCTCGCGATAGTAACGCTGCAGCCGTTCGTGGCCGATGGGCTTGATCAATCCGCCCAGAGTCGGAACCGGCAGATGCACGTAAATCAAGTGCAATTCGGGGCGCTGCTTGTACGCCGCCGCTTGCCGGATCGCCGCCTTGGCCACCTTGGCGGAATGCGACGATCCGTCTACTGCGACTAGAATTCTGATCATGGTGTTCTCCTTGCAGATGTCGGCCATTCGGATTCGGGAATTCGCGCTTCAGCGCCTGCTGATGCTTGCATGCGCTCGGGTATCGTGTACAACCCCACTCATAGAATAGCTAACAAGCCTTTCCGGATGTGTTCGCCCATGTGGGCGGCCCTGGCGAGACCCACGACGCCGAAACAGGCCACCAGCGCACCGGCAGCCATCCTGAGGCGCGGGTTGGAAGTAATGTCACGCAAGCGCTTGAACGCCATCCCAGCCAGCAGCAGGTTGGGCAGGGTTCCCAGGCCGAAAGCCAGCATTACGGCAGCGCCGCGGGCTGCCCCGCCGCTCACCAATGCGGTTGCGAGCATGCCGTATACCAGGCCGCAGGGCAGCCATCCCCACAGGGTGCCGAGCGCAAAAGCCTTCGCCAGCGTATCGGCGGGCAAGACTCTGGCGCTGTAGGGCTGAATGCGGCGCCACAGCCATGCGCCCAGCGCCTCCACCCGAGCCAACTGCTTGCCCAGGCCGGCAAGGTACAGCCCCATGCCAATCAGCACCAGATTGGCGAGCACATAGAGCAGCATTTGTACCGGGAGCACCTGGTTGAACATGAGACCGGCCCCGCCGATCATGCCCATGATCGCTCCGGCCGCTGCATAGCTCGCGATGCGCCCGGTGCTGTAGGCCAGATGCAGGTCCCAGGCGCGCCGGCGGCGCGGCGTTTGCACCGTGAGCGCGCCGACGATGCCGCCGCACATGCCGACACAATGCACGCCGCCCATGAGGCCGATCAGAAAGGCGGCGGCTAAGCCCGCCTCCATCGCCTAAATTACCTTGGAATAACTCGCCCGGCGGCTGGCCTGGCGCAGGTATTTGTCGAATACCATGCAAAGTATGCGCACCAGCAGTCGGCCCCGTGGCGTGACCACGATCCAGTCACCGTCTATTTCCACCAGCCCATCCTTGGCGTACTCGCGCAATTCAGCCAGTTCGGGGGCGAAATAAGTTTTGAAATCGATAAGGTGCGCGATCCCGATCGCTTCCATCGACATTTCGAAATGACAGGACAGGGCCTGGATCACCGCGCGCCGCACCAGGTCGTCGGCCGTGACTTCGATACCGCGCATCACCGGCAAGAGGCCGTTGTCGAGCCGGTCGTAATACTCTTCCAGGGTGCGCACGTTCTGACTGTAGGTCGGGCCGACCTTTCCGATCGACGACACGCCCAGTCCGATCAGATCGCAATCGCCATAGGTCGAGTAGCCCTGAAAATTGCGGTACAGTCGACCCTGCCGCTGCGCCACCGCGAGATCGTCGTCCGGCTTGGAGAAATGGTCCATGCCGATATAGACATAGCCCGCGGCGAGCAGCGTCTCGATCGCGCTGATCATGAGCTGAAGCTTCACCTCCGGCTGCGGTATATCGGCATCTAGAATGCGTCGCTGCGGCTTGAACACTGCCGGCAAATGCGCGTAGTTATACAGCGCGATGCGATCCGGCGAGCACGCGATCACCTGCGCCAGCGTTTCGCTGAAACCTGCCAGGGTCTGCTTCGGCAACCCATAGATCAGATCGATATTGACCGACTTGAAGCCGTGTTTGCGCGCCGCGTCGATCACCTCGACGGTCTCTTCCACGCTCTGGATGCGATTGACCGCGCGCTGCACTTCGGGGTTGAAGTCCTGCACCCCGACGCTGATGCGGTTCATGCCAAGTTCGCCCAGCAGCGCCACTTTTTCCTCGCCGACTTTGCGCGGATCCACTTCGATCGAATATTCGCCGTGCGGGTCGAGCTCGAAGCTCGCGCGTATCATCTGCATCAGTTCGCTGAGTTCGGCCTCGCTCAGGAAAGTGGGCGTGCCCCCGCCCCAATGCATCTGCGTCACACGCCGCCTGCCGCCCAGCTCCGCGCTCTGCAGCTGAATCTCTTGCTCCAAATACTTCAAGTACTTAGCTGAACGACCGTGATCTTTTGTAACAATCTTGTTGCAACCGCAGTAATAGCAAATAGTGTCGCAAAAAGGCAAGTGGACGTATAATGCAAGGGATCTTGTCATGCCGCCGACATTTCGCTTGGCCAACCAGCTTCGATAAGCTGCCTCGTCAAAGGCCTCGACGAAGCGGTCTGCAGTCGGATACGAGGTATAGCGCGGACCGCTGATATTGAATTTTCTCAGCAGTGCGGCGTCAACCTGGAGATTGTTCTGGGACGGATTTATGCGTAAGGCTGTAACGTTCATCGGTCAAGTCTGCCCAATTCCAAAACGGAAATATTGATGTGGATCAAAATCTTCCCTTGCGCGCACCGAACATGAATGCCCCCAAGCTTGCAAGGGTCATCGACATTCATGCATTGAAGAATGCATGCTCGAATTGCAGCTTGCGCGAGATGTGTCTCCCGACCGGCCTCAAACAGGACGAGATCGAGAAACTGGACCAGATGGTCTATACGCGAAAACGGGTCAAGCGCGGCGACAGTGTATACCGCTCTGAGGAGAAATTCGGGTCTCTCTACGCCATACGCAGCGGCTTTTTCAAGACTACCCTGGTAATGGAAGATGGCCGCGACCAGGTCACCGGATTTCATATGGCCGGCGACATGCTCGGCATGGATGGCATCGGCGCCGACCAGCATTCCTGCAACGCAGTTGCGCTGGAAGACAGCGAAGTATGCGTCATCCCCTATGGCCGCCTGGAGGAACTGTCGCGCGAGATATACGAGTTACAGCAGCACTTTCACAAGGTAATGAGCCGAGAAATCGTGCGCGAGCACGGTGTGATGCTGCTGCTGGGCAGTATGCGCGCCGAAGAGCGTCTGGCCGCTTTTCTGCTCAACCTGTCACAGCGTTTCACCTCGCGCGGTTATTCCGCCTCAGAATTCAACCTGCGCATGACGCGCGAGGAGATCGGCAGCTACCTCGGGCTGAAGCTGGAAACTGTCAGCCGTACGTTCTCCAAATTCCAGGAAGACGGCTTCATCGGCGTGCAGCAAAAAAACATACGCATCCTCGACAGCGAGGGCCTGAAGAGCGTGCTCGGCCGCGACCCGAGTTAGGCAGGGTCCGAACGAAGGGACCCAAGGACGGGATGTGCCCCTTCCTCCTCCGGCCCCTGTTTCGACATTGCGCTAGCAGGTTGTTGAAAATCGCTTCCCGGACAGCACATCAGGCGTAAAGATAACAGCGCTTCAGAGGGAAGCGAATTTCGGCAACCTCCGAATTGGAGGATATAAAAGGGGGCCTAAGGAAGGGATGGGCCCCTTCCTTTTCCATCCCGGCCCCTTTTTAAACACCCTGCTAACGGTATACGAGCACCGGAATCTTGCTGTGCGTCAGCACCTTATTGGTTTCGCTGCCCAGCAACATCCCGGACAAACCGCGGCGCCCGTGCGACGCCATGAAAATCAGGTCGCAACGTCCCTTCTTGGCCGCATTGATGATGCCTGCGTAAGGCGTGTCGGCCATTACCACCGAGCCGCGGTACTTCAACCCCGCCGCGCGCGCCGCGGCTGCAATCTGATCCAGATATTTCTCCCCCGCCTCGCGCGCACGGCTCTCGAACTCCTTGGGCGTGGGCATGTCAGGCGGGATGTAGTCGCCGAAATAGTAAGGCTGGAACGGCTCGACCACATAGCAGCCGGTGACCTCCGCCTTGATGCTCTTGGCAAAAGCCACACCTGACTTGATCGCCTTTACCGATAGTTTCGAGCCGTCGGTTGGAATCAGTATGTTCTTGAACATGGTACCTCCGTCGAAAAATTGCTCAGCCGCGCTCCGGTTGTTCGCGCTTGGGGCAGCCTTCAGGCCGCTCCGCTTGTGGCAGCGTGCAGCGGTTCACCTCGAACGGCGAGCGCTGCAGTAAACAGGTTAGCGCGCTTGAGGCCGCGCCGAAAGCCCAGAACAGGAAGAAACCGATCGAATAGACCCCGATCCGGCTCAGTTCCACAGGCTCCCCGAACACGTGCATCTCCTGAGGATCGAACAAGCTGAATACGATCCCGTCAGCGATGCCGGCGACCAGAAATGCCGGCCACAGGATCCACATCAGTCTCTGCGTCATCGCACCCCCTCCTTCGAATACTCCTCGCCTATTGACACCGGCGTATGTCCATCGAGCGTCAACGCGCCCTTCGCCGGCAACAGCCAGTCGCCTGCGAGTCGCCAGTCGCTCTGCTCCAGCACCACATGCCAGCGCCCGGCCCGCATCGGCGCCAACACCCCTTCGTAGACCCCCGGCCGGACTTTGGTGAGTTCCAGGCTCTGATCCATGCCGGCGCGGGTCGGATGAACCAGTTGCAGCTTCAGCGCGCCTGCCCCGGCCGAAGCAAGCAGCACCCGCACGCGGCCATCGACGAGTTGGAGTTCGGCTACGAT
The DNA here is from genome assembly GCA_014860395.1 of Burkholderiales bacterium. GTDB lineage: Bacteria > Pseudomonadota > Gammaproteobacteria > Burkholderiales > SG8-39 > 2-12-FULL-64-23. Next base: position 31,452 of record JACZJU010000134.1, on the reverse strand, counting down.
GCCCAGGCGCTCGGCCGCGTCGCTGCGGCTCAAGGTCTGGTTGATTGCCAGCCCCTGCTTGTAATAGTCGTCGACCACCAGCCCGTCATCGCTGCGCACCGCCAGCCAGGCGGTAACCAAACCCGCTACCACGACCGTTGCCGGACCGGCCATCAGTATCCACGGCCAGGGCTCCCGATACCAGGGTTGCGCGCGTGCGCCGTTTGACTTCATCTGCGTCTCACCTCACCAGGAATATCGAACGCTCGCGCGCAACGATGGATGCGTCGTCCGCCGCGCTGATCTCGAACTCGATCTTATGCGATCCGGCCGGCAGTTTGCCCATGTCGATGCGCAGCCGCACCGGCACCATCCGCGTGGCCGCGCCGGGTATCTCGACCGTGTCGCCCTCGGCCACCTGCAGCGATTCCGCCCCGCTGGCGTGGATAACGAAACGGTGCGGCATTTCCTGCGTATTCATGATCTGCAACCGGTAAGTATTTTCGACCCACCGCCCTTCGACCTCGCGCGACAGGCTGCCGCGGTCGCGAATCACGTCGACCTTGAGCGGCACGCGCGTGAAGAGGGTAATTCCGATCGCCAGAACGACAGCCAACAAAATTCCCGTATAAATGAGAATGCGCGGCCGCAGCGAGCGCGCCAGCACCTCGCGCGGCGTCAGCTTCTGCCGCAGCGCGTTCTCCGTGGTATAGCGGATCAAGCCCTTGGGGTAACCCATTCTCGCCATCACCTGGTTGCAGCCGTCGATGCAGGCGGCGCAGCCTATGCATTCGTACTGCAGACCGTCGCGGATGTCGATCCCCGTCGGGCAGACCTGGACGCAAATATCGCAGTCGACGCAATGTCCCAGCCCCAGCGACTTCGGATCGGCATTGCGCGCGCGCGAGCCGCGCGGTTCGCCGCGCTCCGGGTCGTAGGTGATAATGAGAGTGTCCGGATCGAACATGGCGCTCTGGAAGCGCGCATAGGGGCACATGTATTTGCACACCTGCTCGCGCATCCAGCCGGCATTGCCGTAGGTGGCAAAACCGTAAAACAGGACCCAGAATATTTCCCATGCGCCCAGCGTGGGCGCGCCCGGCGCCGACGACGCGGCGATGCCCGTCACTGCAGCGGCGAGTTCATGAATCGGCGTGAAATAGCCGACGAAGGTGAAGCCGGTCCACAGCGATAATGCCACCCATAGCCCGTGCTTGGTCGCCTTGAGCCCGAGCTTGCGCGCCGACATCGGCTGCTGATCGAGCCGCATGCGCGCCAAACGGTCGCCCTCGACCTTGCGCTCGATCCACATGAAGATTTCCGTGTACACCGTCTGCGGGCAGGCGTAGCCGCACCACAAGCGCCCGGCTACCGCTGTGAACAGGAACAGCGACAGCGCGGACACGACCAGGAGCCCGGTGAGATAGATGAAATCCTGCGGCCAGAAGACGATGCCGAAGATGTAGAACTTGCGCGCCACCAGGTCGAACAGCACCGCTTGGCGCCCGTTCCACATCAGCCAGGGACCGCCATAGAACACCAGTTGCGTTAAGAACACCAGCGCCCAGCGCCAGCGCGCGAACCAGCCGCTCACCGCGCGCGAGTAAATTTGCTTGCGCATCTCGTATAGCGGTTGCTCGACCACCTCTTCAGGTTTGGTCAAAGCTGCAGTTTTCGGTCTGTCGTTCACGGATGCCGGTTTCGACAAAGTTCAAAGCAATCCGTCCCCCGAGCTTGCGCGCGGAGGACGCGCGCCATCAGCGCGAGGCGCTCACTGCCCACCGGTCTTGGCCGGCGGCGCGGTCGCTGCCGGGGAATTCGACAGTCCCCACACATAGGCAGCAAGGATGTGTACCCTGGCCTCGCCCAGCGCTTCCTTCTGCGGCGGCATGACGCTGGTGCGCCCCTTGCTTATAGTCTCGATCAGTGAAGGCTCGTCCGCGCCATGCAGCAAGTTGGGCTTGGTGAGGTCTTCTGCGCCTATGGCCTGGTTGCCCTTGCCTTCGGGACCGTGGCAGGCAATACAGGTGGTCATGAACTTGTCCTTGCCGCGCGCCGCGCGCAGGGAATCGTAGGTCCCGCCATTGAGCGACATCACGTAATGCGCCATGTCCTTGACGCCGTCATCGCCCAGCAGCGCACCCCAGGCCGGCATCATGCCTTTGCGTCCGTTGGCAATGGTTTCCTCGATCGTTTCCGGGGCACCGCCGTAAATCCAGTCGTTGTCGGTCAGGTTCGGATAGCCTTTGCCGCCGCGTGCATCGGAGGAATGGCATTGGGCGCAATTGTTCAGGAACAGCTTCTGCCCGATCGCCATCGCTTCTGGGTCGCTCGCCAGCTGCTTCAGGTCTGTCTTTGCGTACTTATCGTAAATTGGCGCAGACAAGGCCTCGGCTTTGGCCACTTCCTCCTCGTATTGCTTTTTCGAGGTCCAGCCATACGAGCCGCTGAAGCTGCCCAGTCCGGGGTACAGCGCGAGGTAAACCAGACCGAACACGATAGTTATATAGAACAGCCAGATCCACCAGCGCGGCAGCGGGTTGTTCAATTCGACCAGGTCCTCGTCCCAGGCATGCCCGGTCGTTTCCACCTGAGCGCCAGACACCTTGCGCGTGCTCAGCGCCTTCAGCAGCACGGCGCAGGCGATGATGCTCACGATCGTGATGATGCCGATATAGATGTTCCAGAAACCGCTGGTGAAATCGCTCATTTCCGCTCTCCGTATCCGACACCTTCGTCTTCTTCCTCAAACGGCAGGCGCGCCGCCTGGTCGAAGGCCTCTTTTCTGCGGTCGCTGTAGGCCCACAAGACTATGCCTATGAATGCCGCAAACGCGACCACGGTGACTATCGAGCGCAGGATGTTGATATCCATGCTTACCTCACCGCCTTGAGCGCAGTGCCTAGCACCTGCAGGTAGGCCACCAACGCATCCTGCTCGGTCTTGCCCGCAAGCTCCTTGCGCGCGCCGGCGATGTCTGCATCGGTATAGGGCACGCCCACGCTGCGCAGCGCGCGCATCTTCGCCTCGATGTCGTCGCTGCGCACCGCGGTCTTCGCCAACCAGGGATAGCCGGGCATGTTCGATTCCGGCACCAGATCGCGCGGATTGTTGAGATGGGTGCGGTGCCAGTCGTCGCTGTATTTGCCGCCGACGCGCTGCAGATCCGGCCCGGTGCGCTTGCTGCCCCACTGGAACGGATGGTCGTAGACGAATTCCCCCGCGACCGAGTAATGGCCGTAACGTTCGGTCTCGGCGCGGAACGGGCGGATCATCTGCGAATGGCAGTTGTAGCAGCCTTCGCGCAGATAGATGTCGCGCCCGACCAGTTGCACCGCCGCATAGGGCTTCAATCCGGCCACCGGCTCGGTGGTGGATCTCTGGAAGAACAGCGGCACGATTTCCACCAGGCCGCCGACTGCCACCACCAGGATGATCAAGATGATCATCAGGGCGCTGTTTTTTTCGATCGTTTCGTGAGTGAAATTCATGATTCGTCTCTCCGCTCAGGCGTGCGCCGCGGCAACCGCCGGGATGGGGGCGTCTACCGCCTGTTGACCCGCCACCGTCCTCCACACGTTGTAGGCCATAACGAACATGCCGGAAAGATACAGCAGGCCCCCGAGGAGACGTATGGTGTAGAAGGGAGAGGTCGCCTTGACGCCCTCGACGAAGGTGTAGGTCAGCGTACCGTCCGCACTCACCGCGCGCCACATCAGGCCCTGCATCACCCCGGCAATCCACATCGCGGCGATATAGAGCACGATGCCTATCGTCGCCATCCAGAAATGCATGTTGATCAGCGGCACGCTGTACATCTCCTTGCGCCCCCACAAGCGCGGAATCAGGTAGTAGATCGATCCCATCGTTACCAGGCCGACCCAGCCGAGGGCGCCGGAGTGCACGTGGCCTATGGTCCAGTCGGTGTAATGCGACAGCGCGTTGACCGTCTTGATCGACATCATCGGCCCCTCGAACGTCGACATGCCGTAGAAGGAAAGCGACACGATCAGGAACTTTAGGATGGGATCGTCGCGCAGCTTGTGCCAGGCGCCCGACAGGGTCATCATGCCGTTGATCATGCCGCCCCATGAGGGCGCGAGCAGAATAAGCGAGAACACCATGCCGATCGACTGCGCCCAGTCCGGCAGCGCGGTGTAGTGCAGGTGATGGGGGCCGGCCCACATGTAGGTGAAAATCAGCGCCCAGAAATGCACCACCGACAGCCGGTAGGAATACACCGGGCGCTCGGCCTGCTTGGGAATGAAGTAGTACATCATGCCGAGGAACCCGGCGGTGAGGAAAAAGCCCACCGCGTTATGCCCGTACCACCACTGCACCATGGCGTCCTGCACCCCGGCGTAGGCCGAGTAGGATTTCCAGAACGTGACCGGCACCTCGGCGCTGTTGATCAGGTGCAGCAATGCGATAGTAAGGATATAAGCGCCGAAAAACCAGTTGGCCACGTAAATATGCGGCGTCTTGCGCTTGGCGATGGTGCCGAAAAATACGATGGCATAGGACACCCACACTACGGTGATCAGGATATCGATCGGCCATTCCAGTTCGGCGTATTCCTTGCCCGAGGTAATGCCCAGGGGCAGGGTCACCGCGGCGAGCACGATCACCGCCTGCCAGCCCCAGAAGGTGAAGGCCGCAAGCCTCCCGGCAAACAGCCGTACGTGGCAGGTGCGCTGCACCACATAGTACGAGGCGGCGAACAGCGCCGAGCCGCCGAAGGCAAAAATCACCGCGTTGGTGTGCAACGGCCGCAATCGGCCGTAGCTGAGCCATGGGATGTCGAAGTTGAGCCCCGGCCAGCGCAGCTGCGCCGCGATCAGCACGCCCACCAGCATGCCGACTATGCCCCACACCACCGTCATCAGGGCAAACTGCCTGACCACCGTATAGTTGTATGTGTTCGTATTATTCATGCGCGTCTCGCTGTAATCGATCAATAAAACCCGCGTGCGTAGCCGGCCGCTTCCTGCGCAAAACTGTAGCAACAAGCCCGGTACAAGCTCTTGACTTGGATCAGTCCGGCTCGTGCCCCTGAAATAGGACCGTGCAGGGCGCCGGCACGGCGGAGGAAGCAGACGGAAAGAAGCAAGAAAACCCAATTGGCCCTAATCATAGTGTTGTTATTGCCTTTTGGAAACCCTGCCGCCTTCGGCTGCTGCGCAAAGAACGGGCCGCAGCGTAGCGAAATGTGCGTGCAGCTTGCGCCATGGCCGCAACCCCTAAGCGACGCTCCAACTTCCCCCCGACTCCTGCACCCTGCCGTCCACCTTGAGCTTGAGCAGGTGCGCCAGCAAAGATCGGCTCGCCACCGGATACAGGCGCTCGGACACGTCGTCGTAGGCCCGGGGCAGCAGCGCCTCCAGCGTTGCCGTGCCGGCGTCGCGCACCGCATTCAGCACCTTGTTCTCGCGCGTGAGACGGTGGATCAGCAGGCGCTCCAGCGCTTCCTGCGGCTTGTTCATGAGGAATCCATGCCCCGGCGCGAACCATTCCAGGTCTTCGCCCTGCAGCTGTCGCAGCGAATCGAGATAAACGCGCATGTCACCATCAGGTGGATTGATGACCACGGTCGACCCCTGCATGACGTGGTCGCCGGTGAACAGCAGCTTCTCTTCTTCGAACAAATAGCACAATTGGTTGGAGGCGTGTCCTGGCGCGTGGATCACGCGCAGCGTGCAGCCCGCCAGCTCGATGCGCTCGCCGTCGGCGAGCACGCGATCCGGGCTGAAGCTCTGGTCCTGGCGCTCGAACGGCGGCGGCGGCATGCCCAAAAGGTGCGCCCCGGTCTTTTCTTTGAGCAACGCGGCCGCGGGCGAATGGTCCAGATGCGTATGGGTGACGAGGATCCAGCGTATGCGCGCACCGGCCGCAGCGGCGAGCACCGCCTCGACATGGGCAGCTATGGCCGGACCCGGGTCGATCACGGCGATATCCTCGCCCTCGCCCAGCAGATAGGTGTTGGTGCCGGGACCGGTCATGAAACCCGGGTTCGGCGCGGTAATGCGCCGCACCTTGGCCGACAGCTGCACCACCGTACCCGGAATGATCTCGCATGCGGCCGTGCCCTTGCACTGCGGATCCAGCCTGCCGACTTCGGCGTAGGCGTAATCACCGGGCACCAGCAATTTGTCGCCTTCGCGGCTGCTCGCGGTGCGCGGCGCCATGGTGGGCATTTTCCGCGGCGAACGCGCAAACGCCATCAGCGCGGCGGCATTGTCGAAACCCGCAATGCTCTCCAGCGTCTTGATCGTCGGAAATACCAGGTGCATTTCCCCGCGCCGGTGGCGCTCCAGCGCTTCGGCCGGCCGGATCCAGAGGTTATCCACGGTCTCGCTGTTGTCGTGGGAAGCGGTCTGGGCCGAAGGCGCTTCGGCCACGAAAAAACGCGTGTCATAGCGGCGCGGGCGCCCGGGCTGGGTGATCCAGTGGCTGAAATACGCGAGGCGCTCCGCCGCCAGACGCAAGCCATGCTCGCGGCACAGGTCGGCCAGCGTCGCGCGCCCGGCGCGTATCGACTCGCGCCATTGTTCGAACACCTGCTGGTGCTGCGTGTCGTTCAGGTCGGCATAGCTGCCGTCCGCGTCGTGCGCGAGCAGCAGCCCCGCTTCCTCGAAGCACTCGCGCAAGGCCGCGGTCCAATATGCGAGGCCGCCGCGCTCCACGCCGAGCAGGCGGCTCGCCTGCGCATCGTCCAGGCCCTCGCAGTGCGCCGCCAGTTCAGCCGAGCCATCGCTGGCGTCGACGCCACCTCCCGGAAACACATGGGCGCCGCCCATGAACACAGCCGACTGCGTGCGCCGGATCATGAACACCTCCATCCCGGCGCTGGCGTCGCGCACCAGGATCAGGGTCGCTGCGGGGCGCGGAACCATGCTCATCGCAGCACAAAGGGGTTGCCGGTCGCCGCCCCGGTGTTGATCCAGACGCTTTTCACCTGCAGATATTCGCGCACCGCATCCATGCCGTTCTCGCGGCCGAGGCCGGAATCCTTGTAGCCGCCGAATGGGGACAGATAGCTCACCGCACGGTAGGTGTTGACCCAGACCGTTCCGGCCTGGATGCGCTCGGACATGCGGATGGCGCGGCCGATGTCGCTGGTCCATACGCCCGAACCCAGGCCGAAACGCACGTCGTTGGCGATCGCGAGCGCCTCGGCTTCGTCCTTGAACTTGATCACCGACAGCACCGGCCCGAACACCTCTTCCTGCGCGATGCGCATTTTGTTGTTCACGCCGGCGAACACCGTCGGCTCTACGAACCAGCCCTTGCCGCATTCGGGCCGCGTCGCCGCCCCGCCGCCGAGGAGCAGCTTCGCGCCCTCCTTCTTGGCGATGTCGATGTAGCCCAGCACTTTCTCGTACTGCGGCCGCGTGGTCACCGGGCCGACCTGGGTGTCCATGCTCATCGGGTCGCCCATGCGCGCGGTTTTCGCCAGCGCCAGCAGCTTCTCCAGGAAGGCGTCGTGGATGCTCTCCTGCAGCAACAGGCGCGAGCCGGCGATGCAAGTCTGTCCTGTGGCGGCGAATATGCCCGACACCGCGCCGTTGACCGCATCTTCCAGATTGGCATCGGCGAACACGATGTTCGGCGACTTCCCGCCCAGCTCCAGGCTGACGCGCTTGAACGTCTTCGCCGCGCGCTCGTTGATAGCGCGCCCGGTAGCGTCCGAACCGGTGAACGCGACCTTCTTCACCAGTGGGTGCTCGACCAACGGCGTCCCCACCTCCTTGCCGTAGCCGGTGACCACGTTGACCACGCCCGGCGGAAAACCCGCTTCCTCGACGAGCTTCACGAATTCCAACGTGGAAGCCGAAGTGAACTCGGACGGCTTGATCACCACCGTGTTGCCGGCAGCCAGCGCCGGCGCGAGCTTCCACGTGGTCAGCAGCAGCGGCGAGTTCCAGGGCGAGATCGCGGCCACCACCCCTAGCGGCTCATGCCGGGTGAAGTTGAAAAAGCCTTTCTTGTCGAGCGGGATCACCGCGCCCTGGATCTTGTCGGCGAGGCCGCCGAAGTAGTAATACCACTGCGGGATATAGTTGAGCTGGCCCTGCATCTCGGCGATCAGCTTGCCGTTGTCGCGCACTTCGGTCTCGGCCAGGTTTTTGGCGTCGCGCGCCACCAGTTCGCCCAGCTTGTGCAGCAGCAGGCCGCGCTGGCTCGCCGTGAGCTCGCGCCACGGCCCTTCCGTAAACGCCTGGTGCGCGGCGCGCACGGCGCGGTCCGCATCCTCGGCGCCGCCCTGCGCAATCTGCGCCCAGGGCTCGCCCGTATAGGGGTTGTAGCTGTCGAACCACTTGCCCGAGGCGGAGTCGGTGAATTTTCCGCCTATGTACATTTGAAATTTCTGCATGACACTCCCCGCTTTCTGCTCCGTCGACCACTGTGAATCTTAGCGCAAAGCTGCGCTAGAGGCGCTTGGACTGACGCATGTGGAAATTGCGCAACTCCGGCACGCGCCAGAACGGCAATCCCGCGATGAACAGCGCGCACACCGAAAACACGAAACTCGGCCGGTAGCTGCCGGTCAGGTCGTGCAGCAACCCGGCCATGAGCGCGCCCAACCCGGCGCCCACGGCGTTGCTCGCGTAAATCAAACCGTAGATGCCGGCCACGTGGCTGCCTGCGAACAGGCGCGTGCTGATCGACGAAATGATGGGGCCGCGCGCGCCCTGGCAGATGCCGAACGCGAACACGAACGCGGCAAGCAGACCCTGCACCGGGTACCAGGTCATCAAGAGCAGTATGAGCACGCCGGCGATGCTGCCGACGAAAGTCAGGCTGACGATGTGGCGCGGGCCGATGCGGTCTGCAATGGCGCCGGTGCCGACCACGCCCACCACCGACAGCATCGAGGAAAAGCCGAATGCGGTGGCAGCGACGATGGGGGAAAAGCCCTGTTCCACCAGATAGGCCACCGTCTGCACCATGATGGTGAACATGCCCATGGCGGTGAAGAAGAATACCCAGACCAGCCCCCAGAACGGGCGCGTACCCATCGCCGCACGCACGGTCCAGTCGCGCTCGGGCGTAGCGCTCGTGCGCTTGATCTGCTGGTAGTCCGGATGGCCTACGACATAGCGTTTCCACGGCAGGAAGAACACCAGCGGCACGATGAGCAGGAGCACGACACCCATGATGTGGTAGCTTTCGCGCCAGCTATGCGTTTGCAGCAGGTATTGCACGCCCGGCACGATGAACAGCGCACCCATGCCGAGTCCGGCGAAAGCCGTCGAAATCGCCGTCCCCAAATGCTCGCGGAACCAGCGGCTGATCAGGCTGGATGAAGGCACCATGCCCAGGGAGGCCGCGGCGATGCCCGTCATCGCGCCGACCGTCAGGTAGAACTGCCACAGCGTCTGCACCTGCGGCGCGAGCAGGAAGGCGCCGGCGAGCGAAGCCATGCCGCCGGTATAGAGCGCACGCGGCCCAAAGCGGTCGAACAGCATGCCGACGATGGGCGAACTCAAGCCCGTGACCAGCAGGTAAATCGAATACACGCTGTTCGTCTGCGAGCGCGTCCACCCCAGGTCATGCTCCAGCGGCAGCACGAACACGACATAGCTGTCGCCGGTGCCGCGGCCTATCATGTTCAACAGCACGCAGATGCCCAGCACGGTCAGCGCGGTGCGCGTATGTGTCGCTATTTTTTGCAAGTCATATACTCAAAGAATCTGAAACCATGGAAAAACGAAAAGGCGCAAATGCACGTCCCATTTCCGGCCTTGACGGCTGCGCCCCTGCAGCTCAATACGATTTGGGCAGACCGAGAACCTTCTCGGCGATGAAACACAGGATCAGCTGCGGTGTGATCGGCGCGATGCGCCCGACCAGGCTTTCACGCAAATAGCGCTCGACGTGGTACTCCTTGGCGTAGCCCATGCCGCCGTGGGTCATCAGGGCCTGCTGGCAGGTGTTGAAGCAGGCTTCGCCGGCCAGGTACTTGGCCGCGTTCGCCTCGGCGCCGCAGGACTGGCCGCTGTCATACAGGCTTGCCGCCTTGAACACCATGAGGTTGGCTGCCTCCAGCTCCATCCAGCACGCGGCCAGCGGATGCTGGATGCCCTGGTTCTGGCCTATGGGCCGGTCGAACACGATGCGCTCCTTCGCGTACTGCGTCGCGCGCGCGAGCGCCGCGCGCCCCAGCCCGACCGATTCGGAGGCGATCAGAATGCGCTCCGGGTTCATGCCGTGGAGGATGCACTCGAACCCTTTGCCCTCCTCGCTCAGGCGGTCTTCCACCGGCACCGGCAGTCCGTCTATGAACACCTGGTTGGAATCCACCGCGGCGCGGCCCATCTTGTCGATTTCCTGCACCTCGACATAGCGACGGTCGAGGTCGGTATAGAACAGCGTCAGTCCGTCGGCGGGCCTGTGGCACTCCTCGATCGGCGTGGTGCGCGCGAGGATCAGCATTTTTTCGGCCACCTGGGCCGTGGAGATCCACACCTTCTGCCCGGACAGGATGTAGCGATCGCCCTCGCGCACTGCGCGCGTTTTCAGCCGCGTGGTATCCAGGCCGACATTGGGCTCGGTCACGGCGAAGCAGGCCTTCTCTCGGCCCGCGATCAGTGGCGGCAGCATGCGCCGCTTCTGTTCGTCGCTGCCGAACACCACCACCGGATTCAGGCCGAAGATGTTCATGTGCACGGCCGAAGCGCCGGAGAAGCCCGCGCCCGACGCGGCGATCGTCTGCAGCATCACTGCCGCTTCCGTGATGCCCAGGCCGGCGCCGCCGTATTCCTCCGGCATGGCGATGCCCAGCCACCCGTCGCGCGCCAGCGCCTGGTGCAGTTCGTGCGGAAACGCGTGCGCGCGGTCCTTTTCCAGCCAGTAGTCGTCGCCGAACTGCGCGCAGATGCGCCGAATCGCCTCGCGTATCGACTGCTGTTCCGCGGACAGGCTGAAATCCATGCCTACGCCCTTGCCCCGGCGGCGCCGAGGATACGCTCGGCCTCGTCCTGCGCGAACCCCAGATCCCGCAGCACCGCCGCGCCGTCTGCATTGAGTGCCGGCGTGCCGCGCCTGAGTTCGCCGCCGCGCTTGCCGTTGGCCCAGAGCGGAAACAGCACATGGCGCTCGCCGCCGAACTCGACCGCGTCCTCGCGCGCTCGCGCGTACTCGGTGCGGCTCGCCTCGGCCGGGGTCATCGGCAATTCGATTGGTACGTCCAGCGGCTCGAGCAGATCGTGCCATTGCTTCGCGGTTTTTTTCAGGAACAGTTTCTTCAGCAGGCGCGACAGATCGTCGCCGTGCTTGCGCCGGCTGGGATCGGTGTCGAACCTGGGATCCATCACCGCGGGCTCCAGTTCCTTCACCGCGGCGCGGAAGTTGTCCCAGAAGTGCTGCTCGACGATGCCGAGGATGAGCACGCTGCCGTCGGCGGTGTCGAACATATCGTTCACCGGCCAGATATGCGCGCGTGGATCGGTATGCTCGCCGATGCCGTGGCGCAGCGCGGCGCAGAACAACGCAGCTTCGTAAAGGCTCAGGTCCAGCTCGGCGCCGCGGCCGCTGCGGTTGCGCTCGTGCAGCGCCGCGAGAATGGCGATGGTGCCGAAGCTGCCGCCCTGCATGTCGGCGATAGGTATGCTCGAGCGCGCCGGCTTGCCCAGCCAGGAACCCGGATAGGACAGACCGCCGCTCGCGCCCACGTAGCCTATATCGTGTCCGGGTTTGTCGCGCCAGGCACCGTTCTGCCCGAAGCCCGAAAGCGAGCAGTAGATCAGCCCGGGATTCAGCGCCGACAGGCTGGCGTAATCGATGCCCAGGCGCGCAGCAACGCCGGGACGATTGCCCTCGATAACGATGTCGGCCCAGCGCGCCAGGCGTGCTATCACCGGTTTCGCATCCGCGTGCTTCAGATCCAGCGCGATCGAGCGCTTGTTGCGGTTGGCCGCATGGAACACCGCCGGCAGCAGGCTGCGCGCGCCATCCCCTCTTGGCGGCTCGACCTTGATCACGTCGGCGCCGAGGTCGGCCAGTATTGCCGACGCGAAAGGCCCGGGTATCAGCGCGGTAAAATCCGCGACCTTTATGCCATCCAGCGGCAACCAGCTCATTATTTGTTCTCCAATATGACGCGCAGCTCTTGCAGTAGTTTTACGTGGCGCTTCTGCGCGCTTTCCATGCGCTGCATCGGACCGGCGAGGGCGACGCTGTAGATCTCGCCGTTCAGCTCCACCGGCACCGCCACCGCCATCAGGTCGGCCACGGTTTCGCCGTGCGTGACATACCAGCCGCGCGCGCGCGCCTGCTCCAGGTCGGCCTCCAGCGCCGCGCGCGAAGTGATCGTGCGCGAAGTCACGCGCGGCAGCTTCATTCCGGCGAGCAGTTCGTTGCGCAGCGCAAGCGCGAGGCCGCCGAGCAGCGCCTTGCCGCTCGCGCTTGCATGCAGCGGCCTGAACTCGCCCACCTTGGGGCTGTAGCGTATGCTGTGCAGTCCGTCGAGTACGGCGAGGTATACCGCCTGCCGGTCCAGGCGCTTGGCGAGCAGCACCGTCTCGCCGGTCTGCTCGCGCAGTTTTTCCAGCAGCGGCACGAAGCGATCGGCCAGCGGATCGTGGCTGGCGATGGTGCGGGCGTGCTCGAACAGCAGCTTGGTCGGATAGTAGCCGCCCCGCGCCTTGACTTCATACAGGTAGCCGCGCGCCTCCAGCGTGCGCACGATGCCGAAGCAGGAGGACACCGGCGCGTCTATGGCACGTGCGAGTTGCGACAGCGACAGGGGCTTGCCCGCGCGCGCGAACGCCTCGAACAGGTCTAGCGTGCGGCCGGCAGTTTTCACATTCATGAAAAGATTTTAGCATATGTGAAAGATCACATGAAGCCGCGCGAGCGCGGCGATGCCCGTCAGCCTTCCTGTGTAGGCTGACGGGAAGCGCCCCTTGTCGAAATCGGCCTTGCCAGGTCCGACTTAGGGCAGAATGATCCAGGAGAGAGTCCGATCAAATAATCTGGAGGAAGCGCCATGGCAGCACCGCTCCGAAGCGATTCAATTGGAAAACTGGTTCTGCGCCTGACGCTTGGATTGCTCCTTTCGTTTCACGGCGTCTCGAAACTGATGCATCCGGCCGGCGCCATCAACTACATCAGTGGCCAGCTCACAAGCGCTGGATTGCCGACTTTCCTCGCATATGGCGTATTCATCGGCGAAGTGCTGGCTCCAATCATGATCGTCCTTGGCATCTATTCGCGGATCGGCGGATTGATCGTCGTCATCAACATGATCTTCGCGGTGTTGCTGGTTCATGCAAGCCAGATTTTTTCCCTGGCGACGACAGGCGGATGGACGCTGGAGCTGCAGGCGTTTTATCTTTTCGCGGGCCTTGCGCTCGTGTTCCTGGGCAGCGGCAAGATAGCGGTCACGCCTGACTAGCGGGACTACACCTCAACCGACGCCACTGCGAGGCCTGCCTGTAAGGGCAGAGCAAAAACGCTCGGATCAGCCTGACCCGAGCGGAATACGGCGCGAGTCATTGCGCGCCCCCTCACTTACAGTTTGAAACAATCGCTTACCCCTGTGTCCGCAGACACTTGCTAGCCTGTACCCGTCAGTCGCAAGCAAAGGGGGCAAGTCATGAACAAGCTGAAAGCACTGGTTATTGCCGCGGCAGCCCTGCTTCCGATTGCGGCAAACGCGCAGCCGGCTTACACCGCCAGGACCGTCGAGCTGCGCGCCGGGCCCGACAGCGACTACCCGGTGGTGGCGATCCTCGGAAGCGGGCTCGACGTGGCGGTTCAAGGCTGTCTGCAGGACTACAGCTGGTGCGATGTCATCGGCGGCCCGTACAGGGGCTGGGTGTATGGAGGCGACATCGTCTATTCCTACCAGGGCGCAGGCGTTCCGCTGATCGATTACGGCGCCGCGATCGGTATCGGCGTGGTCAGTTTCATGATCGGCAGTTACTGGCATCAGCACTACTTCGACCGGCCTTGGTACGGTCGCATGCAGCAATGGAATCACCGGCCGCCCCGCGCGAGCGTTCATCCGCGGCCGCCGCGATGGGCGATGCGCCCAGCACAGCGCCCAGCTCCAGCGTTTCGCCCGGTCGAACGGCCCGGCGTCCATCCGCAGCCGCGAGCCGGGGTGCGCATGCAAGGCGGCTGGCGCCCCGAGGTTCACCGAGCGCCGAGTGCGGCTGCCGCGCCGGGACAGTCGCCCGCACACCCGGTCAGGGAACGCGGCGCGAGGCGCGGCCGGGTCAGCGCGCGATGAATCCGTATTTCTTGCCGATGCGAACGCGGGCCAAGCCTTCGGCAAACGAGGCAGCGTCGGTGAAGCTGGGCGTGATGACAAACCTCCCTACCTTGTCGATAAAACCGTATTTGCCGCCGACTGAAACGCTGGCCAGACCGTCGGAAAAGTTGGATGCAAAACTGAAGCTGGGCTTGATCACCATGCTTCCGCTTTTGTCCATGAAGCCGAACTTCCCGACCGGCCCCGCGATTCGCGTGCTTCCCCCGAGTTCGACCGCGATCAACCCTTCCGAAAAACCCTCTCCCAGCAGGTTCAACACTGTCCCATTGAACTGCGGCTCGAGGATGGTCTTTCCGGTTTTGTCTATATACTCCAGCTTGTCCCCTATACGCACCGCCGCCACACCGTCGGAAAAACTCGATGCCATGTCGAACCTGGGGGCAATCACTACATTGCCCGACCGGTCGATGTAGCCGTATTCGCCGTCGATCTTGACGGCGGCCATACCTTCATGAAAAGAGGACGCGCTGCTGTACCGCCGCGCGCCAAGATAATCGCCGTTTCTGTCTATATACCCCTGTGTCCCGTCCGCATCCTGGACCGCCGCGACGCCTTCGGAGAAATTCCACGCCCGATCGAATTTCGGCGCTATCGTGAATTTGCCGGTGGTATCGATGTAGCCGTACTTGTAGCCATCGCGTATGACGGACAAGCCTTCGGCAAAGCTAGGCGGACTGTAATCGTCCCCGGAGAACCTGGGGCTGATCGCGATCTTCCCGCTACGATCGATGAAACCCCATTTGTCCCCAATCCGAACTGCCGCCAGGCCATCGGAAAACCTGGCGTTGAACGGAGCATCGCCTTCGACAAACCGGGGGCGTATCACCATGGTCCCCGATTTGTCTATGAATCCCCATTTGCCGCCAACCCGTACAGCGGCCAAGCCGTCGGAAAAATCACCGGCGGCATCGAAGCCCGGCGCGATCGCCACGCGACCGGTCTTTCCCGACATGACCGAGCCCGCAGGACCCGTTTCAGCCGCATGGCCTGGAGTAAAGATCGCGGCTGACAGAAGCAGGAAGCCGAAACATTTGATGACGCGGGTGGTTGAGTGTTGCATGCGTACCCTTTTATCAATCGGATAGAGAGTTTACTCCTTCCCTGCAGTGCCGCACTTTGCCGAGGACGCCGCGCTCCTTCACCTCAGGTGAATCCACCCGGCGAGGATCATGGTGCAATCAGGACCGCGATGACGCGCAAAAAATCCGCGCTGCGTATGCCTTCGAGCGCGGCGGCCATCAGGGCCTCACTCCGAACGCGGTCCAGCCCGGCGTGCGCAGCGGTGCAGCAAGCTCGGCGAATTCGCACAGCAGGCGGCGCGTGTCGCGCGGATCGATAATTTCTTCGACGATGAAGGACTCGGCGCTGCGAAACGGCGAGGTCAGCGCTTTCAGCCGCTTTTCGATCTCTGCCATGCGCGCCGCCGGATCGGCGGCGGCCTCGATGTCGGCCTTGTACGCGGCCTCCAGCCCGCCCGCGATCGGCAGCGAGCCCCACTCCCCCGAAGGCCAGACGTAGCGCACGTTGTAGCGCCCCGAATTCTGGTGCGCGGCGCCGGCGACGCCGAATACCTTGCGCACGATGATCGAGCACCAGGGCACGCTCGCCTGGCACACCGCCGCCATCGCGCGCACGCCGTAGCGTATGGTCGCGCTGCGCTCGGCTTCGAGACCGATGAGAAAACCCGGGATGTCCACCAGGTGCACTACCGGCAGATGAAAGGTCTCGGCCAGATCGACGAAGCGCGTGACTTTCTCGGATGCCTGCGCCGTCCACGCGCCGCCGTAGAAATACGGATCGCTCGCGAGCAGCGCGACCGGCCAGCCGTTGAGGCGCGCGAAACCGGTGATCACAGAACGTCCCCACATCCTGCCGATTTCGAAAAACGAATCGCGGTCGACCAGCGACTCGACGATGTGGCGCATTTTGTACACCTTGCGCGTATCCTTGGGCACGGCCTCGATCAGCCAGGGATCGCTGCGCGCCGTGTCGTCCTCGCAGGTGACGCGCGGCGGCAGTTCGTACACCGAGCTCGGCAGATAGGAGAGAAAGCGCCGCGCGCGCGCGAACGCGTCGGCCTCGCTTTCGGCCTCGTCGTCCACGGCGCCGTTGCGCGTGTGGATGGCGCTGCCGCCGAGCTCGTTCTTTTCGTAATTCTTCTCCACCCGCGCCACCACCGGCGGGCCGGCGACGAAGAGTTGCGACGTGTCTTTGACCATAACCGAGTAGTGGCTCGCCGCCACGCGCGCCGAACCCAGCCCCGCGACCGAGCCTAGTGCCAGCGAAACCACGGGCACGGCCGACATGTTCCTCACCACCTGTTCCCAGATCGCGATGGTGGGTATCTGCGTCCTGCCGTCCTGCTCGATGTTCTTCACCGAACCGCCGCCGCCGGTGCCGTCGACCAAACGCACCATGGGCAGACGCAGCTCCCAGGCCATCATCTCGGCGCGCTCCAGCTTCTCGCGCAGGCCGCCGTCGTTGGCGCCGCCGCGCACGGTGAAATCATCGCCGGTGATCACCACCGGCCGCCCCTCTATCCTGCCGCGGCCCATGACCAGGTTGGTCGGCACCATGTCGACGAGTTCCCCCGCCGCGTCGTAGCGCGCCTTGCCGGTAATCGTGCCGATCTCGTGAAACGAGCCCGCATCGAGTATGCCGGCGACGCGCTCGCGCACCGTCAGCTTGCCCAAATCATGGTGGCGCTTGATTTTGTCCGCACCGCCCATCCTGCGCCCCAGTTCCTCGCGCTTGCGCAGTTCGTCTATCTCCGGTTGCCAGGTCACGATTTCCTCTTGCCTCGGTAATGTGGACTCTCGTGCAAGTCTACCAGCAACACACGGCTTGCCGCCGCATGCGGAACGCGTTACCGTGGCCGCGGAAGAAAACCCGACTCGAAAGGAAATCACATGCAGCAGAACATACGCCTCGATGGCAAGACCGCGCTGGTCACCGGCGCCTCCAGCGGACTGGGCTGGCGTTTCGCCCAGCTGCTGGCCGAAGCCGGCGCCAAGGTCGCGCTGGCCGCGCGCAGCACCGACAAGCTGGATGAGCTCAAGCGCGAGATCGAGGGCGCGGGCGGCAAGGCAAGCGTGGTGAAAATGGATGTGACCGACGTGGCGAGCGTGCGCGCGGCGGTGGTCCTGGCCGAATCTGCGCTCGGCGGCATCGACATCCTGGTCAACAACTCCGGCGTCAGCAAGCAGCAGCGCGCGGTGGAGGTGGAGGAAGCGGACTACGACTTCGTCACGGACACCAATTGTAAAGGGGCGTTTTTCGTCGCACAGGCCGTGGGCCGCAGCATGATCGCGCGCAAATGTCCCGGGCGCATAGTCAACATCGCCTCGGTCGCCGCTCTGCGCGTGCTGGCGCAGCTATCGACTTATTGCATGTCCAAGGCGGCAGTGGTGCAGATGACCAAGACGCTGGCGCACGAATGGGGGCGCTACAACATCAACGTCAACGCCATCTGCCCCGGCTATATCGAAACCGGGATCAACCGCGACTACTGGCAGACCGATGGCGGGAAGAAGCTGGTGAGCATGCTGCCGCGCCGGCGCGTCGGCCAGCCCGAGGACCTCGACGCTCTGGTGCTGCTGCTCGCTTCCGAACAGTCCGGCTTCATCAACGGTGCGGTCATCACCGCCGACGACGGGCTGGCCGTGGGCTGATGACTCAGACCTTGTTCTGGTACACGTAGGCCTGCTGTTTGACGCGGGATTCCTTCTGGCGCTCCAGCGTTTCCATGTCCTGCTTGTGGTCCCACCAGATCGAGCGGCTCTTTCGCTGCCCCTCCTCTAGCTGAGGATTCTTCTGCTTCAGCTCGCGCACGAACTTGGTGAACTCCGATTCGTAGCTTTTCGGCTTGAATTCGTCGAGAAATCTGCTGAGCATTGATTCTTGCGTTGCCATGTTTTGCCTTTGTTAGAACTGCTCTTCGGTTAGCGCCATGACGCCGGCGGCGCCGCGCACTACAGTATTGCGCAAACCCGGCGCCTGCGCCAGGATGTGGTCGGCATAGAAGCGCGCAGTCGCGATCTTCGCCTGATAGAACTCGGTGTCGCCTTCCTTGGCCGCCAGGCGCTTCTGCGCCACCAGCGCCGCACGCGCCATCTGCCAGCCGCCGCAGACTATGCCCATGAGCTTGAGAAACGGCACCGAGCCCGCGTGCACCGCCTTGATGTCGGCGGCGTAGGTGCTGACGATCCAGGTCGAGCACTCTTCCACCGCCTTGATCCCGGCGGCGAGCCCCGCGCGTATCGCCGCCATGTCCTCGCCCTGCGCTTGGGCGAGTTCGCCCTCGATCACGCGCATCGCCTTGACCACTTCCTTCGCCGTCGCCCCGCCCTCGCGCGCCATCTTGCGCCCGACCAGGTCATTCGCCTGGATCGCGGTGGTGCCTTCGTATATCGTGGTGATGCGCGCATCGCGCAGCAGTTGCGCCGCGCCGGTTTCCTCGACGTAGCCCATGCCGCCGTGCACCTGGATGCCAGTCGATGCCACTTCGATGCAGGTCTCGGTGCTCCAGCCCTTCACCACCGGAATCATCATGTCGGCGAATGCCTGATGCTTGGCGCGCAGGGCCTTGTCCGGATCGCGGTGGGCGATGTCCATCGCCGCCGCGACCACATAGGCGAGCGCGCGCATCGCCTCGGCCTGCGCTTTCATGCTCATCAGCATGCGCCGCACGTCGGGCTGACGGATGATGGGTACCGCCTTGCCGCCGCCAGCGAGGTCGCGGCTCTGGATGCGCTCCTTGGCATAGGCCAGCGCCAGCTGGTAGGCGCGGTCGGAAATGGCCACGCCCTCCAGGCCGACTGCGAAGCGCGCCGCATTCATCATGATGAACATGTAGGCGAGGCCCTTGTTCTCCTCGCCCACCAGATAGCCGACGGCGCCTTCCTTCTCGCCGAAGATCAGCACCGCGGTGGGGCTTGCGTGGATGCCGAGCTTGTGCTCGATCGAGGCGCAGTGCACGTCGTTCCTCTTGCCCAGGCTGCCGTCGGCATTGACCAGAAACTTGGGAACGACGAACAGCGAAATCCCTTTCACCCCCTCGGGCGCATTGGGCGTGCGCGCGAGCACCAGATGCACGATGTTCTCCGCCAGATCGTGCTCGCCGTAGGTGATGAATATCTTCTGCCCGGAGATGCGGTAGTGATCGCCTTCCGGAACTGCTTTCGACTTGACCAGCGCCAGGTCCGAGCCCGCCTGCGGTTCGGTCAGGTTCATGGTGCCGGTCCAGGTGCCTTCGACCATCTTCGGCAGGAAGGTCTGCTTGAGCGCGCCGGTGCCGCTCAACAGCAGCGCCTCGATCGCGCCGCCGGTCAGGAGCGGGCACAGCGAGAACGACAGATTGGCCGCTTTCCACATTTCCATCACCGGCGTCGCCACCAGCTTGGGCAAACCCTGCCCGCCGAATTCCGGCGGGAACTGCAGCGCGTTCCAGCCGCCTTCCACGAATTGCTTGTACGCGGCGATAAACCCTTTGGGCGTAGTGACCTTGCCCTGGTCCCACTTCGAACCCTCGGCGTCGCCCGACTGGTTCAGCGGCGCCAGCACTTCGCCGCAGAATTTGCCGCTCTCCTCCAGTATCTGGTCGACTAGTTCGACGCTCACGTCCTCGCAGCCGGGGAGCTTGGCAACCTGATCCAGTCCGGCCAGTTCCTTCAGCACGAACTGCATGTCCTTCAGCGGGGCGATATAGTCACTCATGATGAGCTGCCTTGAATGCGAAGGTGGAAATTATATACGTCTCTGATACCGCGCATGTGACGAGCAATATTGCGCGCTGCGCGCGCCAACCGTGTTTTCCGCACGGAGGTAAAGCGTGTCCGCGCGGAAAGCACGGTTATGCTTAAAACCCCAGCGGCCTGGGGTTTTCAAACAAGATCGCCGCCGGTGCGCGGACATGCTTCACCTCCGCGCACCGGCGGCGATCCGCGCGGACGGCTTTTCGTCCGCGCAAGCTTCCTACCCCAGTTCCTTCACCAGCTCCGGCAC
This sequence comes from Burkholderiales bacterium, assembly GCA_014860395.1. Classification (GTDB taxonomy): domain Bacteria; phylum Pseudomonadota; class Gammaproteobacteria; order Burkholderiales; family SG8-39; genus 2-12-FULL-64-23. Next base: position 11,189 of record JACZJU010000134.1, on the reverse strand, counting down.
CACCTTGAACAAATCGCCGACGATACCGTAATCGGCGGCCTGGAATATCGGCGCTTCCTCGTCCTTGTTGATGGCGACGATGACGCGGCTGTCCTTCATCCCCGCCATGTGCTGGATCGCGCCCGATATGCCGATCGCGATATACAGTTCCGGAGCGACAATCTTGCCGGTCTGTCCCACCTGCCAGTCGTTCGGGACGAAACCCGCGTCCACCGCCGCGCGCGAAGCGCCCATGGCCGCGCCCAGCTTGTCCGCGAGCGGCTCGAGCAGCTTGAAGTTTTCTGCCGAGCCCATGCCGCGTCCGCCGGAAACGATGACCTTGGCGGCGGTCAGTTCGGGGCGCTCCGATTTGACCAGTTCGCGCCCGACCAGGCTGGACAGGCCGGCGTCGGCCACCGCAGTCAGCGGCTCGACCGCAGCGGAGCCGCCGCTCGCCGCTGCGGCGTCGAATCCGGTGGCGCGCACGGTGATGACTTTGATCGCGTCCTTGGACTGCACCGTCGCCAGCGCCGTGCCCGCGTAAATCGGACGCACGAAGGTATCGGGCGAATTGACCGCAGTGATGTCGGAAATTTGCGCGACGTCGAGCAGCGCCGCGATGCGCGGGGCCACGTTCTTGCCGAAGGTGGTGGCCGGCACGACAATATGGCTGTAGCCCGAAGCAATCGATACAACCAGCGCGGCGAGGCTCTCGGCGAGTTCGTCCTTGTATTGCGGCGCATCTGCGAGCAGCACTTTGCTCACGCCGGCGATCTGCGCCGCGGCCTGGCCTACGGCGGCACAGCCGCCGCCTGCGACCAGCAGCACGATGTCGCCGCCGATTTTCGCGGCAGCAGCCACGGTGTTGAGCGTCGCGCCCCGGATGGTTTGGTTGTCGTGATCGGCTAGTACGAGTATGGGCATTTAGATCACCTTCGCTTCGTTGCGGAGTTTTTCGACCAAAGTCTTCGCGTCCGGGACTTTGACGCCGGCCTTGCGCTTGGGCGGCTCTTCCACCTTGAGGGTGGTGAGTCGCGGGCTGACATCGACGCCGAGCGCGTCGGCCTTCAGCGTCTCAAGCGGTTTTTTCTTCGCTTTCATGATGTTGGGCAAGGTGACGTAGCGTGGCTCGTTCAGGCGCAGATCGGCAGTGATCACCGCCGGCAGCTTGACGGAAATCGTTTCCAGGCCGCCGTCGACTTCGCGCGTGACCTCGGCCTTGTCGTCCGCGATTTTCACTTTGGAAGCGAACGTGGCCTGCGACCAACCCAGTAGCGCGGACAGCATCTGCCCGGTCTGGTTGCAGTCGTCATCGATCGCCTGCTTGCCGAGTATGGCGAAATTCGGATTTTCCTTCTCCACGACCGCTTTCAGCAGCTTCGCCACGGCAAGCGGCTCCAGTTCGGCATTCGCCTCGACCAGGATCGCCCGATCCGCCCCGAGCGCGAGGGCCGTGCGCAGCGTTTCCTGGCTCGCGCTGGTGCCGCAGGAGACGACCAGGATTTCCTTGACCACGCCCGCCTCTTTCAGGCGCACCGCTTCTTCCACCGCAATTTCATCGAAGGGATTCATCGACATCTTGACGTTGGCGGTCTCGACGCCCGAGCCGTCGGCCTTGACGCGCACCTTGACGTTGTAATCGACCACCCGTTTGATGGGCACTAGGACTTTCATCGACTTGCTCCGAAGGGAATGAAAAAGGTGAAGCGGAAATTATAACTTAACGGGTCCTTGAAAATAGCTTCCCTGGCAGGAAACTGCGCCTGTCATGACCTATCTCAAAGTGGGGCGTTCTCGAACATGCCGGGATTCGGCGAGTTGGAGCTGAATTCGTCGAATCTACAGGCCCGCGGCAGCCGCTAGCCGCCAGCCCTGCCGCAGGGCGCTCAGGCAGCGATCGGCCGTTGGTGGAGGTCGGTGCGCTTGCCCGCCCGCAAGACCTGGCCCGGCACGTCGTGGCCGAGCAGGCCGGGCAGCTCCCGCGCGGCGTCCAGCAGACGGTCGAGGTCGACGCCGGTGGGAACGCCGCAGGATTCGATCATGTGCACCAGGTCCTCGGTGCAGATGTTGCCGGTGGCGCCCGGCGCAAACGGGCAGCCGCCGATACCGCCGAGCGAGGCGTCGAAGCTCACCACGCCGGCATCCAGCGCCGCCAGCGCATTGGCCAGGCCCATGCCGCGGGTATTGTGAAAATGCAGCGTCAGTGGAATCGTCGGAAACATTTCCCTGAACTGGCGGCACAATTGCGCCACCTGCACTGGCTGGGCCATGCCGGTGGTGTCGGCCAGGGTAATGCTTTGCATGCCCATATTGAGGTAGTTCTCGGCCGCCCACAGCACGCGGTCCACCGGCTGGTCCCCGTCGAAGGGACAGCCGAAGGCGGTGGCGATGGTGCCATTGACCCGGGTCCGGCTGCCGCGCACCAGCGACATCACCTGGCGAAACTGGCTCAAGGACTGCTCGCAGCTCATGCGCATGTTGGCGAGGTTATGGCTCTCGCCGATGGACATGACCAGATTGATCTCGTCCGCGTCGCAGGCAAGCGCGCGTTCGCAGCCGCGTACATTGGGCACGAGGGCGACGTAGACGACGCCGGGATTGCGCGCGATGCCGCGCATGACCTCCTCGGCATCCCTGAGGTTGGGGATCGCCTTGGGCGAGACGAAGGAAGTCACTTCTATTTTCGCCACGCCGGTGCCGGACAAGCGATCGATGAGACGGATCTTGTCCTCGGTAGGCACGAAGCGCGGCTCACTCTGGAAACCATCGCGCACGGCGACATCGTTGATGAAGACGCGCTCGGGCCGGCGCGATAGCATGCTCATGTTCGACTCCTATTCAGTTTCGTTTACACCACGCCGCGCTCGCGCAGCTTTGCGATGGCCTCGGCGCTCATGCCCAGGCCGGCCAGGACTTCGTCCGTGTGCTGGCCAAGCTCGGGCCCCACCCAATCGGTGCCCCCGGGCGTTTCGCTCAGTTTGGGAACCACGCCCGGCAAATCGATGGTTCCGCCGCCGGGCAGTTCGCGCTGCTCGATCATGTCGCGCGCGCGGTAGTGCGGGTCGGCGTGTATGTCGGCCGCGGTATAGATGCGCCCGCTGGGCACGGCGGCGTCCTCCAGGACGGCGAGCACCTGCCCGATATCGTGCTGTGCAGTCCACGCGCCGATGGCGTCATCGATCATTTCGTTGTGCTGTGCGCGGCCGTCGTTATGGGCGAGTTTCGGATCGTCGGCGAGATCGGGACGCCCGATCGCATTCATCAGCCGCTTGTAAATGCTGTCGCTGTTGCCGGCGATGATCGCGTAGAGCCCGTCTGCGCACAGGTAGGTACTGGAGGGCGAGATGCCGGGCAGGCTGGCGCCGGAGCGCTCGCGGATCTTGCCGCTGCCGGCGTACTCCGGAATCAGGCTCTCCATCACGCCGAACACCGCCTCGTACAGCGCCACATCGACGAACTGCCCCTTGCCGCCCGTTTTCAGGTGATGCATGGCCATCAGTGCGCCGATGACGCCGTAAAGCGAGGCGAGGGTATCGCCTATGCTCACCCCCACCCGCACCGGAGGCCGGTCGGGGTAGCCGGCAAGATAGCGCAGGCCGCCCATGGATTCGGCGATCGCGGCGAACCCTGGCCGGCTGCGGTAAGGCCCGGTCTGCCCGTAGCCCGAGACCCGCACCATGATCAGGTTAGGATTCAGCTTGTGCAGGTCGTCCCAGCCCAGCCCCCATTTTTCCAGGGTGCCGGGACGGAAGTTTTCGATGACGATGTCGGCGTCCTCCACCAAGTCGCGCACGATGGCCTGGCCTTCGGGCGACTTGAGATTGATGGTTACCGACTTCTTGTTGCGGCTCTGCGAGTACCACCACAGCGAGGTGCCTTTGTGGAGTATGCGCCACTTGCGCAAGGGGTCACCTTCGCCCGGCGACTCGATCTTGATCACCTCGGCGCCGAACTGCGCCAGCATGCTGGCTGCATAGGGTCCCGCAATGAGCGTGCCCAGTTCGATCACCTTCACGCCCTGAAGCGGGCGCGTGCTGTTGTGCGTGTTTTCCGTTGCGCTATCCATGACTTCAATTACTCCGTTTCAATACCTGCCGGCAGGCAGCTAACGCTTCCAGCAGAAACTGAATTGCCAGCGCGCCGAAGCCGATCGGCAGCATGGCGTACGGCAAAGCCGTGGGCGTGCCGAAGCTCGACGACACGCGTTCGCCATACTCCGCCGCCTGCAGCGTCAACAGACCGCCGCGCCATGCCATGATCCCGCAGAACGCCGCGCCCACCAGCCCGATCACGGCACGGATCGCGCGCTGCGTGCCGGGCCCGGTGCGTGAGGCGAAAAAAGTGATGCGGATATGGCCATCCCCGCGCTGAACGTCCGCCGCGGTCATCGCCGCTATATAGATGATCAGAAACGTATTGACCTCCAGGCTCCAGGACGTGGGCGCGCCGAAGCCGTAACGCATCACCGAGTCGTAGCAGATCGTGATCACCATGAAAGCGAGCACGACCTGTCCGACGATATTGAGCGCCTGGATCAGCCTTGTGAACAGGGCCACGGCGGCGCCCATGATTTAGCTCTTTGCCTGCCCGAGTGCCAGGGCGATGGCTTTCTTGCCGACGTCGGCGCCGACCTGCGAGATCCACGCGGCGCGCACCGCCTCGCCGGCCGTGTCGAGCCGGGCGATGTCGGCCTTCGACGGTTCGACGATCTTGACCCCGGCAGCCTTCACCTTGGGCCAGAACTCGTTCGGATAAATCTTCGCGTTCGCCTCCTTGGCCGATTCGGCGTCGAACCACGCAGCCGCGGCTTCCATCCCGGCACGCACCTCGGGCGGGCGCTTCTCCCAGCGGCTTTTCTGCACGAACACGCCGATACCGTACGCGGTGATCGGCAGGCGGTAACACCCGCCGCACTGTTCCTGCAGGCTGCGGCCGATGATGGTCGAGATGTTCGCCACCGCCGCATCGACGGTGCCGCGCTGCATCGCCAGATAGAGCTCGGAGGACGGAACGCGGACTGCGGCGGCGCCGAACTTCTCCATCACGCCGGTGGCCTCGAAGCTGACCACGCGCACGCGCTTGCCCTTGATCGCATCGAGCGACTCGATCGTCGCGGACTTCGTGCTCCACAGATACTCCGGCTCGAGTATGCCGCCGCCCATGCTCAGCATGTAGAGATCGTCCTTGGCCAGCTGCTCATTGATCAGCGCAAACAGCGGTGATCCCATCTTGATGCGCTCCGGATGCTCGTACAGTTCCTCCACCACGCCCGGCAGCCCGGTAATGCCGAGGATGGGCACCGAGCGGGTGATGTAAGAGGTGGTGTGGAACATGAAGTCGATGTTGCCGCTGCGCAGCGCGGGCAGCTGCTCGTCCGCCTTCAACAGCTTGCCGGAATCGAAAAAATCGACCTGCACCGCCTTGGCTGCATTCTTCTTCAGATGCTCGACGAAGCCGTTGGAACCGAAGGACAGTGCCTTGTAGGATTGCGGCAGATAGGTCACCCCGGTCATGCGGGTCGCAGCATGCGCCACGGTCGGCGCAAATCCGCCGAGGAAGGCAGCGCCGGCGGTGGTACCGGAAAGCCGAAGGAAGTCGCGTCGATTGATCGTCATGGTCATCTCCTTTATTGTGGTTTGCGTCAGAACAGACTGGGCAGCCAGAGGCTGATTCCCGGGAAAAGCACGAACAACATAAGCATCGCGAACTGCACGGCGACGAAGGGCATCACGCCGACGATGATCTCTTCGACCGAGAGCATCGGACACACCCCGCGCAGTGCGTAGATGTTGAGGCCCACCGGCGGCGTCACCACGGCGATTTCGAGGTTCATCACGAGGATGATGCCGAACCACAGGGGATCGTAGCCGAGCGCGGTGATCAACGGCAGCAGGATGGGCGTGGTCACCACGATCAGCGACACGCCATCGACCAGCATGCCCAGCATCACCAGCGCCAGCATCACAACAGTCAGGATGGCCCAGGACGGCAGCGCGGTCGCGATCAGCGCTTCCGTGATGATTTCCGGCAGGCGCACGAGGTTGAGGTAGTCGCCGAAGATCTTTGCGCAGCCGATGATGAGCAGTATCGAGCCCGAAACTTTCACGCTCGATGCGAGAACCTCCATCAGCGTCTTGCGGTCCAGGGTGCGGAAAATGGCGCCGGCAATAAAGCATGCGCCGGCCGCGCCGAACGCGGCGGATTCGGTCGGCGTGGCGACGCCCGAGTAGATCGCGCCGAGGACGATCGCGACCAGCATCAGCGCGTGCCAGATGCCGCCGAGCGCGCGAAAGCGCTCGCCCCAGGTGTAGACCGAAGTGGTATCGGCGGGCGCCAGCGCCGGGTTGGCGAGCACGCGCAGGTAGATGAATATCGAAAGCGCCAACGCCAGTGCGATTCCCGGCACCAGCCCCCCGATGAACAGGGCCGCGACCGAGACGCCCGACATCGCGCCGTAGATGATGAACGGGACGCTGGGGGGAATCAGCATCGCGAGCGCGCCGGAACTTGTAACGCTGCCCGCGGCCAGGCGCCGGTTGTAGCCGTGCTTCAGCATCTCGGGCACCGCGATCGATCCGACCGCGGCGACGCCGGCGACGCTGACCCCGCTGACCGCGCCGAAGATGGCCGAAGCGCCGACGGTGGCGATCGCCAGTCCGCCGCGCAGCCATTGCAGCCACAGAGCGGCCGCGCGGAACAGATTCGCGCCGACCGGAGTCGCGCCGAGAAAATTGCCCATCAGGATGAACAAGGGCAGCGCGATCAGTTCGAAAGAATTGAGCTGACCGAAGAATGAAGTCGGCGCGAAGAAAAAGGCCAGGCTGCCGCGCGCCATGTACAGACCGGTCAGACCGGCGGCGCCCAGCGCGAGGAAGATCGGCGCGCCGATGCCGATCAGAAGCAGCAGGATGACGACGACGATCGCGGGTTCGATCACTGCGCGCCCGACAGTCGAAGCGCTTGGGCGCTATCCGGACTCGGGATGCAGGCGAACGCTGCTTTGACGTTGAATCGTTTCATCTCTCCCCGCTTACTGTCTGGTGCACCAGCCTGATTGTATTGCTTTCGGACAAAAAAATGGTGGACAAAGGAGTGACGCGCGTAAATCAGAGCATGAACAGGATGGGCCGCCCACCGACTTTATGCGGATTGTCTGAGGCGCCCACCACGGCGACGGATCGTGCGTTCAGTGCTGCTGCAAGCTTGTTTGGCAGGGGGCTTGGCCTGGATGGGGAGTGGCGTTTCGCGTAAGATTCACATTTTCACATATGATAAACTTTTTTCACCTATGTGAAAATGCAAACTTTCAGTTTCCGCTGCGGCGCCGCGAGCATATAGTACATACTTCCAGCGCAAAGCCTGACAGACGGATCACCGAATTCAGTTCTCCATTCAACACTCAAACATCGAGGCACCAAGCATGACACAGATGATGCAGGACAAGGTAGTGGTGGTAACCGGTTCCGGCGGCGGCATCGGACGGGAGTTCGCGTTGATGATGGCGGCCGAGGGCGCCAAGGTGGTGGTCAACGACATCGGCGCTTCGGTCAGCGGCGAAGGCAAGGACGCGGGCCCGGCGCAGCAAGTCGTGGACGAAATCCACGCCAAAGGCGGACAGGCGGTGGCCAACACCGACAGCGTCTCTACCTGGATGGGCGCCAACGCCATCATCAAGGCGGCGATCGACAACTTCGGCCGCATCGACTGTGTCGTCAACAACGCCGGCATCCTACGCGACCGCATGTTCTTCAAGATGAACCCTGAGGAATGGGGCGCGGTGATCGACGTGCACCTGAACGGCACGTTCTACGTCAGCCGCGCCGCGGCGACGTATTTCAAGGAGCAGGGATCGGGCGCCTACGTGCACATGACCTCCACCTCGGGGCTGATAGGCAATATCGGCCAGGCCAACTACGGCGCGGCCAAGCTCGGCATCACCGCGCTGTCGAAAATGATCGCCATGGACATGGCGCGCTACAGCGTGCGCTCCAACTGCATCGCGCCTTTTGCCTGGAGCCGGATGATAGGTTCGATTCCCGCCGACACGCCGGAAGCCAAGGCGCGCGTGGACAAGCTGAAGACCATGGAAGCCGCCAAGATCGCGCCCCTGGCGGTGTACCTCGGCAGCGATGCGGCCAAGGACGTCACCGGCCAGGTGTTTGCGGTGCGCGCCAACGAAATATTCCTGATGAGCCAGCCACGCATTCTGCGCTCGGTGCATCGCGACGGCGGCTGGACCGCGAAGAGTATCGCCGAGCATGCCATTCCCGCGATGAAGGCAGACTTTTACGGCCTCGACCGCTCGCAGGATGTGTTCAGCTGGGACCCGATCTAAGGGCCGGACGCCGCAGATTCGCCCTCAATCGCGCAACATGGAAAACTCATGCCCATCGACTACGACAAGATAAAGAACTGGCCCTTCCCCGATATCGAGCAAACCTACACCGAGAAGGACAGCATCCTCTATGCGCTGGGCGTGGGCTATGGCCATGACCCGATGGATGAAGCGCAACTGCAGTTCGTCTACGAGCAAGGCCTGAAGGCGGCGCCGACCATGCCGGTGGTGCTGGCCAACCCCGGATTCTGGGTGAAGGATCCGGCGACCGGCATCGACTGGGTGAAAATCGTCCACGGCGAACAGGCGCTGCGCATTCACCAGACCATCCCCGCGACCGGCACGGTCATCGGGCGCATGCGCGTCAAGGCCATCGTCGACAAGGGCAAGGACAAGGGTGCGCTGCTGATCCAGGAGCGCAGCATCGTCGACAAGGCGAGCGGCGCGCTGCTGGCGACGCTGGAGCACACCACCTTCTGCCGCGGCGACGGCGGTTTTGGCAAGGGCGACGCGGCCCCGCCTCCACCGCCTGCGCCACCCGAGGGCAAACCCGACGTCAGCTGCGACCTGCCCACCCTGCCGCAATCGGCGCTGATCTATCGCCTGTGCGCGGACCGCAATCCGCTGCACGCCGATCCGGCGGTGGCCAAGGCCGCGGGCTTTCCTCGCCCAATCCTGCACGGGCTGTGCAGTTACGGCGTCGCCGGCCATGCGATCCTGAAGACGTTCTGCGGCTACGATCCGTCGAAGCTGACCGCCTTGTCGCTGCGCTTCTCCGCGCCGGTATTTCCGGGGGAGACCATACGCACAGAAATGTGGAACCGCGGTGAAACCATCCTGTTTCGATCGCGCGTGCTCGAACGCGATGTCGTGGTGCTCAACAACGGCGTGGCCACGATCAACGCATAATGCGCATGTGTGCCTCTCCAACAATTCCAATTCTGTCATTCCGAGCGAAGCGAGGAATCTGCTTTTCAGCGAGGGCGTAAAGCAGATTCCTCAGCCTACGGCCTCGGAATGACAGCTTTTTGGGCAAACCATATGCAGGACGACACCCTCAGAATGCTGCGCGACAGCGCGGCCGACTTCGCCGTACTCGATGCGCCGCGCGTGCGCCGCCTGCGCGGCGCCGATCCGGGCTTCGAGCGCAGCAGATGGGGGGAAATGGCCGACATGGGCTGGCTCGGCGTGCTGATCCCGGAAGAATTCGGCGGCCTAGGCCTCAGCCTGGAGGCCGCCGCCATCATCGCCGAACAGCTCGGACGCGCCGTCTGCCCCGAACCTTACTCCGCCTCGGCGGTGAGCGCGACCCTGGCCCTGCTCCACGGCGACAACGGCGCATTGAAACAGCGCCTGCTGCCGCAGCTCGCGGCAGGAGAGCTCATCGCCTGCCTGGCCTGGCAGGATGAGCGCGGCGGGCTGGATCCCGAGCAATGCGCAGTCAAGGCGCGCGCGAAGGACGGCGCTGTGCTGCTCGATGGAAGCAGCCGTTTCGTCGCCACCACCGGCGCCGACGGCTACGTCGTTGCGGCGCGCTCGGCGCAAGGTTTGGAGCTGTACTGGATAGAGCGCTCTGCCGCGGGACTCGCCTGCGAGCCGGAGCTGCGCGCCGACGGCAGCACCAGCGCGCGGCTGAAATTCGATGCGGTCGCCGCGCCTGCGGAAAATCGCATCGCCAGCGCCGCGACTGCACCCGCTGCCCTGCAGCTTGCGCTGGACCACGCACTCGTGGCGGCGAGCGCGGAACTGCTCGGCCTGATGGACTGCGCCCTGGAAATGACGCTGGAATACCTGCGCACGCGCGTGCAATTCGGCAAACCCATAGGCAGCAACCAGGCGCTGCAGCATCGCGCCGTCGATATGTATATCCAGAAGGAACTGACGCGCGCCACGCTCGCCGCCGCGGTCGCGACACTCGACGATCCGGCCTGCACGCCCGAACGGCGCGCGGCAGCGGCATCGAGCGTGAAGGCGCGCGCCTCGCAGGCGGCGCTTGCCATCTGCAAGGAAGCGCTGCAGATGCACGGCGCGATCGGCTACACCGACGAATACGACCTCGGGCTGTACTTCAACCACGCGCTGGTGCTTTCGGCCTGGCTGGGCAATGCCAACGCCCACCGCAGCCGCTATGCCGGCGTGAGTGCACTCCCATGAATATCAACTACGGCGTCGAACAGGAACAGGACTGGAACGCACTTTCGGACGAAGCGTTCCGCGCGATCGTGCGCGCCGAGGTGGAAGCAAATCACCCGGCTGAACTGCGCTATCCGCCGCGCCGTCTGCGCTGGGCCGAGAACAAATCCTGGTATCTGCGCATGGCGGCCAAGGGCTGGATCGCGCCGGGCTGGCCGCGCGAATACGGCGGCATGGGCCTGTCTCCGACGAAGCTGCTGATCTTCCTCGAGGAAATGGAGCGCTGGGGCATCGCGCGCTTCCAGGATCACGGCATACTTATGATCGGGCCGATACTGATGCGCTTCGGCACCGAAGCGCAGCGCCGCCGTTACCTGCCGCCCATCCTCGACTGCGCGGAAATCTGGTGTCAGGGCTATTCCGAGCCCAACGCCGGCTCCGATCTCGCCAACGTGCACACCGAGGCGCACCTCGACGGCGATGAATTCGTCATCAACGGGCAAAAGACCTGGACCACGCTGGCGCACGATGCGACCCATATTTTCGTGCTTGCGCGCACCGACAAGGCAGCGAAGAAACAGGCGGGCATCAGCTTCCTGCTGCTCGCCCTGGACACGCCCGGAATCACCGTACGCCCGATCCGCGACATCGCCGGACACGATGAATTCTGCGAAGTGTTCTTCGACAACGTGCGCACGCCGGCCTCCAACCTCGTCGGCGAATTGAACCAGGGCTGGGCCGT
>JACZJU010000133.1 GCA_014860395.1 Burkholderiales bacterium | reverse complement strand
CGCCGGCCCGGGTTGTCCTGCAAGTCGTCCTGCAGGTAGGGATTGCGCGACACCACCCAGATGTCGCCGAGCACCTCGTAGAGCATGCGCGCTGAGCGACCGGTCTTGCGCTCCGCGCGCAGCTCGCGCAGCGTTTCCCAGGCGGGTTCGCCGAGCAGACGCAGCACGATCTCGCGGTCGGAGAACGAGGTGTAGTTGTAGGGTATCTCGCGCAGTCGGGCGCTCATCCGGATCCTCCTGCGCTCACTGCGTGTCCGCGGTGGCTTCGGCCGCGGCTTCGGGATCGGGGAAGACGTCGCGATAGCTTGCGTAGAAGCTCGCAAACAGAGTGGGAACGTAAGTGAGCATGACCGGCAGCATCACCAGCAGAAACGCGCCCTGTGATTGGTCGCCAAGCAGGCCGCGCACCAGCAGGGCGAGCATGAACAGCGCGAAGCTGCAGAATAGGCTCAGCAGCGCCAGCGCGAGGCCATAGGCAAGAAACGCCTGCCAGTTGCGCATGGCGGCAAAAAAACTGTAGAACAGCGCCTGCAAAGCGGGCATATCGCGCCATGCCGACAGCGCAGGGGCGAACCAGAATGCAGCAAGCATCGGCAGGTAAAGCGCGCCGGCGAGTATCGCCGCCCCCGCCAGGCTGCCGTCCGCGTACGCTTCGGGAGGCGGCTTCCTGCCCAGCACCATCAGCTGCAGCAAATCGCCGCCGTCGATCAGGGCAGACAGGCCGAGGATGGCTAGCGCGCTGGCGAGGTAGAGGCCGCCCTGTCGGAGCAGCGCCGGCAGATTCGCCTTGAACCCGGAGAACAGCAGGTCGACGCGCAGCGCGCGGCCCTGATCGAGTTCCCGGCTGGCGATCATGAAGCTTGCGGAGAAGACGGGGATCAACACGGTTGCAGCGAACCATCCCAACACCGGGATGATGCCGAGCAGCTGCATCAGCATGATGTATGACAGCGTCAGGAAGGCCCACATGGCCGGGCTTTTACGAAACAGCGCGAAGCCGGTCAGCACCCAGCTCCAGCCGTTGCCTGCAGGGACGGTGTTCATGTTAGGCGTGCCGCCGCGGAGAGCATCAGATCCACGGCGCATTGCCGGCATGGGCGATGCGCAGCTCGAGGATGCGGCGGAAATGCTCGGGGTCGTGCGCGTGCACCAGTTCGCCCGGTCGCGGCAGGTAAAAGTCGTATAGACGCGACAGCCAGAAACGCAGCGCCGCGGCGCGCAGCATCGCCGGCCACGCGTCGCGCTCCGCCGCGGTGAACGGCCGTTTTGCATTGTAGGCGGCGAGCAGCGCATGCGCGCGCGGCGTATCGATCCCGCCTCCCGCGTTCACGCACCAGTCGTTGAGGGTTACCGCCACGTCGAAGAGCAGGGAATCGATGCCGGCGAAGTAGAAATCGATCACGCCGCCGATGCGCTCGCCCGCGAACAGCACGTTGTCGCGGAACATGTCGGCGTGGATAGCCCCGCGCGGCAGATCGTCGCGGGCTTGCTGCGCCTGGAACTCGAGTTCCGCGCCGAGCAGCGCGGCGCGGGGTGCGTCAAGGAAGGGGCTCACCTTGGGAGCGGCTTCGCGCCACCAGCGCGGCCCGCGCGGATTGTCCAGCTTGCCTTGGTAGGACTGGCCGGCGAGATGGATCGCCGCGAGCGTGTTGCCGACTTCGCCGCAGTGCGCCGGCGTCGGCGCGGTGACGGTTTCCCCCGGCAGACGCGACATCAGTGCCGCCGGCTTGCCGTTCAGGTCAGAAAACAGCCGGCCCTGGACGTCGGTTGCCGGCGCGGGGCTGGGTATTCCATGCCGCGCCAGATGGGACATCAGTCCAAGATAGAACGGCAGTTCCATCGGGGTGAGCTTTTCGAACAACGTCAGCACGTAGCTCCCGTCGGTGGTGGTTACGAAGTAGTTGGTGTTCTCGATGCCCGCGGCAATGCCTTGCAGCTGCACCAGGGTACCCAGGCGGTAGTGCTCCAGCCAGGCTGATAACTGCTCGGGCGTGACCGGTGTGAATACAGACATTCGGGCCGTCGGTGATGAGTGAGGGGTAAGGCGGCTGCGCGGGCTTGCCCCCCACCGATTAGTTAGCAGGCTGTTGAAATTCGGTTCCCTAGCGTAAAACCGTAGGTGTAAATAACAAGCCCTCAGAGGGAAGCGAATTTCGGCAGCCACTGAATCGGGGGATATAAAAGGGGGCGTGCCCCTTTTTTCAACACCCTGTTAGCCGTCACCCGATTCAGAATGTACGGATTACCCACTGCGGCACACGCAGGCCGGAGTCGAGCGAATCCCGGCGCACCATCGTGCCATCGCCGGTGGGATCTATCAGATAATAAGGCACGCCATTCGGCGGCGTGACCCTCATCGCGTAGAGCTTGCCGTTGATGCGGTACTCCTCTACCTTGTTTTCGCCGCGTTTGGTGATCGTCACCTGGGGCTCGAGCGCCGGGTCGAGCGCGAGTCCGGGAGGAGGCGGGGGCGGTTCGGGCAAAGGTTCGAGCTTGGGCGGCTGTTGCGCGGCTAGCGGAAACGCAATTCCGAGTAGTGCTATTCCTAATAAGCGGCGCATGATGGGCTTCCGGTTGGGCATCGACAATGATTAATTTTAGCAGATTCGGACCCTGCCTCAGAGATTGAGCAGATTCTCGCGTTCTTCCGGCAGTGGTGCGAACCCCCTTTTTTGGCTGCGGCATAACTTGTCGCTGCGCGCCAAGTGAGCCTGCGCCTAAAAAGGGGGCCTCGTTCTCGCAGGATTCTCATAAATTGAGCAGATTCTCGCGTTCTTCCGGCAACGGTGCGAACCCCCTTTTTTCGTAATACTTGAATATCGCTTCCACGATCGTCGCCGGATCGTCGATCATCTGCACCAGATCCAGGTCCGCGGGGTCGATCATGTGCTCCGTGCGCAGGCGGTCGCGAAACCAGTCCAAAAGCCCCTCCCAGAACGGCGAATGCACCAGAATGATGGGCATTTTGCGTGTTTTGCCGGTCTGCACCAGGGTAAGCGCTTCGGACAGCTCGTCCAGCGTGCCGAAGCCTCCTGGCAGCACCACATAGGCCGTGGCGAATTTGACGAAGCTGACCTTGCGCGCGAAGAAATGGTGAAAGGTGAGGCTGATGTCCTGAAAGCGGTTGCTGAGCTGCTCGTTCGGCAGCTGGATGTTGAGACCCACCGACGGCGATTTGCCGAAGTAGGCGCCCTTGTTGGCCGCTTCCATGATGCCTGGGCCGCCGCCGGAAATGACCGAAAATCCCGCGTCGGAGAGCAGCCGCGCAATCTTCTCCGCCAGCAGGTAGTAGGGCGAGTCGACCGGCGCGCGCGCGCTGCCGAAAATGCTCACTGCCGGGCGGATTTGCGCGAGGCGTTCAGTCGCTTCGACGAATTCTGACATAATCCCGAATATCCGCCAGGACTCGCGCGCGTTGTGGGCCATGTCTGCTGCGCCGGCATCGGCCGGCCGCGGAAGTTTTGCATTCATACCTGACCCTCTATGAAAACCCTGTTGTTGGTGGACGGATCGTCGTACCTGTACCGCGCGTTTCACGCGCTGCCGGATTTGCGCAATGCGCGCGGCGAGCCGACGGGCGCGATCTACGGCGTGCTCAACATGCTACGACGCCTCGCCGCCGACTACAAGCCGGACTATCTCGCCTGCGTGTTCGATGCCAAGGGCAAGACTTTCCGCGACCAATGGTATGCCGAGTACAAGGCGCAGCGCCCGCCCATGCCAGAGGACCTCGCGCGCCAGATCGAGCCGCTTCACGAGGCCGTCGCCGCGCTGGGCTGGCCGCTCCTGATGATAGACGGCGTAGAGGCCGACGATGTCATCGGCACGCTCGCCCGGCAAGCTGCGGAGTCCGGCATGCGCTGCGTCGTTTCCACCGGCGACAAGGACCTGACGCAATTGGTGAACGAACGCGTCACCTTGATCAATACCATGAGCAACGAGCGGCTGGACGAAGCCGGCGTCGAGGCCAAGTTCGGTGTGCCGCCGAAGCTGATGCTCGATTACCTCACGCTGGTCGGCGACAGCGTGGATAACGTCCCCGGCGTGGACAAAGTTGGACCGAAGACCGCGCTCAAGTGGTTGTCCAAGTACGGCTCGCTCGACGCGATCGTCGCGCATGCGCAGGAAATCGGCGGTGTGGTGGGCGAGAATTTGCGTCGCGCGCTGCCCTGGCTGCCGCAGGCGAAAAAACTGCTCACCGTCTATTGCGACGTGCCGCTGCCGGTCAGGCCGGAGGACCTGGTGGCGCAGGCCCAGGGCGAAGCCGAACTCACCGACCTGTTTCAGCGCTTCGGTTTCAAGAGCTGGCTCAAGGATTCGGCGCCGTCCGCACCCGTGCCGGCCGCGCCCACAGCGGCAGCCTCGCCGGCGCCCGGGCACAGCGCGCCGGCGCCGGTCGAGCGCCGCTACGACACCATACTCGACGAGCAATCAATGTCCGCGTGGCTGAAGGTGGTCGATGGCGCCGCGCTGGTCGCCTTCGACACCGAGACCACCGGCCTGGATCCCCTGACGGCACAGCTGGTCGGCATGTCATTTTGCGCCGAGCCGGGGCGGGCGGCGTATCTGCCGCTGGCGCACGATTACGCCGGCGCGCCGCAGCAACTGGGTGTGGCGCGCGCCCTGGAACTGCTGCGCCCCTGGATCGAGGACGCGGCCAGGCCCAAGGTCGGCCAAAACCTCAAGTACGATCAGCATGTGCTCGCCAATCACGGCGTCGCCTTGCGCGGCGTGGCGCACGACACGCTGCTCGAATCCTACGTGCTCGAATCGCATTTGCGCCACGACATGGGCACGCTCGCCGAACGGCATCTGCAGCTTCCCACCATCAGCTACGACGACGTCACCGGCAAGGGCGCGCAGCGCATCGGTTTCGAGCAGGTGAGCGTGGAGCGCGCCACCGAGTACGCCGCCGAAGATGCCGACGTGACCCTGCGCCTGCACCAGTGCCTTTATCCGAAGGTAGAGGCCGAGGCGGGGTTGGAATTTGTCTACAGGAAGATTGAGCTGCCTGCGCGCGAAGTGCTGTTCCGGATGGAGCGCAACGGTGTGCTCATCGACGCCGCTCTGCTCGAGGTGCAAAGCCGCGAACTGGGACAGAAAATGATGGAACTCGAAAACAAGGCCTACAAGGAAGCCGGCCAGCCGTTCAATCTCAATTCACCCAAGCAGATCGGTGAAATCTTCTTCGAACGCTTGCAGCTGCCGGTGCTGAAGAAAACGCCCGGGGGCGCGCCTTCCACCGACGAAGAGGTGCTCGAGCGCCTGGCCGCGGACTATCCCCTGCCCAAGACGCTGCTCGAATACCGCGCGCTGACCAAGCTGAAATCCACCTACACGGACAAACTGCCGCGCATGGTCAACCCTGCCACCGGGCGCGTGCATACCAACTATGCCCAGGCGACGGCGGTGACCGGGCGGCTTGCGAGCACCGATCCGAACCTGCAGAACATTCCGGTGCGTACGCCCGAAGGGCGGCGCATCCGCGAGGCCTTTATCGCACCCGAGGACTGCGTGATTGTCTCGGCCGACTACTCGCAAATCGAGCTGCGCATCATGGCGCACATTTCGCGCGACGAGAATCTGCTGCGCGCTTTCGCCGCGGGCGAGGACGTGCACCGGCACACCGCGGCGGAGATTTTCAACCGCGATCTGCACGAAGTCACGCCGGAAGAACGCCGCTACGCCAAGGTGATCAACTTCGGCCTGATCTACGGCATGTCGGCCTTCGGCGTGGCGCAGGCCCTGGGCCTGGAGCGCGCCACCGCGCAGGCCTATATCGACAGCTATTTCACCCGTTATCCCGGCGTTGCGCACTATATGCAGCAGACGCGCGAGCAGGCACGCGAGCGCGGCTATGTGGAAACGGTGTTCGGCCGGCGCCTGTGGCTGGCCGAAATCCGCGCCGCCAACAGCGGCCGGCGCCAGGGGGCCGAGCGCGCCGCCATCAATGCGCCGATGCAGGGAACCGCGGCCGACCTGATCAAGCTGTCGATGATCGCGGTGCAGGACTGGCTGGATGCAGAACGGCTTTCGGCGAAGCTGGTGATGCAGGTGCACGATGAGCTGGTGCTGGAAGTGCCGCAGGCCGAACTCGCCCGGGTGCGGGACCGGCTGCCGGCGCTGATGACCGGCGTGGCCGAGCTTGCGGTGCCCCTTGTCGTGGACGTGGGCGTTGGTGCAAACTGGGAACAGGCGCATTAACCCGCTCGAATTAGCGGCGATATCCCTTCATTTTTTTGCGGGTTCTAAGAGGAGGAGCGAAGGCGATGAGCGATCCCTCCAGCGAGAAACTGAATACCGCGCCCTCCCGCGGGCGGGGACGGTACCGGCATGTAGTGCTGCTCGGGGACGTGCTGCTCGATGCCTACAGTAGTATCGACAAGACGCCGGGGAAATTCGAGGATGCCCTCCTTCCAGGGACCAGCGATCAGTGGAAAATCAGCGTCGTTTCTGCGGCTGCGGTCGAGCGCGCCGGCCAGTTACTCGCGCTGCCGAAGGACGCCACCCACGCGCTGATATTCATCGAAGGGAACCATGCCATAGAGCAGAGCGGGCTGCTTGATGCCAGGCCGGGCGCACCCGGGCAAACGCTGGGACAGCTCTCGCTTGCCGCCGACGAATTCGAACGCACACTGCAGCGGTTGATCGAAGTGGCTCAGGCCGCGCGGCTGGTGATCATGGTGTGCTCCATGTTTCAACCCAACCACAAGGACCCGGCGCGCCAGCGCACCGCCTGCGCCGCGCTGGCGATATTCAACGACCGGGTCACCAAGCGCGTGGCCGAGGCGCGCGCCGCGCTGATCGATCTGCGCCTGATCTGCAACGAACTCGATGACTACGACAAGCCGACGCAGCTATCCCAAAGCGGCTTGCAGAAGGCCGCCAACGTCGTGCGCTTCGCCATGCTCGAACTCGACGCCGGCGCGCGCCGCAGCGAGGTGTTCTTCTAGGAGCCAGCTATACCCCAGCCGCGTGCGCCTGCCGGTCGGCGTGATAGCTGGAGCGCACCATGGGCCCGATCGCCGCGTGCAGAAATCCCATTTCGCGCGCCGCTTGTTCGAACACGGCAAAACCGTCGGGGTGCACGTAGCGCAGCACCGGCAGATGGTGCGCGGTCGGCTGCAAGTACTGGCCGATGGTAAGCATGTCCACGCCGTGCGCGCGCAGGTCGCGCATCACCGCGAGGATCTCCTCGTCGGTCTCGCCCAAGCCCAGCATCAGGCCCGATTTTGTCGGGACGCCGGGCCGGCGCGCCCTGTATTCCTGCAGCAGCTTGAGCGAATGCGGGTAGTCCGAACCGGGACGGGCCTGGCGGTACAGTCGCGGCACAGTTTCGAGGTTGTGATTCATCACGTCGGGCGGATCGGCAGCGAGTATGTCCAGCGCGATTTCCAGCCGGCCGCGAAAATCGGGCACCAGCACTTCGATGCGGGTTCGCGGCGAGAGCTCGCGCACGGCGCGTATGCAGTCGGCGAAATGGCGCGCGCCGCCGTCGCGCAGGTCATCGCGGTCGACGCTGGTGATGACCACGTATTCGAGCGCCAGCGCGGCGATGGTCTGCGCCAGATGCTTCGGCTCGGCTGCATCCGGCGCCAGCGGGCGCCCGTGGGCGACGTCGCAGAAGGGGCAGCGCCGCGTGCATAGATCGCCGAGGATCATGAAGGTCGCGGTGCCCTTGCCGAAGCACTCGCCGATGTTTGGGCAGGAGGCTTCCTCGCAAACCGTGTGCAGCTTGTTCTCGCGCAGGCGCTGCTTGATTTCATCGAAGCGCGTGCTGCTGGAGCCGGCCTTGACGCGGATCCAATCGGGCTTCTTCAGGCGCTCGTGCGGCTGTACCTTGATCGGAATGCGCGCCGTCTTGGCGCGGCCTTTTTCAGCGCCCGCGCTCATGCTGTGCCAGGAGTCGCGTCAATTCGGCGGCGAGCTGGTCGCCAAGCTCGTCTGCGGTGGCGGCAACGCCCAGATCGCGCGTCTGCGTCACCGCGAGGCCGGGGAAGCCGCAGGGGTCGATCGCTGAGTATGGGGCCAAGTCCATTTCCACGTTGAGCGCGATGCCGTGATAACAGCCTAGGCTGCGCACGCGCAGCCCGAGCGCAGCGATTTTTGCACCGTTCACATAGATACCCGGCGCGCCGTCCTTGCGCTCGGCCGAAACATGGTAGCGCGCCAGCGTGTTGATCACCGCCTGCTCGAGCAAGGCGACGAACGCGCGGATTTTCAGATTGCGCCGCGCCAGATCGAGCAGCGTATACATCACCACTTGGCCCGGACCGTGATAAGTGATCTGGCCGCCGCGATCGATGCGCTCAAGCGGTATGCCGGCGCCGCGCGGCAGGTGCTCTGGGCGGCAGGCAAGGCCGGCGGTGTATACCGGCGGATGCTGCAGCAGCCATAGCTCGTCCGGCGTTTCCTCTTGGCGCGTGGTGGTGAACTGGCGCATGGCAGCGTAGGTCGGCTGGTATTCGGCCAGGCCGAGGCGCCTTATGTGCAACGCCGGATTCGGGTCACGCGACGCAAGGTCGATTGCGCTCGTCATGGCCCGCGCAGTGCCGGACAGGCTTTGGCGGTTTTCGCTTTGCATGCTTACAGCACCATCTTGACCATGGGGTGGTCGCACAACTCGCGATACAGGTCGTCCAGCTGCAGACGCGAGGTCGCGCGCACGGTAACCGTCAGCGACAGGTACTTGCCCAGGCGGCTTTTGCGCATCTCCATCGTGGACGCGTCGAAATCCGGCGCGTGGTGCAGGACCACGTCCATCACCGCCTGCGCGAATCCAGGTTGGGTCTCGCCCATGACCTTGATCGGGAAATCGCAGGGGAAGGCGAGCAGCGACTCGGGTTCGGATGTGGAGGTCATTGCCAAATCGGGGGATGCCACCCCTCATGCTCCACTGAAATCGGCGCTGCAGAAAATGTATTTTGCGACGGGTTCTTAGACATTGGCCGGCACACGCATAACCGTGCGCTTGAAGTCCTGGTAGAGCTGATACATGCGCGCCGCCACCGGCCCGGGTTTGCCCGCGCTCTCCCCGTGGCCGACCGGCTTGCCGTCCAGCGACGAGATCGACAGCACCTCCTTGGTCGAGGAGGTGAGCCAGAGTTCATCCGCGTCGCGCACCTCGGCTTCGCTGACCGGGCGAATTTCCAGCGGCATCCGGTGGGCGCGCGCCAGTTCAATGACTACGTCGTAAGTGATGCCGGGCAGAATGAAATTGCTCTTGGGCGGGGTAATGATGACGCCGTTCTTGACCACGAAGATATTGCTCGCCGAGCCCTCGGTGAGGAGCCCATCGCGCAACAACACCGATTCAACCGCACCGGCGTCGATGGCGGTCTGGCGCAGCAGGCAATTGGCGAGCAGCGACACCGACTTGATGTCGCAGCGCAGCCAGCGGTTGTCGGCGACGGTGACCGCGGCCACCCCGTGTTCACGCTGCTCTTGCGGCGGCGTGGTGAGCGGGTTGGACATCATGAATACGGTCGGCTTCACGTCCTTGGGGAAAGCATGGTCGCGCGGCGCGACGCCGCGCGTCACCTGCAGGTACACGTACTGATCAACCATCGGGTTCTTTACCACGATCTCGCGCACCAGTTCATCCCAGCGTTCGACGCTGTAAGGGTTGGTGATGCGCACGCCGTCGAGGCTGGATTGCAGCCGCGCCAAGTGCTCGCGCAGGCGGAACGGGTGGCCGGAATAGCAGGGAATCACTTCATACACGCCGTCGCCGAAAATGAAACCGCGGTCGAGCACCGGAACCATGGCTTGCTCGATCGGCATCCATGCGCCATTGAGGTAGATCATCTGCATCTCCTGGTAAGTGATTCCGACGGCGCTGCCGGAAGAACCTGCAGTTTCTGGGCATAAAAAAGCAGATCCCTCGTCGCTCTCGCGCCTCGGGATGACCGCCGCTTCACGGCGGTCACTTGAACCAAAGCCGCATGCTGTCCCAGGCGCGACCGAAGAATCCTGCGATCGCTACGTTCTCCAGCGCCACCACCGGATACTCGCCCAACAGCTTGTTCTGCAGTATTACCCTGACCGTGCCTACTTTTTCTCCGAAGCCGATCGGCGCAACCAGCGGCTGCAGGCTCACCAGTTCCGCTTTCAATTGACCGGCGAGGCCGCGCGGCACGCTTACGTAGAAATCGGACAGGAACCCCGCCTTGAGCCGACTTGCGCTTCCCTTCCATACTTCCAGGGTGCTCACCGCCTCGTCTTTGCTGTACAGCTTCACCGAGTCGTAGTACTGAAAACCGTAATTCAACAGTTTCAGGCTTTCCTGCGCCCGCGCGTTGTCGGAGTCTGCGCCCAGCACCACCGAGAGCAGGCGCCGCGGTCCGCGCTTGGCCGATGCCACCATGCAAAAACCGGCATTTTCAGTATAGCCCGTCTTCATGCCGTCCACATTCGGGTCGAGCCAGAGCAGCCGGTTGCGGTTCGGCTGGGTAATGTTGTTATAGCGGTATTCGCGCAGGGAGTACAAGGGGTAGTACTCGGGAAAATCGCGGATCAGTGCTGCGGCGAGCAGCCCCAGGTCGTACGCGGTCGTGTAGTGCTGGGGGTCGGGCAGACCGCTTGCGTTGACGAAGTTGGTGTCCTTCATGCCCAGACGCTGTGCCTCGCGGTTCATCATCTGCGCGAACGCGTCCTCGGATCCGGCGATGGCTTCGGCGAGTGCGATGCAGGCGTCATTGCCCGACTGCGTGATCATGCCGTGCAGCAGTTCCTCCACCTTCACCGGCTTTTTCGGATCGAGGAACATACGCGAGCCGGGCGCCTTCCAGGCGCGCTCCGATACCGGCACGACCTCGTCCGGCCTCAGAGTTTTCTGCTTCAGCGCCGAGAACGCGAGGTAAGCGGTCATCAGTTTGGTCAGCGAAGCGGGCTCGACACGCTCGTGCTGGTTTGCGTTGGCGATGGCCTGAGCGCTGGTGATGTCGTACAACAGCCATGATTTGGCGGCAATCGGCGGCGGCGGAGGGGCATCAGCGAACGCCAGGGCGGGCAGCAACAGCAGGGCGGCAAGCAGGCGTTTCAGTGTCATGTAGCTGGCGCAAAAGCGCAAATTATACCAGCCCCATATGGACTGGACGGGCTGCCGCAGAGGGTGATGTTGCTTGCGGGGCGTTTGTCGCGGTCAACGCACGACGACTATCGGTTTGAATTGCAGCGCCGCGGCGATTCGTTCGGCCATGCCTGCGGCCTCGTCGCGGTCGCGATAGGGGCCGAGGTGCAGGCGATACATGCCGTCGCGGGCGTATATACTGATCGCGTCATTGAGCCAAGCGAGCTGCTGGTAGATGCGGACACGGAAATTTTCGGCGTTGTCGCGCGCCGAAAACGCGCCGAGCTGCAGGTAAACGCCGCCCGCTTCCGCGTCGACCGGGATCGGCTGCTCGGCCGACTCTGCCGGCAGCGTGCTGGCCGCGGCCGCAATCATCGGCGCAGCTATTCGCGTATCGACTACCGGCGCTTCTTCCGCATCCTGCGGCGGTGCGGCCGTCGCCGCGGCGGTCATGGTCTGCGCGGCTTGTCGCCGTTGCGCGGCAATCAGCGGTATCTGCTCCGGCGTGATCGACTCTACCTCCACAGTCGCGCTGCCGGCGCCGACATAGCCGAGCTTGTATGCCGCGGCGTAGGACAGGTCGATGAGGCGCCCATAAAGAAACGGCCCGCGGTCGTTGATGCGCACGATCACGCTGCGGCCGTTGGCGAGGTTGGTCACGCGTGCGTAGCTCGGAATCGGCAGCGTCGTATGCGCGGCGCTCATGGCGTACATGTCGTAGATTTCGCCGCTGGAAGTGCGCTGCCCGTGGAACTTGCGTCCATACCAGCTGCCGATGCCGCGCTTGCGGTAAGGCGCGAGCGTCTTGAACGGCACGTACTGTTGCCCGAACACCGTGTACGGATTGTTGGCGGCGCGCGCCAGCGGCTCGAGTCTGGGCTCGGCATCCGCGATCTGATCCAGGTTTGCCGGCGGACTGTCGCCCGGACCGTCGTCCTGATAATAGC
>JACZJU010000132.1 GCA_014860395.1 Burkholderiales bacterium | reverse complement strand
GTCGAGGCGGAAAGCAAGAAGATCGGCCAGCTGCAGGTGCCCGACGCGCTGCTTGCGTGCATGCGCGCCAGCCCCTGTGTGCTGATCGAGGCGCCGCTGGCCGAACGCGTCGCTTTCCTGGTGCAAGAATATGGCCATTTTCTCGGCGACCCGCAGGATCTGCGAGCCAAGCTCGACTGCCTCGCCGGCTTGCACAGCAAAGAGACGCTCGCGCGCTGGATGAGCCAGGTGGAACACGGACAATGGGACGAGCTCGTCGCCGATCTGCTCGCCAATCACTACGACCCGGCCTATCGCCGCGCCACCCTGAAGAATTTCGAGCAGCTCGCGAAAGCCGAGCTGCTCACGCCGGCGCGGCTGGATGCCGCATCCCTCGCGCGGATGGCGGCGCAACTGATCGCACAGGAGCAAACATGAACTCGCCGGAAATGAAATCCAAGCTGCTGCAATTATTCCCGGTGTTCGAGAAACTGCCCGCCGCGGCGGTGGAGGAGATCGTGCGCGACGCCACGACGCGGCAGGCGCCGGCAGGCACCATCCTGTTCGAGGCTTCGAGTCCCTGCACCGGCTTCCCGATGCTGATCGAGGGCAACGTACGCGTGGTCAAATCCTCGCCCAACGGGCGCGAAGTCCAGCTCTACCGCATCGCGCCGGGGGAAAGCTGCCTGCTCTCCAGCAGCTGCCTGCTCGGCGGCAGCGACTATTCCGCCACCGGCATCGCCGAGACCGCGGTTACCCTGCTCGCCTTGCCGCCGGCGCTGTTTCACCGCCTGCTGGCCGAGCACAAGCCCTTCCGCGACTATGTGTTCGGCCTGTTCTCGGAGCGACTCGCGGACCTGATGAGCCTGGTCGAGGCGGTGACTTTCCACAAGCTGGATCAGCGTCTCGCCGCGCTGCTGCTGGGCAAGGGCGAAATGGTGCACGCCACGCATCAGGGCCTGGCCGACGAGTTGGGCAGCGTGCGCGAGATGGTGAGCCGATTACTCAGCAACTTCCAGGACCGTGGCTGGGTCGCGCTCGGCCGCGAGCAGATCCGCATTACCGATGCGGCGGCGCTGCGCCGGCTGGCGCAGCCTTGAACGGGAAATCCGGGAAGTATCACGCTGTTCTCGCGGATTCTTGCCGCAGCAAATAAGGCGGAGTCGTACTCCTCAAGTTCGTTTCTGATTTGCCGTGCCGGCGGCTCCCGCTTTCGCATGTTTCAGCGCCACGTCCAGCGTGTTCATGAACTCGTCGATCTTGATGGGTTTGGTGAGAT
Organism: Burkholderiales bacterium; assembly: GCA_014860395.1. GTDB lineage: Bacteria > Pseudomonadota > Gammaproteobacteria > Burkholderiales > SG8-39 > 2-12-FULL-64-23. The sequence goes on along the minus strand of JACZJU010000132.1, from coordinate 6,424 downwards.
AACGGAAGAATCCTGCCTCCAGGCCTTTCTCGATATCGCGGGGTATTGCATTTGCGCTGAGCGCAATCACCGGGATGTGCGCCGTTGCGGGGTCTGACGCCAGGATCATCAGCGCTTCGATACCGCTGATGTCAGGCAGATCGATGTCCATCAGAATTGCATCCGGCAGCGAGGCGCGCGCAATTTCGATGCCGCGCTTGCCCCGCGTTGCGCTCAGCAAGTGGATCTCGGGCCGGCGCGCAACGAGATCCTCGACCAGCATCAGGTTCGCCGGGTTGTCCTCGACGCAGAGCAGGGTGTATGAATGCGCCGCGCCATGAACATGTTCCTGGGTGACAGCCGCGGTTTCGACCGCGTCGACGAGCGCTTGCGGTTTGGTCGTCAGGTGCAGATCGATCCAGAACACCGTACCTTTTCCGGCCGCGCTTTCCACGCCGATGCTTCCACCCATCAACTCGACCAGCCGCTTGGCCACCATCAGGCCGATGCCTGTTCCCTGCTCGGCGCTGGTCGCCTTCCCCAGGCGGTTGAACGGCTGGAACAGTTGCGCAAGCTGTTCCGGGGTCAGGCCCCCGCCGCTGTCCCGGACGCTGATACGAATCGAATCGGGCGGGTTCAGCGGGGCGCATTCCACGGCAACCGTTCCGCCGGTCTTGTTATATTTGATCGCGTTGGAAAGAAGGTTGATGAGGACCTGCTTCACCCGGGTCCGATCGGCTTTGACAAAGCACGGAAATTCGAACTGGGGAAAGGCGACACTGATGCCGCGCTTTTGCGCCTGCGGTTCCACCATGCTCTCACATTCGCGCATGACCTCGGCCAGCGATACCGGCTCCATCGACAGCGACAGCTTGCCGGAGTCGATCACCGCAAGGTCGAGAATCTCGTTGATCAGTGCCAGCAGGTACCACCCGGCCTTGAGAATCTGATCGATGCCCCGCTTCTGCGTCGGCGTTGCCTGCGGCGAAACGGATTCCACGAGTTGGGCAAAACCGAGGATCGCATTGAGCGGCGTGCGCAGTTCATGGCTCATGCTGGAGAGGAACTCCGATTTCGCGAGGTTGGCTTTTTCCGCAACGATCCTGGCGCGCTCGAGTTCGGCGTTCTTGTCCCGCAGTACCTGATCGAATTTTGCACGCTCCGCTTCGACCCGCTTGCGCTCGGTGATATCGCTCAGCATCACGCGGAGTACCGACGCACCGCCGGCCTCCTGCGCGGCGGAGGCCGCCAAATGCGCCCAGAATTGCGTGGCATCGTTCTTCACCATGCGCAAATCGAACACCTGCTGTTCGCCGGTCTCATGGAGCTGTTTGCGGTGCAGGTAGTAGATGTCCTGGTCTTCCTTGGAGATGAACAGGGAAACCGGCCGCCCGACCAGCGCGCCCCGGGCCACGCCCAGCAGCGTCGCGGCGGTGAGGTTGGCCTCCAGGATCAGCCCCGACTCGCTTATGCTGCAATAGCCCACCGGCGCCATGTCGTAGAGGTCGAAATAGCGCGCTCGCGCAGCATCCAGCTCCACTTGTGCCTGGCGCAGTTCTTCATTCTGCATCTTCAACTCGATTTGATGCACGCGCAACTCGTGCAGCGTCTGCCGCATTTCTTCCGGCGACAGGGGCTCGAGTTCTTCCGGCGGCCGGACGCTGCTTTCCTGCGCGATTTCCTCCGCCTGTTTTCGCAGGTCGGCGCCCATTGCGTGTGGAGCGTGTGGATCGTACGAGCTTTTCATTCTGTACCTCGGATGTTCCGCTTGCTTCCGGCTGGGGCCGCTGCCGGGCGGGAATTGCACCACTGGAAAGCGCCTTTGCACGGCGCACGCGGGCGGCGGGAAGGACGCACCCCCCGCCGTCGTAAATAAATCGGCTCAGGAAGAACGCGCGTTCCCGCTTTGCACATTTGCGCAACGCGCCACCGCTGCGCACAATTCGTCCGCCGTATCGGGCTTGAAGATCAACTCGCGTATGCCGGCTGCGGGCGCCGCGGCACGCAGTTCGTCGGTGAGATAGCCCGAAGTCAGCACCACCGGCAGATCGGCGCGGATCTCGCGCAGCGCCTGTGCCAGCTGCAGACCCGACATATGCGGCATGTTGTAGTCGGTCACCACCAGATCGAACTGACCGGCATCGGCGCGCGCGGCCGCAAGCGCCTCGAGCGGGTCGACGTAGGCGCTCACGCGGTAGCCCTGGCGTTCGAGCAGGCGTTGCATCAGAAGGATGATGGCTTCTTCATCATCGACGTAAAGTATATGTTTCCCCTTGCCGTCAACGGGTACTGCGGCTGCTGTCGCTGCCGCGTCGGCCGCGACATGCGCTTCGACTGCGGGAAAATAAATGTGGAACGCGCTGCCCTGTCCAGGAGTGCTTTCCACCTCTATCGTCGCTTCATGCGCTTGCACGACGCTGTACACCACGGCCAGGCCCAGGCCCGTGCCTTCGCCCACTTGCTTGGTGGTAAAAAACGGCTCGAAGATGCGTGTGCGCGTTGCCGCATCCATGCCCGCCCCATTGTCACGCACCGTGAGACAGGCGTAGCGGCCAGGTCGCAGATCGTCGCGCGCTTCGCGCTGCGTATGGGCGTGCAGGCGGATTTCGATCGCGCCCGCCCGCTCTTGGGCGAGCACCGCGTGCAGGGCGTTGCCGCAAAGATTGAGCAGGATCTGACTGATCTGCATCGCATCGGCCAGTACTGCCGGCGTGTCGGACCCGCAATCCACTTTCAGGCTCACCTTCGCTGGCAGCCCGGCGCGCAGCAAGCGCGCCGACTCCCGCACCACCGGCGCAAGCGGCGTCGCCTTGCGCTCGATCTTCTGGTGCCGGCTGAAAGTAAGGATTTGCTGCACCAGGTTCTTCGCGCGGCGGCTGGCCTTGCCGATTTCTTCCAGACTCACCAGCGCCGCGTGATCAGGTCCCACGTCCTGGCGCGCCAGTTCCACATTGCCTATGATCATCGCCAGCGCATTGTTGAAGTCGTGCGCCACGCCCCCGGCCAGGGTACCCAGCGCTTCCATTTTCTGCGATTCGTGCATTCTCGCTTCGAGCATGTTGTGCGCGGCTTCGGCCTGCTTGCGCTCGGTGATATCGCCCAAGACGACGCGCAGTACCGGTGCGCCCTCGGCATCGCGCACGACAGTCGCCGCCAAGTGCACCCAAATCGGTGTTGCGTCCGTCTTCAGCATGCGCAACTCGCACGCCTGCGGCGCTCCCGTCGCAAGGAGTTGTTTGCGCATCAGATAATAGACGTCCTGGTCGTCCTTGAGAATGAAGCGGCTGAGCGGCTGCCTGACCAGCGCACCCCGGACCACCCCGAGCAGATTGGCGGCAGTGAGATTGGCCTGCAGGACCAAGCCCGGCTCACTCACGCTGCAATAACCCACTGGCGCCAGATCATAGAGGTCGAAATAGCTCGCCCGCACCGCCTCCAGCTCCAACTGCGCCCGGCGCAGCTCCTCGTTCTGCATCTCGAGCTCGATCTGATGCACGCGCAGTTCGTGCAGCATCAATTGCGTTTCCTCGGCCGAGAGTGCATCGAGCCGCACCGGCGACTTCGCCGCCCTTTCCCTGAAGATCTCTTCGGCGCGCTGGCGCTGCGCCGACCCTGAATGTGCCGGCTCGGCATCACCTGCGCCGCGGCTGTTCCTTTTGATCATAGGGCATCTCCATCCTTCGATCTGGAGGTACTCGCCCGCTCAGTGCTCGCTATCGCATACATCTGCCCGGCTTCGTCCAGCAATGCGGTGGATACCATCGAAACATCGAGCACCGTGCCGTCCTTGGCGATACGTTGCGTGCGATAGGGCTCCAGGATTTCCGCGCGGCCAAGCTCCTGCGCCTTGGCCAGCGCTTCCTCTCTCAAGGCCTCCGGGATCAGCTCGCGCTCGTTCATCTGCAGCGCCTCGGCTTCGCTCCAACCATAGAGCGTCGCCGCTCCACGGTTCCAGGCGAGGATGCGGCCCTGCAGATCGCGCACCAGGATGGCGTCTTTCGCATCGCGCGCGAACACGGCCAGGCCGAGCTGCTGATTGGCCTGGCGCAGGTCCTCGCGAATGCGCACGGTCTCGGTGATGTCGACAAAAGTGATCACCGCGCCCTCGATCACGTTGTCGAGCGTGCGGTAGGGCTGGATGTGCAGCGTGTACCACTTGCCCGCGGTGGTCTGCACCTCCACCGCCTTGGCCGCCAGCGTGTCGAGCACCGCCTGCGTGTCTGCCAGCAGGCGGTCGTAGCCGACCAGGTTCGAGACGATGTGGCCCACGGGCCGCCCCACGTCGGTTTCGATCAGGTTGATGATGAGTGCAGTGGCCGGGGTGAAGCGCAGAATGCGCAGTTGATGATCGACGAACACGGTGCCGATGCCGGTGCCGGCGAGGAGGTTGTTCATGTCGTTATTGGCCCGCGTCAGATCCGCCACCTTGGTTTGCAGTTCGGAATTGACCGTGGCCAGCTCCTCGTTGACCGATTGCATTTCCTCCTTCGAGGTTTCCAGTTCCTCGTTGGTGGACTGCAATTCTTCGTTCACCGACTGCATCTCCTCGTTCGAGGACTTGAGCTCTTCGGTGGAGGTCTCGAGTTCCTCGATGGTGCTCTGCAGATACTCGTCTTTCGCCCGCAGTTCCTGCTTGAGCGCGGCGATGCTCGCGTCATCGGCCGGCTGCTTGCCGTGCGCGCCTTTGCCGGCTCGCGCGGCGCTCGGTCCGGAGCGTTCCGGCGCCGGCGCTTCCTCCAGGACGACGAGGTAGAGCGGCGCCTCCGGCATGGCGGAGGCCGCGGCCACCGGGCGAATGGCGAGCCTGACCGTGGTGTAGTCGCCGTTGGTCTTGACGCGCAGGCTCGGGACATGCACGGCCTCGTTCGTTGCCGCGGCTTTGTGCAAGGCAGTGGTCAGGTCGCGCCGCAGCCCATCGCGTGCCATCTTCAAGATGTTGTTGACGCCGGCCTCGCCCGCGGCCGGCTCCAGATACATGCCGGTGCGGCCGTGCAGGTAGAGGATGTCGCCGTGGGCGTTGACCAGCGCGCCGGCCGCGACTTGCGCAAGCAGCGCCTGTTCGGCCAGCTCGCGCAGCGGCAGCTTCGGCGGGAACGCCGGCTTGACGGCGCCGCGCGGGAGCGCCGCGCCCGTCGCCGCCATCGGCGCCGCAAATCGGCCCAGGGCCAGCCGCTGCACGCCGTGCAAATCATCCTTGCGTTGATACAGTTTGGATTTGCGATCCAGCGTGGCAAACAGCTCGCCGAATTCGCCCACGGTCTCGGAGGTGCCCAGAAACAGGAACCCGCCCGGATTCAACGCGTAATGGAACAAGGGCATGAGTTTCTTCTGCAGATCGCCGCCCAGATAGATCAGGAGATTGCGGCAACTGATGAGGTCGAGCCGGGAGTAAGGCGGGTCCTTGATCACATCCTGCTCGGAAAACACCAGCAGGTCGCGGATGCTCTTGTGGATGCGGTAGGCGCTGCCGCCGGGCTCGGCGGTAAAAAACCGCGCCAGCCGTGCCGGTGAAACGTCGGCGGCGATGCTCGCCGGGTAGACGCCGGCGCGCGCGGTGGCGATCGCCCGATTGTCGATGTCGGTGGCGAATACCTGTACCGTGTGGTTTTGCGCCAGCGCCTCCATGCGCTCGGTCAGCAGGATGGCGAGGGAATAGGCTTCCTCGACGGTGGAGCAACCGGCCGACCAGACGCGCACCGTGCCGCCCGCGGGCTTGCCTTCGAAAAGCTTCGGGATGGCCCCCTCCTCGAGCGCCTTGAACGCCTCGGGATCGCGGAAGAAATTGGTCACGCCGATCAATAGTTCGCGAAACAGCGTCTCCACCTCGGGCGCCGTCTGCTGCAGGTATTTGACGTAGGCATCGATCGAATCGATCTGGTGCACGGCCATGCGCCGCACGATGCGGCGCTGAATGGTGCTCGGTTTGTACAGCGAGAAATCGTGGCCCGTCTGGGCGCGCAGCAGGACGAAGATTTTCTTCAGCGCGTTCTCGGTCTTGGGCGTGGGAACGACGGCGGCGATTCCGCCGTAGGCCTGCGTGCTGTAGGCAATGAGTTGGGCGGGCATCTGCGCCGCCTGCAGCACGTAATCCACCATGCCGGTGGCGATGGCGCTGCGCGGCATGCCGTCGAACTCGGTGGACTCTGGGTTCTGCGCCATCACCATGCCGCCCTCGCCCTTGATCGCGCGCACGCCCGAGGTACCGTCGCTGCCGGTGCCCGAAAGCACGATGCCGATGGCCCGTTCATGCTGGTCATGGGCGAGTGAGCGGAAAAAGAAGTCGATCGGCAAGCGCTGGCCGCGTGGCGCGGCAGGTTCCAGCAATTGCAGCGTGCCGTTCAGGAACGCCATATCGCGGTTGGGCGGAATGATGTAAGCGCAATTGGGCGTGACCGTCATCCCGTCCTCGACCTCGAACACCTGCATGCGGGTGTAGCGCCGGATC
>JACZJU010000131.1 GCA_014860395.1 Burkholderiales bacterium | reverse complement strand
TCCTCCAGCTGATAGGAGACCGGATTGATCAGCTTGTGCGCCGGATCGCTGCGCAGCTCGACCCGTCCCGCGGCGTTTTGCCGGCCCCAGTGCTGCGCCAGATACAGGGCGCGCGCGTCCGACAGCCGCGCATTGCCGGTGCGCATGCGTCCAGCGAGTTCGGCGAAATCGGCATAGTCGCGAAAACCCGGCTTGTCGGCGAGTTGTGCCAGCCACTTGGCGTAGCGCGCCGGCGCCTTGCCCGGCTCGCTGCGGCTCATGCCGAAACCCTCCAGGTTCACCAGGTGCGCTACACGATCGGGACGCACGCCCGCATACATGCTGGCAATGTTTCCGCCCATACTGTGGCCGATCAGCGTGGCCGCACGATCCGGCTCGAAATGCACCAGCAGCCGGTCCAGATCGCCCATGTAATCGGGGAACCAATAGCTGTCGGCCGGCCCCCATGCCGACAGACCGTAACCGCGCCAGTCTGGCGCGATCACCTGCCAGTCTGCGCGCAGGGCGTCGACCAGAAACTGGAACGAGGCCGACACGTCCATCCAGCCGTGCAGCATGAACAGTATCGGCTGTCCCGTCTCGCCCCAGATGCGGCAGTGATAGCGCAGGCCGCGGACATCGACAAAAGTGGAGGTGTTGGCTTTCATTTTCGGCCGCCATCATAGCAGGTGGCGGCATCTGTTATGATTTCCGCGAACTACATATCGAGGGACTAACATGGCAGTCTATTCGCTCGGCGAACGCCGGGTTCAAGTGCAGGGCAAGGACTGGTATATCGCCGACAGCGCCACCGTCGTCGGTTCAGTGCTGATCGAGGACAAGGCCAGTATCTGGTTCAACGTCGTCATTCGCGGCGACAATGACCTGATCACCATAGGCGAAGGCAGCAACGTGCAGGACAGCTCGATGCTGCATACCGATGCGGGCATCAAACTCACCCTGGGCCGCAACGTATCCGTCGGCCATATGGTCATGCTGCACGGCTGCGCCATTGGCGATGGCAGCCTGATCGGCATCAACAGCGTCATCCTCAACCATGCGGTGATCGGCAAGCATAGCCTGGTTGGCGCCGGGTCGCTGATTCCCGAAGGCAAGACCATCCCGGATGGCGTGCTGGCGCTGGGCTCGCCGGCCAAGGTCGTGCGCGACCTGTCGCAGGCAGAGATCGCCAATCTGCAGAATATCGCCGACGGCTATATGCGCCGTGCGATACTTTTCAGGCAGCAGTTGCAGCCGCAGCAGCTCTGAGGCGCTACGGTGTTACTCTTCCACAAGATCGCCGCTTGTGCGCGGATACGCTTCACCTCCGCGCACAAGCGGCGATCCGCGCGGACGGGCCGCCGTCCGCGCAATTCCTGTCACTGTAGCTCGAAATGTGTCGCCGCATCAGTCAGGGGCGGAGGTTGGCCATTGCGCGCTCCGCGCGCCAACCGTGTTTTCCACGCGGAGGTGAAGCGAGACCGCGTGGAAAACACGGTTATGGTTGAAAACCAGACTGACTTGGGTTTGCTTTTATACAAGATCGCCGATCGTGTGCGGATGTGCTTTTCATCCGCGCGCGATCGGTGATCCGCGCGGACGGGCCGCCGTCCGCGCAAGTGCGAAGGCTGAAGATTGAGGTATCCGCCGTCGTCGCCAGACGCCCGTTCCGGCCTGCTTTGTTATTTCGGCGCCATGCGGATCGCGCCGTCCAGACGGATCACCTCGCCGTTGAGCATCTCGTTCTGAACAATGTGCACGGCCAGGGCCGCGTATTCGGCCGGGCGGCCGAGGCGCGGCGGGAACGGCACCATCTTGCCCAGGGCGTCCTGCGTTTCCTTGGGCATGCCCAGCAGCATCGGCGTTTCGAAAATTCCCGGCGCGATGGTCATCACGCGTATGCCCGAGCGCGACAGGTCGCGCGCGATAGGCAGGGTCATGCCGACTATCCCGCCCTTGGATGCAGAATAGGCGGCCTGGCCGATCTGGCCGTCGTACGCCGCCACCGACGCGGTGTTGATGATGACGCCCTTCTCACCGTCCACCGCCTCGGTCTTGGCGATGCGCTCAGCCGACAGCCGGATCACGTTGAACGTGCCGATCAGGTTGACCTCGACCACCTTGCGGAAACCGGCCAGCGGGAACGCGCCGTCCTTGCTCAAGGTCTTGATGGCGTTACCGATACCGGCGCAGTTGACGTTGATGCGCACCGGGCCCATCTCCTCGGCCGCGTCCAGCGCCGCGGCGACGCCGGCCTCGTCGGTGACGTCGGTGGCAACGAACTTGGCGCGCGGGCCCAGCTCGGCGACGACGTCCTCACCCTTGAGGTCGATGACCACGACACTGCCGCCGGCGTCGAGCAGACGCTTGGTGGTCGCCAGGCCCAGGCCCGACGCACCACCGGTCACGACGGCGACGGAATCTTTGATCTGCAT
>JACZJU010000130.1 GCA_014860395.1 Burkholderiales bacterium | reverse complement strand
TTCATCGGCATCGACCTGGGCTCGACCACCACCAAGGCGGTGGTGATCGATGAGGAACGCAACATCCTCGGCCGCGGCATCACCAACTCGCGCTCGAATTACGACACCGCCGCCGCCATCGCCAAGCAGGAGGCGCTGGTCAACGCGCGCTTTCACCTGTTTCGCGACGCGCTGTCGAAGTCGCACGCGCTCAACGGTGCGCTCGAGGATTTCCTCGGCCACCTGGAACGCGATTTCCGCCTGGAGCAATTTCTGGAACAGCTCGCCGACCTGGAGGCCACCTGCCGCCGCAACGCCGAAGGCACGCGCTTCGGCGATCATGCCGCAGCCGTCGCCACAGCGCTGACCGAGGTGTTCAAGCGCCTGCAGGCCGAGGCGCCGGAGCTGTTCGCCCCCGGTGCCAAGCGCAAGTCGGATTTCTTCCGCGACATCGCCGGCAGCCGCTACCTCGCCATCGGGGAAGTAGTCGCCAAGGAGATGGGCATCCGCTACGACATGGTGCTCAACGTGTTCGACCGCTCGATCATCGAGGTGGAGAACCGCGTCTACGCCGACGCCATGACCACCAATCTGCTGCGCGCGCTGGAGCGCACGTTCAAGGGCATGCCGGAAACCGCCGGCCGCGCCGATGCCATCCGCGCACCGATCAAGAGCGTGCTCGATACCCAGCTCGAGGAAAGCTACGTCATCGGCACCGGCTACGGCCGCGCGCGCCTGCCGTTTTCCAAGGAGCACATCCGTTCGGAAATCCTCTGCCACGGCCTGGGCGCGCACGTGATGTATCCGGGGACGGCGACCGTGCTCGACATCGGCGGCCAGGACACCAAGGCGATCCAGGTGGACCCGCACGGCATCGTCGAGAGCTTCCAGATGAACGACCGCTGCGCCGCCGGCTGCGGGCGCTACCTCGGCTATATCGCCGACGAGATGAACATGGGCCTGCACGAGCTCGGGCCGCTGGCGATGAAGGCGACCAAGAACGTGCGCATTAACTCGACCTGCACCGTGTTCGCCGGCGCCGAGCTGCGCGACCGCCTGTCGCTGGGCGAAAAGCGCGAGGACATCATGCTCGGCCTGCACCGCGCCATCATCCTGCGCGCGATGTCCATCCTCGCGCGTTCGGGCGGTGTGCGCAACGAGTTCACCTTCACCGGCGGCGTGGCCAAGAACGAAGCCGCGGTCAAATCGCTGAAGGAGCTGGTGAAGGAAAACTACGGCGAATTGCAGCTCAACATCGACCCGGACTCGATCTACACCGGCGCTTTGGGCGGCGCGACCTTCGCCTGGCGCGCGGTCGTCGAGGAAGGCAAGAGCGTTGAGAAGAGGACGTGAGCGCCGAGCAGGGGCCCCGCGCGAGCGGGGATGCGACCGCAGCGAACGGCATCGCGAGCCGACAGCACCTGTCTTGGATGATCACCGAAAATACGGAGGCGAGGGTATGAGCACGAACGCAACGGAGACGAGAACATGACCATCAGCGTAGGCATCGACATCGGCTCGGGCGTCGTCAAGACGGCGCTGTTCAAAACCGAAGACGGCAAGAGCGAATGGCTGGCGCGGCGCGTCGAGCGCATCCGCAAGCGCGACAACATGCAGCTCGCGAAAGCGGGTTACGACGAAGTCCTCGAGGAAGCGGGACTCAAGCCCGCCGACGTCGACTACGTGGCCACCACTGGCGAAGGCGAGAACGTCAAATTCGCCACCGGGCATTTCTACTCCATGACCACCCACGCCCGCGGCGCCGTCTATCTCAATCCCGCGGCGCGCGGCGTGGTCGACATCGGCGCGCTCAACGGCCGCGCCATTTACGTCGACGAACGCGGCAAGGTACTGGCGTACAAGATGACCAGCCAGTGCGCCTCCGGCTCGGGCCAGTTCCTGGAGAACATCGCGCGCTACTTGGGCGTCGCGGTTGAGGAAATCGGGCCGCTATCCCAATCGGCGCAAACGCCGGAGAAGATCAGCTCGATTTGCGCCGTACTGGCGGAGACCGACGTCATCAACATGGTCTCGCGCGGCATCCCCACGCCCGACATTCTCAAAGGCATCCACCTTTCCATGGCCTCGCGCCTGGTGAAGCTGCTGAAAGTCACCGGCATCATGAAAGACACGGTGCTGCTCACCGGCGGCCTCGCACTCGACGTGGGCCTGCTGCTCGCCGTGCAGGAAGAGCTCGTAAATGAGAAAATAAGCGGGCTGACCGTGGTCAACCACCCTGACTCGATCTGCGCCGGAGCGATAGGCGCGGCCTTGTGGGGCGCGTTCAGACATGGCAAGCTGCGCGAGTTGCAGCAACGCGCCGCAGCCTGAAACCGACCGCTGCCACTGGAGTTCGGCAGCGGCCTTGTAACGAGTTCAAGAAACCAAGGAGATTTCGATGGCCCTGATGATCAACGACGACTGCACCGACTGCGACGCGTGCGTCGAATCCTGCCCCAACAAAGCCATCACGGCCGGCACCCCTTACGTCATCGATCCGGCGCTGTGCACCGAATGCGTCGGCGCCCATGACGAGCCGCAGTGCATGCTGGTGTGCCCTGCCGACTGCATCGTACCGAATCCGGATGTCAGCGAGAGCAAGGACCAATTGCTGGCGAAGTACAAGAGCCTGCACGGCTGAGGCACCTTACCCTCAAAAGCGAATCGCGCGGCTAGGCGATAGCTGCGCGATTGCCCGAGTCCTGATCGCCGCCACATTCTGAGTGAATGTGGGCGCCCTCGCCTACGCCGCGACGCGCTCGCGCTTATTCCTGGACTTCGCGAACTGCAGTCCTTGCTTCCCTGCGGCTCCACCCCCTGCTTATCTGGACGCACCCAGGGCCTGCATGAAGCGCCCGCGGATTTTGGCTGCATCACGCTCGGTTACGCCTGCGGGCGGCTGCTGGTCGGTACGCGCCGCGATGAACCAGGGACCCTCCCCCTTCAGGGCGACATCGATCAGTTCTTCGTAGTGCGCCTCGTCCGCCGCCCAAACGCTCTGCGCCAGCCCAGCGCCCTTCGCCATCGCGACCAGGTCGGTGCAATAGGATGTCAGCGTCGGCTGCGCGCCCGTGATCTGATACATGCCGTTATCGAACACGATGATCACCAGATTCTTCAGCGCATGCCTCGCGACAGTGCCCAGCGCGCCTAGCTGCATCAACAGCGAGCCGTCGCCCTCGAGCGCAAACACCCGACGCTGCGGCTGGGCCAGCGCGACGCCGAACGCTATCGGCACGGCCAGACCCATGCTGCCCAGCATGTAGAAGTTCTGCGGCCGCTGGCCGCTGGCCCAAAGGTCGAAGTGGCTATTGCCTATTCCGCCGATGACCGCCTCTTCCTGCTTGAGTTTCGCCACCAGGCGCCGGCACAGATCCGAGCGGTTCATCAACCTCGCCGTATCGCGGCTGGCCGATTTCAATTCGTTCGCAGTCATGGAAGTCCTCGTTAAATTGCCAGTTTTTTCGTCAGGAGCGGGGACAGGATCATCGCCGCCGGCGCCTGGGTCATGAACGCCTGCTTGATCATGCTGTCGACGATGAATTCGACCTCGTCCATGCGGGTGATCGCATAGTGTTCGATGCCCAGGGACTGGAGCACCGGCCGCATGGTGCGGCAGACCAGGGCTTGGCCGAGCTGGAAGTCGCCCAGCGTGCCGCGCTCCGAAATCATCATCAGCAGCGGAATCTGGAAGGGCACGGCCAGCGAGGCAAGCACATTCGGCAGGGTGGCAAAACCGCTGGTCTGCATCAGCACGATGCCGCGCTTTCCGCCCATGTACGCGCCGGCGACGATACCCACTGCTTCTTCCTCACGCGCCGGAGCCAGAACAGTGAAGAAATCGTCGGCGTGCACGCGCTTGATCAGCGGCGCCAGCACCTTGTCCGGCACGTAGGCAACCAACTCCACCTTGTTTGCCTTGAGCACCCGCACGACGATCTCGTCCCACGCTTCGGATATGGTACGCGCGGCAGTTTCGACTGACATTTCACTTCTCCTTGTAGACACTTGAACAAAGGAACAACGCGGGGCAATAGGCCGACACGCGTCCCCGTCTTTCCCGCAAAGGACTCTCCCGCTCCCTACCAGGGTGTGGAAAAAGGGGCAGGTGGGAAAGGAAGGGGCCCACCCCTTCCTTGGGCCCCCTTTTCCCCCGAGGGGACTTCCTTCGGGGCGTATATCCCCCAATTCGGCGGCTGCTAACCTCCCTCGATCTTCGGAATGAAGTAAATCTCGCAGCCCGGCCGTACCGGGTGGTAATAGGCGACCTCGTGAATCTCACCGTCGATGGCGACGCTAGTCTCCTCTTCCAGGTGCTCGCCCAGTCCGGGGTAGCGCTGGTTCAGCACGCGGATTACGTCGTGCAGAGTCTGCGCCTCGATCTCGAACTCCTTCACGCCGCCCGTGTAGTGCCCGCTATGGCTGCTGATGAGAACAACCCGCACCGGTGCCTCGTCCAAGGTCCTATCCTTTTCGCCCCGAATGAATCGCGGCCAGAACCTTGGGAGGCGACATCGGCAAATCCGTCAGGCGCCGGCTGATCGCATTGTTGATCGCGTTCGCGACTGCCGCCATGGCCGGGACGATGTTCACTTCGCCCGCCCCTTTCACGCCATACGGGTGGTTCGGGTTCGGCACCTCGACCAGCACCGTCTCGATCATCGGCAGGTCGGATGCGACCGGAATCCGATAGTCGAGGAAACCCGCGTTCAACAGGTGCCCGGCATCATCGTAGATGTACGCCTCGTTCAAGGCCCAACCGATACCCTGAACGACGCCACCCTCCAGCTGACCCTCGACATAACTTCGATGTATCGCCCGCCCCACGTCCTGTGCGACAACGAAGCGCAGGATCTTCACGCTGCCCGTCTCGGGGTCGACCTCGACGTCGCACAACTCGGTGGCGAAACCCGGCGCCGCGCCGCCCGCGTTGACCGAGGCCTCGGCGCCGATCGGCCCGCCAGTGAGGGCGCGCTTGGCGGCGACGGCCTTGAGCGGCATGGGCTCGAACTTGCCCGCAGCCGCGCCCGCAGGCTTGGCGCAACCGTTCTCCCAGACCACTTCTCCCGGTTCCAGCTTCCAGATCATCGCGGCGCGCGCGCACAGCTCGACTATTACCTTCTTGCACGCCTCCACCACGGCGATGCCGGTGGCGAAGGTGACGCGCGAGCCGCCCGTCACATGCGTGTAGCCGATCGACGCGGTATCGGCCACGATGGCGCGCACATCGTCGTATTCGATGCCCAGAGTCTCGGCCGCCATGATCGCCATCGACGCGCGCGAGCCGCCGATGTCCATGCTGCCGGTGGCGACGACAACCGTCCCGTCCTCATTCACGTGCACCGTTGCGCTCGATTCACCGCCGTTGTTGAACCAGAAGCCGGAAGCCACCCCGCGCCCCTGGTTCTTGCCCAGCGGCGCCGCGTAGGCCGGATGAGCGAGTACTGCCTTGATGGTTTCGGCATAGCCGTCGTGCGCATGCTTCGGTCCCCAGACGGTGGGCGTTCCCGTTTTGCACGCATTCAGCAGCCTGAACTTCAGCGGGTCCATGCCTATCCTGGCCGCGACCGCATCCATGACGCTTTCCACCGCGAATGCCGAGATCGGCGAGCCCGGCGCGCGATAGGCGGCCGATTTCGGCCGGTTGCTGACCACGTCGTAGCCGACCGAGCGCACGTTCGGGATGTCGTAGGGCGCAAAGCCGCACATGGTTGCGTTCATCACCGGCGAGCCGGGGAATGCGCCCGCCTGGAACTTGAACACGCCGTCGGCGGCGACCAGCGTGCCGTCCTTCTTGACCCCGATCCTGACCGTCATCGACGATCCGGAGGTAGGTCCGGTGGCCTTGAACACGTCCTCCCGGCTCATCATGATTTTCACCGGATGGCCGCTCTTGCGCGAGAGCGCGGCCGCCAGCGGCTCGACATAAATCACGGTCTTGCCGCCGAAGCCGCCGCCGATCTCGGCCGGATGCACCAGCACGTCGCCGATGTTCATGTTGAGCAGCCGCGCGGTGAACGCGCGCACGACGAAATGCCCCTGGCTCGCCGACCAGAGCTCGCCCTGGCCGTTGCTGTCGAAGCGCGCGAGGCAGGCGTGCGGCTCGATGTAGCCCTGATGCACCGGCGCGGTCTTGAAGCTCATTTCCACGATCTCGTCGGCCGCGGCGAATCCGGCGTCCAGGTCGCCGATGTTGAACTCGATGCGTTTGGCGATATTCGAAGGTTTGCCCGGGGGCGGATCGATGCCACGGGTGATCATGTCCTCGAACAGCAGCGGCGCATCCGGCTGCATTGCCGCGTCGACGTCGATGACATGCGGCAGCGGTTCGTAATCGACCTCGATCAGCCGTAGCGCCTCCTCGGCGATGGCCTTGCTGGTCGCAGCGACAGCGGCGACGGCATGGCCTTCGTACAGGACTTTCTCGCGCGCCATGACGTTACGCGTCATGTGCCAGAAATTGACCGCGACCCGCTCGGGGCCGACAAACTCGAACTTCTGCTCGGGAAAATCCTCGGCGGTGATCACCGCCTTGACGCCGGGCAGCGCGCGCGCTTTCGAGGTGTCGATAGCGCGGATGCGGGCGTGTGCATGCGGCGAGCGCAGGATTGCGCCCCAGAGCATGCCCGGCAGGGCGAAGTCCGCGCCGTATCGGGCGAGGCCCGTTACTTTGGGTGTTCCGTCGGGCCGCACCGGACTGGTGCCGACAATCTTCAGTGTCTGCCCCTCCTGCTTGATCACTTTCGCGTCCATGTTCAGCTCCCCCGCATTTCGTGCGCCGCATCGAGCACCGCTTCGATGATCTTGTTATACCCCGTGCACCGGCACAGGTTGCCGGCGAGCCAGAAGCGCACTTCTTCCTCGCTCGGATCGGGGTTGCGCGCGAGCAGTGCGCGCGCCGCGATCAGGATCCCCGGCGTGCACACGCCGCACTGCAGCGCGGCGTGCTCCAGGAACTTGCGCTGCAAGGGGTGCAGGCTGGTCCCCTGTGCCATGCCCTCTATCGTTTGAATGGATTTGCCCTGCGCTTCGACGCCGAGTACAAGGCAGGAGCACACCAGGCGCCCGTCCACCGTTACGCTGCAGGCACCGCAGTCGCCCGTGCCACAACCTTCCTTGGTGCCGGTATGGTGCAGTTCGTCGCGCAGCACCTCGAGCAGCGTCTGTTGCGTATCGCAAAGAAACTCGACGGCATTTCCGTTGAGCGTTGTCGTCACATGGTGCTTGGACATCAGCTGTTCCTCCTTGCTCTGTCGAGCGCAATGCCGGCGGCGCGGCGCGCCAGCACGCCTGCAACTTCGATGCGGAATTCCCGGGTTCCGCGCTTGTCGGCTATGGGCCGGCAGGCGGCGCTCGCTGCCGCCGCCAGGCGCTGCAGCGCGTCATCATCGACTTTTGTGCCGATCAGCGCGGCCGCCGCCTCGGGCACCAGCAAAGCGCGCTCGGCCACGGCGCCCAGGCTGACCCGCGCCTGGTTGCAGATCCCGGTTTCATCCAGGGTGAGATTGACTCCGGCGCCGACGACCGCAATGTCCATCTCGGTGCGGGGGGTGAAGCGCAGATAGGCGTCCCCGGAACGGGCTGAGCGCGGCGGCAGGTAAAACGAGATGACAATCTCTCCGTCGGCGAGCGAGGTCTTGCCCGGCCCCACAGGGATGTCCTCGACACGCGCCTCGCGCTTGCCGCCTGGCCCCACGATGCGCGCTACTGCGCCTGCGGCGATGAGGGCAGGCACGCTGTCTGCCGCGGGCGAGGCGTTGCACAGATTGCCGCCCACCGTCGCGCGTCCCTTCACCTGGATCGAGCCGATCAGCTTGACCGCGTCGGTCACACCGGGCCATTCCTTCGCGAACGCCTCATGTTCTATCAGCTCCATGCAGGTGGCGGCCGCGCCGAAACGAAAGCCGCCGCTCTCGGCGACGATAGCCGTCATTTCCGGAATGCCCTTGATATCGACCAGCAAGCCCGGCATAACGCGGCCAGCGCGCATCTGTATCAGCAGATCCGTGCCTCCAGCCAGCACCCGCGCCTGCCCGCTTGCGCCCGCGAGCAGTGCGACTGCACTCTCCAGCGTCTGAGGGGTCTCATAAAGTATTTCGTTCATATCCTTTTCCTGAAAATTGCGCCACCCACTATTGAGTGCTGCGTAACGCCATGACAGATTTTCGAATAGCCGCCCCTCGCCCTGCGTTTCCCGGCTGCGGCATTTTCAAGCGGAATTTCCCCAGATTTTACCCGAACCATCCTGTCCAAAACTTCCGAAGTGGTTATTTGCCAATTGGCGCCGGCTTCCAACAGCGCGCGATGTCGGCTTCCCGATTCCGATCGAATGCCTGCCGCGTATTGTCCTCTGCATTCTCGCACTCGAGCATGTTGAGTTCGGTCCCAGGATCCTCGCAATTGACCGGCGCGCGATATGACGTCCAGTGCTGATCTTTCAGTGCAGCGAGCGACTTCTGCTCCCCGGCTTTGCGCGACTTGGACTCATTCACGTTCTGTGAACACGTTAAATTAGGCGCAATGGGCTTCAAGTTGCCTGTCGCTTCGTATATCATTGCATTCAGTTGCGATGAAAATTGGATTATTCGTTCGTCATCGATCGTCGTATTTGTTGGCGCACCGCCAGAATCAATAGCCCGCAATATATTTACTCAATGGCCCGGTCGCCGCGCCGGGAAGCTTCGATAAACGATCCGACAGGTCAATGATTCCCGTGTCGCCGCGCAACAGCCAACTATCGATTTTCTAAGAGGAGAACGCCATGAAATTCAAATCTCTTGTCGTACCTGCCATTGCCGTGACGGCGCTTGGCGCCGCAATGATGCCTGTCACCGCATCGGCTGCGCCCAGTTTTCCGTGCAACACCGCCAGGCTGATCGTGCCGTGGAAGGCGGGCGGCGCCACCGACGTGATCTATCGCATCATGGCCAACACGGTAAACGAAAGCGGCGCCAAGCCGGAACTGCAAGTCGTGAACATCAGCGGCCAGGGCGGCAACAAGGGCGCCAAAGAAGCGCGCGAGTCCAAGCCCGACGGCTGCACCCTGTTCGCCATGCACCAGAGCGCGATGTCCAGCTACTTCACCGGCCGCGTGGACTTCAGCGTCGAAGCCTTCGAGCCGGTCGCCCTGATGACCCGGACCCCGGGTTTCCTCGGCGCCGCGATTAAAACACCGTGGAATAACCTGCAAGAACTGCTCGCCGACGCGAAGAAGCGCCCCGGCCAGATTCTGGCCGGCGGCACCCTGGGTTCGACCAGCCAGTTCTATTTCCTGGAGATCGAGGACAAGACGGGCGTCCAGTTCAAGCACGTACCCTACGAGGGCGACAGCGATCGCATGACCGCCTTGCTCGCCGGCAACATCGATCTGGCCGAGACCAACCTGGCTGCCGCCGGCAAGAATATCAAGGACGGCACGATGAAGGTGCTGGGCTTTTCCGGACCGGACCGCACGTTCTTGAAGGATATTCCTACGTTCAAAGAGCAGGGCGTAGACCTGATCTCCGGCGTGGAGCGCGGCATCGTGCTGCCCAAGGGCGCCTCGCCCGAGGTCGTCAAGCACTGGGAAACCGAGCTGCTCAAAGCGTGCAAGAATCCCAAGGTTCAGGATCAGCTGACCAAGAAGGGGACCATAGCGATCTGCGAGAACGCGGCGGACTACGCGTCTTATCTCAACACAACCTTCACAAAATGGAAGGCCATCGCCAAGAAGGTAGGCGTCTACAAGCGCAAGGACTAAGCGCCTGAAGCAAACGGCCCCAGCTCGCATGGTCGCAGCGGGGGTCGTGTTCGTTCCATAAACCTCTTTTCGAAAGAATTTCTGCCATGTCCCGGTTGAACACAGACACGGTAAGCGCGATCGTCATTCTGGCGGCGAGCGGCGTTTTTTTCTGGGCGACATTCGATATTGAGAAAATGGACTACCGGTCGCTGGGCGCCGAGGTCTGGCCACGGGTCGTACTCATCCTTCTGTTCGCGCTTACCTTCGCCTATTTGTTTCAGTCCCTGAAGCAGGGACCGGACAAAAAAAGTGAGGGTGGCGGAGTGATCGGCTGGATCGGCCGCTATCAGAACGCGCTCTGGTGCTACGGCCTGTTCGCGGCCTTTTTGTTGACGCTGGACTACTTGGGCATGCTGATCGGCGGGGTGCTTTTCGTGTTCCTCACGCTGACGGCCCTGGGCGAGCGCACGCTGCGCGCACTCGCGCTGCACGCCGCCGTCTCCATCATTTCGGTCGGATTCATGTGGTCGGTCTTCACCTACGGAATTAAAGTCATTCTGCCCCAGGGCGAAATTTTTTCCGCATGGTAAACAAGGCTAGGAATCCGTTGCAAAATGAATTTTGCAACGGCCCGATGTAGGGGAGTATGAGGGGAGACGCCCTGAAAGAAGTCCCCGCAGGGGATATCCCCTCATTTTGAAACAGGCTCGAAGGACTGCGCACCATGATGTGGGAGAATTTCACCGAAGCCCTGTACACGGTCTTCCAATTGAAGACCCTGCTGTTGATGTTTTTGGGCACGGGCGCAGGCCTGATCGCGGGTGCGATCCCGGGTTTCACCATCGCGATGGCGGTGATCCTTACCCTGCCCTTTACCTTCTCCATGCCGCCCTTGCAAGGCTTGGCGACCATGATCGGGGTGTTTGTCGGCGGACTCTCTGGCGGTTTGATGTCGGGCATCCTGACCGGCATTCCCGGAACCCCATCGTCCATCGCCACCACTTTCGACGGATTCACCATGGCGCGAGCCGGCAAGCCCGGGCTGGCGCTGGGTCTGGGCGTCTGGTCCTCGTTCTTCGGCGGATTGATCAGCGCGGTGGCATTGGTCCTGCTCGCCCCGCTATTGGCCGACCTTGGGCTGGAGTTTGGACCCTGGGATTACTTTTCGCTGGTGCTGTTCGCGCTGACGATCACGGCCAGCCTGGCCGGAGAAAATATGCTGAAGGGCCTGATCGCGGGCGCCGTTGGCCTGCTGGTCAGAACCATAGGCGAGGACGACATCAACGGCATCGCGCGTCTGAACTTCGGGATGGATAGCCTGGAAGCGGGCTTTCAATTCCTGCCGGTGCTGATCGGCTTGTTCGCCTTCGGACAGCTTCTGAGCGACGTCAAGGACCGCGTGCGCGCCAGACAGCCGTTGATGAAAGACACCGGGAAGGCGGTCAAGGTGGAGCACCTGCAGGCGATCAAGACCATATTCCGCAGTTGGGTTAACCTGCTGCGTTCGTCTTTCATCGGCATTTTCGTCGGCGTCCTGCCGGCGGCGGGCGGGTCGATTTCCAACATCCTTGCCTACGACCAGGCGAAGAAAGCGTCCAAGACGCCGGAGAAATTCGGCACTGGCACGCCCGACGGCATCATCGCGCCGGAGAGCGCGAATAACGCGACCGCCGGCGGCGCGCTGATGATCCTGATGGCCCTGGGCATACCCGGCGACGTTGTCGCCGCCGTGATGCTGGGCGCGCTGCTGATTCACGATGTGGTGCCCAGCCCCTCCTTCATCACCGACAACGCGGAGCTCGCCTACGGCATATTCATCGCGTTCTTCATCGCACACCCGATGATGATCATGTTGCAGGCAGTCTGCTTGCGCGGTTTCCTGCTGGTCACGCGGGTGCCGATGTACACCCTCGCCGCAGTGATCCTGGCCTACTGCGCAATCGGCGTGTTCGCGCTGGAGAATTCGACCCACGATCTGTGGACGGTGCTGATCTTCGGCGTGGTCGGTTATGCGATGCGGGTGTTGAAATTCCCGATCGCGCCGATGATTCTGGGCGTGGTGCTCGGCAACATGGCCGAACTCAACCTCGCGCGCGCCTACGCCACCGCCAGTGACATGACCATGTTCGTGAGCTGGTTTGTACTGCGGCCGTGGTCCGCGTTCTTCCTCCTGCTCGGCGCTTTCTCCATAGGCTTCCCCTGGTACCAGAAGGCATACGGCAAGAAAAAATGGACACTGGCCTATATCCCCTTAATGGCGATTGCCCTCGCGTTACCGATGTTCTTCATGCAGGGGACGGTACGCACAATCGTGGCCGCGGCGCTGCTGGTGTGGGCGGCTTATGCGCTCTGGAAGCGACACAGTGGCGGCTGGAAGCTGGAGGTCGCGGACGATCGTTTTGCCGAGATGAAGGAGTAGACCCCGCTCCCACGGGTCGGCGCCTTCGAATTTGCAGTCGCCCTTTCGCGCGTCGGAAGAGGCCTTTTGACAGGAATGATTTCCAAAGCATTTAGCGCCAATTGGCGGGCGACTCGCCCTCGCGCTGAAATCATGCAATCGATTCCGCAAACAAGAATACACTGGCTCAGGTGCCTGATTCGCTGCGCCCTCTTGATTTCACAGGCTTCGCCAGCCGGTTTAATTCGTGGCGCAACCGCATTTTTTCCAAAACAAATAAAGGAGCAATGCAATGGCTGATATGCCCCGCCTCAACGGCGCGATCAAGGCGCTCGAACAGGGCAAACCCGCGATTACCACTTTCTCGCCGCCCGAGATCGGCATGGCGCAGACGATCAACGCAGCACCATACGATGCCGTGGTATTCGAGATGGAACACAATCCTTACGACATACAGCTGCTGCGAAACTGCATGCAGTACATGCTCGACCGCAAACAGATCCTGAAATCCGGCAGCATTGCGCCGGCGGTGACGCCAATGGTGCGCATTCCTCCGAACGGCGGCGAAATGAACCAGTTCATTGCGAAGCAGGTTCTGGATATCGGCGTCTATGGCATCATCTGGCCGCATGTCAGTACGGTCGACGAAGCCCGCAACGCTGTTGCCGCATGTCGCTATCCGCGCCCGCCGTCGGCGGCGCATTTTGAACCGGCAGGCCAGCGCGGCGATGCCCCCAAGAACGCGGCGCCGTACTGGGGCCTGAGCGCACAGGAATACTATGAACGCGCCGACGTCTGGCCACTCAATCCGAAGGGGGAAATCCTGGTTGGCATCCAGTGCGAGGAGGCGCGCGGCATCAAGAACCTGCCCAAGATACTCGAACAGGTGCAGGGAATTGGATTCGTGCTGATCGGCGAAGGCGATTTGTCGCAGGACCTCGGCTTCCCGCGGCAGTACGAGCATCCGACTGTTGCGGCGGCGATCGACGAGATACTCGCCATTTGCAAGGCGCACAACGTCGTCTGCGGCCACCCCCATGCGAACGCCAAGAACATCGAAGAGTTGATCGGCAAGGGATACCGCTGGCTGATGAGCTTACCGACTTATTCCTTCGCCGGTCTCGAAAAAGGCCTCAAGGTTTCCGGCCGGGCACCGGGGCCGTGATACACCGCGACCTGCCTTGAACAGAGGCGAACGCACGCTGACAGGATTGCCTGTTTGCCTCTGTTGATGCGCAGGCGCCTGTCACGTTTTCCAGGGTATCGGAAAGCGTGCGGCCAACGTTCGCGGTAGCGCGCTCACGCGTCTTTGCGTTGCGCCTTACCTGCTGACAACTTGCATATAATGCGCATAAGTTCGAACTGTAATCAGTTGGCCGCGAACTCAAGGCAGAGACAGATGCGTGTAAAGCTCGAAATGTATGGTCCGTTTCAGCGATTCAACAAGGATGGACAGCTAAGGGCGGAACTCGATCTGGAAGATAATCTGACCGTGCGCGCCTTATTGATGAATCTGGGCGTGGATATCGACGAACCGTGGAACGCGGCATTAAACGGCAAACTGGCCGATCCCGCGGATAAATTGTCTGACGGCTCATTGCTCATCGTATTTCCTCCCATAGAAGGCGGGTGATGCATGTTCGCCTATTTTGAATTTAAAGGAAGTAAGCGCCATGGTTAAGGGACTTGCAAACAAAATATTGCGGGTCGATCTATCCGATAGTCGCATTTGGACTGAAGAGCAAAATGAGAACTTCTATCGGCGCTACCTGGGCGGCGCCGGAATCCTCGCTTACTACCTGCTGAAGGAACTCAAACCCCGCGCAGACGCGCTTTCACCCGGCAACGTCCTTGTCTTTGCCCCGGGCCCCGTAACCGGCACAGCGATGCCGGGAGCCTCGCGCCTGTGCGTGGGGGCAAAGTCCCCGCTCAGCGGCGGCATAGCGAAATGCGAGGCCGGCGGGTTTTTCGGCTATGAGTTAAAGCGCGCCGGATTCGATGCCCTGGTGGTGCAAGGCAAAGCCGCGCACCCGGTGTACCTATGGATCAATAACGGCGAAGTCGAGATCAAGGACGCGACACATTTGTGGGGACGGAACGTACTGGAAACCCAGGATGTGATTGAGTCGGAGTTGGGGGAGAAGCGCCTGCGGACGGCGACCATCGGTCCAGCCGGCGAGAATCTGGCCGCCATCTCCTGCATCATGACCGACGTGCGCAATGCGGCCGCTCGCGGCGGTCTCGGCGCGGTGATGGGGTCCAAGAATCTCAAGTGCGTCGCCGTCAAGGGAAAGACCATGCCGCAGGCGGCGGATCCCGAGAAGTATCGCGACATGGCCCGCTGGATGAACACCAACTACATGAACTTCGGCAGTGCCGCACGCTTTCACGACCTCGGCACCGGCGCGGACATGGTGGGCGGGAACGCAATCGGCAACCTTCCGGTGCGCAATTGGAGCGGCGGGCAGTTCGACGACGTGGCGAAGATCGACGCGGCGGCGCTGCGGGACTCTTACAGGATTTCGATGGAGGCGTGCCCCGGCTGCCAGATCCGCTGCAAGAAGGTGGTGGAACTGGAGAACGAGTTGTACAAGGTGGATCCCAGGAACGGCGGCCCCGAGTACGAAACTCTCGCGGGCTTTGGCTCGTTCATGGGCATCAACGATCTCGCCGCCATCTGCCGCGCGAACGAGCTGTGCGGGCTCAATTCCCTGGACACGATATCGGCGAGCGGCACCATCGCCTTCGCCATGGAGTGCTTCGAAAAGGGGATGCTGACACTTGAAGACACGGGCGGCATAGATTTGCGCTTCGGCAACGTCGATGCGATGCTCAAGGTCATTGAACTCATTGCGCGTCGGGAAGGCATCGGCGATGTTCTCGCGGACGGCAGCCGCAAAGCCGCCGAACGCATCGGACGCGGTGCGGAAGAGCTTTCGATGCAAGTCAAGGGCGTCGAGTTCGGCATGCACGATCCCCGGTTGAAACAGGGCCTGGGGCTGATTTACGCGGTCGCGGCCAATGGCGCCGATCATATGACCGGCGCGCACGACACCTTGTTTACCCAGGAAGGCCGCGGCATGGAGGGCGTGCGCAGCCTGGGCAGTCTCGATCCCTTGCCTGCCGGCGATCTCTCCACGGCCAAAGTGGACAGGGCGAAGAACCTGCATCTCTCTAGAAATTTCGGCGATTCGCTGGTCATGTGCCATTTCACCCCCTGGACGCTGCGGCAACAGGTGGATATCTTGCGCGCGCTCACCGGGTGGGATTACACCGATTTCGAGGCCTTGCGGCAAGGCGAGCGCGTCGCCACCTTGGCCCGGGTTTTCAACCTAAGGGAAGGCTTGACTGCGGCTGACGATCAGTTGCCCAAACGCTTCTTCTCACCCGCTCCAGAAGGGGCTTTGAAAGGCACTGCCATCGATCCGGAGGCGATGCGCCGGGCCAAACGCACGTTCTATACCCTCATGGGCTGGGATCCGGTCACCGGTATTCCCACGCAGGAGAAGCTGGAAGAGCTGGGCATTGCATGGGCCGCCGCGGAATCGGTTCCCGAGTAAGAGCGCAGACGGCGTGCCGTCTACGAGGTTCAGCGGCCGGTGCGGAACCGGGTGCAGTTGGACCGATTCACGAGAGTCGCCTGACGCCCGAAAAGTGAGCGATCCGGGAACGTCTCTTGTTGGCCGACAACTGCCTAAAGCGACAGGCGGTTCGCGACCCAAACCGGAATTAGCCCAGTGTGAAAAGCGGCCTCTCAACGTCCACGGCCAGCGGCGCGCGCGTCCGGCTGCGTCGCGTTGTTATGTGGCACTGCAAGCATTCGCAGCGAATATGCATCCACAACCGACCATACCTAGAAAGCAATTGCGCGCAGAATCTCTTGAGCGACGCGCAATTCCTTCTCGAGTTCCTTGGCGCTCGCATTCGCACTGGGCGCACTCTTCATGTGACGCAAGGCAGCCTCAATGTCGTCAAGGCAGTTATCTAGATCGAGACGCGCGCTAAATCGAAGAAGCGCCATCTTTGGAGCGATTCGCTTCCGATTCGATTCATCGGCTATTTCGACGTAGACAGTCATGGCAGCGAGAAACTTATCGACAGCGGTGGCCGCCTTTTCGGACCTATTAAACACCTGAGAAATCGAAACATCTGAAACGTCCTGCTTGCGATTCTGAAACAGGTGGGCCTCATACAGGGCGCGACTAATTTTGCGCAAATTCGCAAGCCGATCCTCAATTCTGCTCTGTGTCTCCAAAAGCTGATTCGCTTGCTGCCGAAGTCGATCGTGTTGCGCAGATGGCACTTGCGCAGCAACAGGGGCTACAACGAGTAACGCGAGGCAAGCAGATGCCAGCGAAAGCAATCGCATCAGTTCAAACGGTGCAGAGCCAAGCATCCTGAGTTCGCGCGAATGTTCGTGCCACATAACGTGTTAGCTGCTGCTTCTATTTCCAAGATTATGCAATTTTCCATCCACAGCTAACTTTTTCTTGGTGTGAGCGACGTAACGACGAGCTCCCTGGTCTATTTCATGAGAAGTATTCCAGTTGTCATCCCAATCACCCACCGACTTCAGGGGATCATTGTATGTCTTGGGATATTCCACGAAGTCAAATATCGCGACTACTGATTTTGGTGAGAGAGGCCTAAGGTGGGGTTGGGGCGGAACCTCATCAATCGTCACGGAATATGCCACAGCACTGCTTGACGCTTTGATTGCTGCATCATCAAGTGAATTACACGTGCGCCAGTCGTCAATGCCATAGAAGAACTGCGGCGGAAGCGGGACTCTCTCACCAGTTTTCTTATCTACTAACGACAGTATTGTGTATAGCTCGTTTCGTGCGCGCTCTTCCTCAAGTTCGTATGCGACTTTGTACTCCTCAGACGATATTTGGGCTTTAAGCTCAACCGATTTCAGGAGAGTTCGAGCTGCACGTACCCATGTAACCCTGTTGTTGTTTTGGTCGGAAAGTAGGTCAATCACGGCTTTGAAGCCGTCTTTTACTCGCTCCAAGAACACCTCTGACATGTGTCTTTGGCGCTCTAGTTCCTGTTTCTTTCTCTCTCGCGCAAAGGTCAGAATGGCGACCAATACACCTGCGCTAATGGTAATGGCAGGGAGCAAGCTCAAGCGTTGAGAAATGTTTAGATCGCTTGGCGGATCGAAAACTAAGGTATAGGAGCCAAACAGCGCAGCGACTAGCACCAAGAGTACCGCCAAAGCGAGAATCACAATTAGTGTCGTTAGAAGCTTCTGCATGATTTTGGTACAGCTAACAGTTGTTCAACGGACACGTCGGTCCGTACTATTGAAATTCGCGGAGCATGTCGATTGGCTGTAACTGCCTATTTCATTAAGAGTGTGCGTAAGGTGCCTGTCCGGATATGTAATGATAGTACGGACAGGTCACAAACGGGGTGTTGTGGAGCCTTGGGGCGACAGTCCGCTTCGGAGGATATTCACGACGGTCCGGTCATGGCCGACTGCTGCCCAAGCCGATAGGCAGTTCGCGACACTAAACGGATCACCATTCAATTTCTGGATAGCGCCCCCTCTCGAATGCGGGGCTAACCTGCGCTTGCATTGCATTTCTTTGCGTCGCGCTGATCTCTCAACTGCTCGATACGCTTGTTGGCGCTTTCAAGTGCGGCGCTCTTTTCCATATTATTTCCGATTCCAAAGTCGCCGAGAATGGCGAGCACATCACGCCCGCTAAACTCACTTTCCTTATTTACGTGGTCGACAAACCCTCTGACCTTTGCCAGTTCAAGATCAATTTCTCTGCATGTCATGGTGTCTTTCTCATAGCCTGTCAGCGTGCCTTGACGGCCATAGGTTTTAGTCGCACACCCGTGAATGGCCACCAGAACAAGGAAAGACGCCGCAAGAATGACTGTATGTTTCATGAATTTCTCCTTAAGAAAGCTAGCCGGCCTTATGGTCCAATTTTGCCATGGGGAGACAGTTTTTTCGCCTTAACTCCGAAGCCTGCTCCCTAACTCGGCATCGTGAAAAGCGGAACGCCGAAATCTTGGACGAAAGCATACACCCAGAGGGGTTGACCGGCTTGTTTGTGGCAACTTCGTCAGGGACTGGTATTGGCCGGATTCTGCCCAATTGAAGCTTTGCCACTACGGCCGGACTACGCTTCCAGCGGACGGAGACGTGCGATCATTTCATTCCACGCCTCGATGGCTTCAGCGATTGCTGCGGCTTCGTCCTTTCCTGCCGCCGGAATTGCAGGACCGAGTTGCCCGCAGACGGGACAGATCATGCGGTAGACGATTTCGTCACGTCCATCCGCGGTACGCCTGGTGCCGCGACGCACATCGGCTTCGGCGCCACAGGTGCAAAGTCTTTTGCTCATGAGTGATGAATTGGTCTTATGCGGGCGAATACAATTGGCCGGCGGCAGTATTTGCTCTCACCCTCACGCTTTCGGGGTCCGGTTGAGGCTTTCGATTACCGCGTCTATGCCGTATTGGCTTATCAGCGATTGCAGTCCTGCCTCGATCTCCCCCGTCTGTAGCTGCCCTTCCCCGATCCTATCGATCTTTCTTTCTTCGTAGGTCAGGCACCCGGGCTCGCACACCTGAACGCACATGGGTTCTGCGAGCGGCGGCACGCTCTCGCACATGTCGCACTTCAGCGGAAAGCCGGAGTCCGGCTCTATGAAGAAATCCCTGGTGGGGCAGGAAGCGCGACAAAAGCTGCACTCGCTGTATTCCTTGCCGTCGATCAAATAGACATGCCTGCCGTCGCAGCCGGTGCGCGTAAAGTTGCCGGCGCGTATCGGCACATACTCGTCCGTCAGTTCGTCGACAACTACCCGGATACGGGATTTCGCCGGATTGACGCTGCTGTACCTGGGCATTGCGTGAAACGCCGAGCATGCCATCTCACAGGCTCGGCAGCCCGTACATTTGTCGATATCGGCTTTGATATCCTTGACTATCCTAGCGGCCGTAGCAGCGTTCACGGCAATTCTCCAATTCAGTCTGAATTTTCTTCGCTTCCGCCTAACAACCTATTGCCGAAAAACCTGTCATTCCGAGCGAAGCGAGGAATCTGCTGTTGCTTTCGAAACATTGCTGTCGACGGAAAAGCAGATCCCTCGCTTCGCTCGGGATGACATGAATGACGATAGTCATCTTGCGATCGTTTCTAAGGCGCTCAGGCGGAAACGCCTTCATCAACCGCCAAAATCCCTCTTCGCTCCAGATCGTCTGCCACGTAAGCCAGATCCAGCCGTTCCAGCGTCTGCCGGTTGGGAATGCCCTCGAAATTCCAGCCTTTGAAACCGTAATACTTGCTCAGCAACTCCTGTTCGTACTTTTCGTCCCTTACCGCCCAGTGGTCCTCCGGCGGCCGCTCGTCTTTT
Organism: Burkholderiales bacterium; assembly: GCA_014860395.1. Taxonomy (GTDB): domain Bacteria; phylum Pseudomonadota; class Gammaproteobacteria; order Burkholderiales; family SG8-39; genus 2-12-FULL-64-23. The sequence continues at coordinate 5,136 of JACZJU010000130.1, read as the reverse complement.
CTGCGCAAGCCTCTTCTGACATTCACCGCCCTGACCAGGGTGCGGATCCTCTGGAATGTCTTCCACAGCGCTTCCTTATCCATCGCCATGCCGGTCGCATACGAGATCATCTGCGGAATATTGTTCATGTGATAAGCAACGCCGCCGCCAAACTGGCCGCGGAACGAGGATACGAAACCGCACAGCCCGGTGGAGTCGTCGATGTAGTGCATCGCCTCGTTCCAATCGACGATCTCGCAGGTCGCCTGATCGGAAATGTCGCTGCGTTTTTCCCATTCCAGGAAATACTTCTTGAATTTTTCATCCGGCGGCGCTTCCCATTTGCTGACGAACGCCTCTCTTTGCTCCTTGGTGGGAAGGGGGTCCTGCGGGAAGGACCCTTCGATCTGCGTGATGCTCATTTTCTCGCCGGTGGCGATCATGAGGAAGTAGGCCGGGTTCAGCCTGCCCAGCTTGATCGGCAGCTGCTCGAATTTCTTGGTGGTGTTGTGATCAAAAGCTTCGGCGCCCTTGCCGATGCGTTTCGCCGCATGGGAAACGCTGTCGGCCAGAATGTCGCCTATGCCTTCCCGGCGCACGATCTTTTCCAGCAGGTAGAAGAATCTGCCCCTGCTGTCGGCCGGCATTTCCGGAAAGTCCTTGTCGGTCAATATGCCGGCCTCGAGCAACTCGAGAGCGAAGGCGATGACCTGCGGCGTCGAGTAGGAGTCGACGCCGTACTCCTGGGCCACACCGAGGATCTCGAAACTGAAGTCCAGCTCGAGGAAGGCCGCCATATGGTAGGTGTCCTTGCCGAAACATTTGTAGCCGAAGCGCGGGCGTCCCGGCCACTTGATCACATTGCGGCACTTCTTCGGACAGTTGTAGCAGCCTGTCTGCCGGTCCATGTGATCGTATTTCCAGTTCGTCCATCTTTGCTGCAGCTCGTCGCTCCAGTAATCCTTTCTGCGCGTGCGCGCATTGCCCCAGGCGAAATGGTTATGGTGAAAACTGTCGTCTTCGTCGACGGCCATCCAGTCGCCGTTGCCATCGCCCTCGCCGATCTTCTTGTGCATGGCCTGGCTCATCTCGAACAGCTCCGCCGGCCTGGCGATATTGACGTCCTTGGTGCCGCGCACGGCTATGGCCTTCAGCCGTTTGTCCCCCATGATGACGCCGACCCCGCGCGCCGCGCTGGCATGATTGTGCTCGATGGAAGCCATGTAGACGCGATTTTCGCCGGCCAGGCCGATGGCCGCGACCTGGACTTTTTGGTCGTTCAGCTCCGTTTTGAGCAGGTCCCCGGTTTCGGTGCTGCCTTTGCCTTTGAGGTGGGTCGCGTCGCGTATTTCCACCTTGTCATTGTGTATGTAGAGATAAACCAGGTCGGGGGCCTTGCCGCGAATGATGATCCTGTCATAGCCGGCATATTTGAGCTCCGGTCCGAAAAACCCGCCGAACAGTGAATGCGACATCAGGTTGGTCTGGGGAGAAAAGGTGTTCACCACGGTGCGGTTGGCTGCCGGAACCGGGGTGCCATGCAGGAGGCCGGTGCTGAAGATCAACAGATTGTCGGGAGAAAACGGGTCGACGTCGGGCGGGACCCTTTCATACAGTATCTTCGCGGCCATCCCCTGCCCGCCCAAATAGAGTTCGGTGTCTCTGGGATCCGTTGCCACTTTTTCGATGCTGCCCGTGGATAGATCGATTTCCAGATTGAACCCGGTTTCCGCGTACCTCATGGTGTTACCTCTTCGCTGTCACTTCGGTCGCCATTCGCTTCATGCGAATACCGGCAGGCAGAAGGAATTTTCGCGGGTGTAGGCGCAGCCTGCGCAGGCGAAGCGCGCCGTCAGCCTCTCGCACTTCAGCCCGCGCTCGCGTTGATGCGTCAGCGCCAGCGGCGCTTCGCAATCCGGGCAGGCGCGCGGCATGACGATGGTCACCTCCATGTTCTGCACGCAGGCGCCGTCGCGGGTGCGGAAATCCTCCTCCAGAACGATGCTGCGGCGCTCGAAAGCGGCGATGCCCCAGTCCTCGAGATCCTCCAGCAGATCCTCGAAAAACGCGATCGACTTCGCCGCCTTCTTCGCCGCGAGTTTCTTCCCCGACTCGGTGAGCATGGAATGCGGCGCCGCCAGGGCGTAGGTCATTTCCCGGCTCAGCGTGCTTACCAGCGCGTCGACGAGGCCGCGTCCGCGCAGGGCCGCCTTGGTGAAGAAGGCGCCCACGCCCAGCGTGCCCAGCTTTTCGAGCCGGTCCGCGTCCTGCACGATGCGGCAGGCGCCGACGCAGGGGAGCCGATCGTCGTAAAGGGCGCGCAGCGCCCCGAGCACGGCGTCGATATCGCAGGCTTGCAGCCCGAACCCGGCGAGCATCTTCCCGGCCAGGACCGCCGCGTGCTCCTCCTCGGGGATGTCGTCCTTGTGGTATTCGCCCCCATGAAACTTGCCCGCGTCGTGGTACAGCGCCACGACGGTCGGAATGAAGGCATCGACCCCTTCAAGCGCGGATATCTTGTGGGCAATGGCCGCCGTGCGCCGGGTGTGCTCCAGGAGGAATTCGGACGGGGCCTGCCCGGTCTGGCGGTTGTAGCCTGCCTCGGCCTCGACCAGCAGCTCCTCGATGGCTGCGTAAAGCCCGGGAACTCGTGTCTCCAGCAGGTTTCGTACGCCGTTCATCGTCTATTCCTGATGCGGGTCGAATGCCATCGAGGTTTCGATTCTGCCACCCTTCTCCCACCTAGCGACTCGTCCTTTCCGGCCCAATTCGGACCATGAGCTGCACAGCGCGGGGCGACGGTCCCAATTCGGGCGGCTGCGCATCAGCCAGTTGACGAATCTACTAATTTGGTATTATAGTACCAATATACCAAATAGTCCGAAATGCGTCAATCTACCCAACACAGTTGGGCAGAAACGCAGGCTGAGGGAGGACCAGAGAAATGCGCTATGCAGAGACAGGGTTCGATCTGGAAATCGATCTCTCCCGCGGCAGCATAGACCGGGTCGAGACCGACCCCGAGATGACCAGGCTTCATCTCGGCGGGCTGGGTACCAGCGCCAGGATACTGTGGGACAGGGTTCCTCCCGAAACCGAACCGTTCTCCGAAGATAATCTGCTGATTTTCAGCACCGGCCTGCTCTGCGGCACCGCGGCTCCCGGCTGCAACCGCACCATCGTGTCGACCTTCTCCCCCCAGACGCGCCTGATGGCGTATTCCATGATGGGCGGATTCTGGGCGCCGGAGTTGAAGCACGCCGGCTACGACAAGGTGATCATACGCGGCCAGTCGCCCGAGCTGGTCTATCTCTACATACACAACGACAAGGTCGAAATCCGCGATGCCTCGCATCTCGCGGGCAAGGGCGCCATCGAAGCGTCGGAGTGCATACGCAAGGAACTGAACGATCCGAACATCCAGGTCGCCGCCATCGGCCTGGCGGGCGAGAACCGGGTGTTTTTCGCCTCCATCGAGCAGGGTCGGTCCAGCGCCAGCCGCGGCGGCATCGGCGCGGTGATGGGCGACAAGGGCCTGAAGGCGATCGCGGTACGCGGCACCAAGGACCTCAACGTCGCGCACCCGGAAGAGTTCATGAAGCTGTGCAACGACGTGCTCAAATACATCAAGTTCAGGGAGGCGAATCCGATTCCCGGGGTTCCCGCCATCCTGCAGGGGCTCGGTTCTCCGCAAGAGATGCGTATCGTCGACGAGGAATGGCACACCACCAATTTCATGTGGGGCAACGCCCGCACGCGGAAGAAGGACTACTGGACCAAGGACGTCGAAGAGAAGTGGGGACAGCAGCAGGAGAAGGTGCGCACGCGCCTGATCAGCTGCTACAACTGCCCGATGAAATGCGGGGCCACGATCTCGGTCCCCGGCCTTCCCACCTACATGATGAAGTGCTACTCCAAGCTCACTTACACCATGGCGGCGTATTCGGACCTGAATTTCGGTTTCAGCATCGCGCAGAAAGCGACCGAATACGGCGTGGACGCTTTCTCGGCGCCGCAGGTCATGGCGTTCGCGCTCGAACTGTACGAAGCCGGCATCCTCACCGATGCGGACTTCCCGGGCATGCCCACCGACGTCGAGGGCAGGTTCTACTGGCTGCTCGAGCGCATCGTGCGGCGCGAGGGAATCGGCGACGCGCTGGCCGAAGGCACCTACTGGGCTGCGCGCAAGATCGGCAAGGGCGCGGAAAAATACGACCACAACACGATCAAGAAACAAGAGCAGTTGCCGCTCAAGCTAGGCATGCTCAATCCGGTCTATTACCTGATGTATTCGACCGGCGAGAAAATCAACATCACCCAGATCGAAGGACAATTCCCCCAGGCACCCTTCCCCACCATGGAAGAGCGCGAGGCGTTCGTCAAAGACTGGATCCAGGTCCCCGACGAGAAGTTTAAGCAGTACTTCCTGAAATGGGAGCCGCGCGGCGAATTCTCGAATCCTCACTACCCTGACGTCGAGGCCAGCTGCGACATCGTCGACTGGCAGGAGAAGATGCACTACATCGACGACGCGGTCGGCGTCTGCGCCGGCCTGTCCTCGTTTCCGCTCAAGCCCCCGTATCACATCCACAACTTCGCCGCGCTCATTGCCACGGCTACCGGGATGGACATCGACGAAGCCGGCGTGTGGAAGGCCGCCACCAGGAACCGCAGCCTGCTGCGCGCCATCAATGTGCGCCGGGGCATGCGGCGCGCGGACGAGAAGCCGCCCGAGGACCATTGGAAGAAGCGCTTCCCCGAGCTCGAAGCGAAGCTCCTGGATGCCTACTACAAGCTGAAGGGGTTCGACAACCGCGGCATACCGACCAAGGCCTCATTGCACGAACTGGATCTGGCCTGCGTTGCCGAAGACCTGGAGCAAAGAGGGATTATCGAATCGGAAGAAGCGCTCGCCCAGACTGAAGGCGAAGCTGCTGGACGCGTGCTGCAAGCTGAAGGGGTTTCATAACCGGGGCATTTCCGGCAAGGCGTTCCTGCACGAAATGGACATGAACTGCGTTGCCGAGGACCTGGAGCGGAGGGAGATTGTCAGCGATGGGCAAGGTTAAGAAGATCGTCAAATCCATCACGATCGTTGCCGACAAGTGCAACGGCTGTCGCGCCTGCGAGCTCATCTGCTCGGCGTATCACGCGTCG
>JACZJU010000129.1 GCA_014860395.1 Burkholderiales bacterium | reverse complement strand
GTGGAGCAATTGCGGGGCGATCTCCATCGGTTCTCCACGATTCGCTGGCATACTGATGCCAACATGCGCACTAGACTGGCCCACACGCTGTCGTTCTGGTTGCTCGGCGCCGTGGCGTTGAGCGTGCTCGCCATGGGCGGCTTGAGCGCGTGGAACCTGCGCCAGGGCTTCAACGCCTATCTGCAGGCGCGCGACCTGGAGCGCCTGGATGCCTTTGTCGCCCTGGTGGCGGACCGTCTGGCCCAGGCCGATGGGTCAACGGCGGATGCGGCACCGCCGCCGGACATGGGGGCCCTGCTGCGCGAACTGGAGATGCGGCTGGGCGTGCCGGCGCCGGCTCAGCCACGGCGCGTGCCACCTGATGGACTGCCGGGCGGACCACCGGGCGCGGAAGACAGCTTCGGCGCGCGCGTGACACTGCAGCGGCCGGACGGCCGACCCTGGGTCGGCCCGCCGATCGACGGCGATGTGCCGGGGGTGATCGAGCGGCCCATTGTGCTGCGCGGCGAGGTCGTCGCCCGGGCGCTGCTCAGGCCTCTGGCGCTGGCGCCCGACGCCATCGACAGACAGTTCCTGCTCTCGCAATACCTGGGCATTGCGGCCGTCGCGGCGGTGCTGCTGGGGCTCGCGCTGGGCGGCGCGCTGTGGCTCGCGCGCCAATGGGTGCGTCCCCTGCTGGCGGTGCAGGCGGCGACGACCCGCATTGCGCAGGGCGAACTCGACGTGCGCGTGCCGGTCGAGCGCGACGACGAGATCGGCGACGTGGTGCGCAACGTCAACGCGATGGCCGTGAGCCTGCAGCGCATCGAAGGCGCGCGCAGGCGCTGGCTGGCGGACCTGTCGCACGAGCTGCGCACGCCGCTTACCGTGCTGCGCGGCGAGATCGAGGCCCTGGTCGACGGCGTGCGGCAGCCCAATCAAGCCGCGCTGCTGTCGCTGCGCGAAGACGCGCTGCGGCTGGGCCGGCTGATCGACGACCTGCATCTGCTGGCAATGGCCGATCTGCAGGCCCTGCCCTGCCACTTCGCCGATGCGGACGCCGTGCAGATCGTGCGTGACGTATTGCAGCGACATGCAGGGCTCGCGGCCGACGCCGGACTGACGCTGGGCTGGGGCCAGGAACCCGGCGCGCCCGTGGCGGTGCACTGGGATGCCGCCCGCATCGAACAACTGTTGTCGAACCTGCTGCAGAACAGCCTGCGCTACACCGACGCGCCGGGCCGGATCGCGCTGACGCTGCAGCAGGAGGCCGGCCGCGTGCACCTGGTGGTCGACGACAGTGCCCCCGGCGTGCCCGCGCCCGACCTGCCGCGCGTATTCGAGCCGCTGTACCGCGCCGATGCGGCGCGCGGTCGGCACAACGGCGGCAGCGGCCTGGGACTGGCCATCTGCGCAGCGATCGCAGCCGCTCATGGCGGACGCATCGATGCCAGCGCGTCGGCGCTCGGCGGCCTGCGCGTGCGCGTCGAACTGCCGCTCCGCGCGGCCGCGGTGGGGGCGTGAGCGTGGCCGCGGCCGCCCGCGTGCTCGTCGTCGAGGACGACGCCAAGATTGCGCAGCTGCTGCTGGACTACCTGCGCGCCGAGGGTCTGCCGGCACAGGCGGTGGCCGACGGCGCCGAGGCGCTGCGGCGGGTCAGCCACGAGCGGCCCTCGCTGATCCTGCTGGACCTGATGCTGCCGGGGCTGGACGGTATCGGCGTGTGCCGCGCCGTGCGCCAGTTCAGTGACGTGCCGATCATCATGCTGACCGCGCGCATAGACGAGGTCGACCGGCTGCTCGGCCTGGACACCGGCGCCGACGATTACGTCTGCAAACCCTTCAGCCCGCGCGAGGTGATGGCGCGAGTGAAGGCGCAGCTGCGCCGTGCCGAGGGCCGGCTGACCACTCAGGCGCGGCCGTGGCAGGTCGACGACGACCGGCTGCGCATTGCGTGGCGCGGGCAGTGGCTGAACCTGACCGTGCTCGAGTTCCGCCTGCTGCGGCTGATGCTGGGCCAGCCGGGCCGCGCGTTTTCGCGCGCCCAGCTGCTCGATAGCATGCATGCCGATGACCGCGACGTCAGCGACCGCGCGATCGACAGCCATGTGAAGAACGTGCGACACAAGATCCAGGCGCTGGACCCTGATTTCGACTGCATCGCCTCGATCTATGGGGTCGGGTATTGCTTCGATGCGCCCCTGCGCGCTGAATAGGGCGCAAATTGGCCGCGATGTCGCCTCGCCAGCCTCGTGGTGACCATCTATGCCTGGCCGAACACTGTGCGCGCCGTACGCAAGTCGACGGGCGGCTGAGCGTCGCATCGC
>JACZJU010000128.1 GCA_014860395.1 Burkholderiales bacterium | reverse complement strand
GGCACCGGTCTCGGCATTCTCGCCGTGCCGCTGATTGCGCTCACTGTTCCCGCGAGCCAGGCCGTCGCCATCATGCTGCCCATCCTGTGCGTCATGGATCTCGCCGCACTGTGGGCCTATCGCGGCCAGTGGAGCCGCGAGAACATGAAGATCATGCTGCCCGGCGGACTCGCAGGCATCGTCCTGGGCGCGCTCACCTTCCGCTACGTGAACGAAGCCGGCCTCAAGCTCATGCTTGGCGCAATCGCAATCGGTTTCCTGCTGCAGCGCTGGTCGAGTAACGCATCGCTGGCGCAAACGAGCAAGCCGACGCGGAGCAAAGGCTATTTCTGGTCCACCCTCTCCGGTTACACCAGCACCCTCGCCCACGCCGGCGGCCCGCCCATGTCGATCTATCTGTTGCCGCAGAGAATGGACAAGGCCCTGCTGGTCGGTACCACCGTGGTGTTTTTTACCGCCGTCAACTACATCAAGCTCATACCCTATACCCTGCTCGGGCTGTTCGACGGCAGCAACCTTGCCACTTCCGCCGGACTGGTACCCCTCGGGGTGTTCGGCATATTCTGCGGCGTTTGGTTTAGAAAGATCATCCCCGAGGTTCTGTTTTACCGCCTCTGTTATGGCTTCCTGTTCGTCGCAGGGATGAAGCTCTTATACGATGGCGCTACCAGACTGGTCTAGCATGCCGCGGGTATGCTGCGACACCCGGTACGCGCGAGCGTGCGATTCTATCCATCGGTTTTCACCGCTGCGTTCGCCATGGCCTCGATGATCGTCATGACGCTGCACGAATCCAGTTCTCCCCTGCCCTGATTCTTCACCGCCCGCAGCATCTCCAGCGCGATGCCGGTCGCCGGCACAAACGCCCCCGCCTCTCCGGCTAATTGCATGACCTGCGAGAGATCCTTGTACATGTTGTTGGCAGAAAAATGCGGCGAGAAATCATGGGCTATCATCCGCGCGCCGCGCGTTTCCATGGCCCCGGTGCGGGCGCCGCCCACGGAGGTGATTTCCAGCACCTTGACCGGATCGATTCCGGCCTTGCCGGCAAGCACCAGGGCCTCGGCCACGGCCTCGATCGCCACCCCCAGGATCAGATTGTTGATCAACTTGAGCGTCGTCCCCTTGCCGTTTTCCCCCACGTGGATAATCTTCGCCCCCATGGCCTGAAACAGGGGAAGACAGGCGTCAAAGGTTTCTTTCGGGCCGCCGACCATGATGCCGAGCTTGCCGTCGGCAGCCACCTTCGGATTGCCTGTCACCGGGGCGTCCAGCATCGGCACCTCCCTGGTGCGCGCTGCGGCGGCCAGCGTACGGGACATTTCGGGGGCGATGCTCGCCATGTCGATGAGGATCAATCCCGGATGTGCCCCCGCCAGAACGCCGTCGCGCCCGCAGATCACCTCTTCGGACGCGTTGGAGTCCGTGACCATGGTGATCACCACATCCGCCGCCCGCGCGCAGGCGGCAGGAGACTCGCACCATTGTGCCCCGGCCGAAAGCAGCTCCCCAGCTCTTTCTTTCGTGCGGTTCCAGACCTGCAGCGCAAATCCCGCCATCATCAGACGCCGCGCCATCTGCCGGCCCATCAGGCCGGTGCCGACAAACCCGATCCGTTGCATGATCGCTCTCTCAAAAAGAAAAAAGAATGCCCGCATCATATCAGGATGAATTTGTCCTCTGCGCAAATGCACGACAGCTTAAGAACTCATCTGAAAATGAGGGATAATCCGCTATGGCTTCCAGTTCGTAACCGGAATGAAGCTGTTGTACGATGGCGTTGGCAGGCTTAACTAGAAACCGGAGGCACGTCATGAACCAGCAACCCATATGTGAACTCGCCGAACTCGCAGCGGCAGTCCCCGACGGCGCCGTGCTCGTAGTCGCGCAGGACAATTGCGGCGTCTCCATGGCGGCGACGCGCGAATTGGTGCGTCGCGGCGTGCGCGGCTTGCACCTGGTATGCGTGCCGATCAGCGGGCTGCAGGCCGAGATCCTGATCGGCGCTGGTGCGGTCGCGACGCTGGAGACTTCGGCCATCACGCTGGGCGAATTCGGCCCGGCGCACCGCTTCATCGACGCACTGCGCAAGGGGCGCATACGCATGCTCGACGCCACCTGCCCGGCTATCCACGCCGCCTTGCAGGCCGGCCAAAAAGGTCTGCCCTTCATCCCCTTGCGCGGCCTGATCGAAAGCGACCTGCTCGCCTCGCGTCCCGACTGGAAAGTCATCGACAATCCGTTTTCCCCGGGCGACCCGATCGCCGTGCTGCCCGCGATCAATCCGGATATCGCGCTGTTTCACGCGCCGCTCGCCGATCGCGCCGGCAATGTGTACATAGGCCGCAGGCGCGAGCTGCTCACCATGGCGCACGCCTCGAAGCAGACTTTCGTCACGGTCGAGGCGATCAGCGAACAGAACCTGTTCGACGACGCCAAGCTGGCACCGGGGGTGGTGCCGGCGATCTACGTCAGCCGCATCGCCGTTGCAAAACAGGGCGCCTGGCCGGTGGGCCTGCCCGAGCATTATGGCGCCGACGATGCGGCGATTAGCCGCTACGTGCACAGCGCCAAGACCGAAGAGGGCTTTCGCCGCTATCTCGACGAGTGGCTCAATGTCGAGGAGGTGACCGCATGAACCTCGACTACAGTCGCGCCGAACTTCTGGTCGCAGTGATCGCGCGCCTGCTCGAAGGCTGCCGCCATGTCACCGTTGGCGCCTCATCGCCTATCCCCGGCGCGGCGGCGCTGCTGCGGCGCGACCTGACCCAAGGTGCGATGCGCGTCACCATCCTCGGCTCCAACCGCTACAACGCCTATACCAATGGCGGCGTCGAAACCTTCGACATGGCGGCGCAGGGCCGCATCGACGCGTTTTTCCTCGGCGGCGGACAGATCGACGGCCAGGGCAACATCAATCTCGTCGGCACCGGCCGCTACCCGGCAAGCGATGTGCGCTGGCCCGGCTCCTTCGGCTCTGCCTATCTGTACTACCTGGTGCCCAAAGTGATCCTGTTCCGCGAAGAGCATACGCGGCGGGTGCTGGTGCCCAAAGTGGACTTCATCAGTTCGCCCGGCGTGAGCGCGCCCGGCGTCTATAGGCCGGGCGGCCCATACGGTCTCTTGACCGGACTCGCCTGGTTTTCTTTCGATAAGCAGAAACAGCGCTTCCGCCTTGAAAGCGTGCACCCCGGACACAGCGTCGAGGAAATCCGCGACCAGACCGGTTTCGAGTTCGATTGCCCGGATGAAGTGCCGTTCACGAGCGCGCCCGAACCCGCAATACTCACGCTGATTCGTGGCCGCATACGCAACGAGATCGCCGAGACCTATCCACGCTTCGCTTCGACCTTTGCAAACTGAACTGGAACCATGAGCCGCCGCGTCCAACGAGGATTTCATGCTGCCTGAACAAGACACTCTCACCCGCCGCGTCATTCTGACGCTGCTTCTGGGCGCCCTGTTCATACTCGGCTATCTGGTCCTCGGCTGGTTCATCGCGCCGGCGGTCTGGGCCGCCATACTCGCCTATGTCACCTGGCCCGCCTATACGCGGCTGCGTCGGCTCATGCGCGGCTACGCCATGGCCAGCGCACTGGTGATGACCCTGCTCCTGACCACCGCGTTCGTGCTGCCGCTGCTGTGGCTGATCACCCTGATGCAGCACGAGTTCGTCATCGCCTATCAGGCCGCTTCGACCTACATGGCCGACGGGCCGCACCGGCTGCCGGAGTTCGTCGTAGGCCTGCCCTGGATAGGCGAGCGGCTGCAGGATTTTCTCGACCAGATCACCACCGATCCCGCCGCGCTGCGCGCGCAGCTCACGAGCTGGGCAAGGCAATGGCAGGGCGAACTCGGCAACCTCGTCGGCGGCGCGGGACGCAATGCGATCAAACTCGGCTTCGCCCTGCTCACTGTCCTGTTCGTCTATCGTGACGGCGAAAGCCTGCTCGACCAGGTGCGGCGGGTATTGCGGCGCTTCCTCGGCACGCGCGTCGACAGCTACATCGTCGCCATCGGCAACACCACCACGGCGGTGCTGTACGGCCTGGTACTGACCGCATTGGCGCAGGGCCTGCTCGCCGGCTTGGGTTACTGGGTCACGGGCGTGCGCGCGCCGGTGCTGTTGGGCGCGTTTACTGCGCTGGTCGCGCTGATGCCATTCGGCACACCCTTCGTCTGGGGCTCGCTCGGCGTCTGGCTGCTGTTCCAGGGCAATACGCTGGCAGGCATAGGCCTGTTGCTGTGGGGCACGCTGGTGGTGAGCTCGGTGGACAATCTAATCCGCCCCCTGGTAATCAGCAGCGCCACGCAGATTCCGTTTCTGCTGGTGATGTTCGGCGTCATCGGCGGCCTCGCGGCTTTCGGCCTGATCGGCATGTTCATCGGGCCGGTGATCGTCGCGGTGCTGCTGGCGGTGTGGCGCGAATGGCTGGAAGACAAGGCGCCGGCCGGCGCCAGCGCGCCGCCCGAGGCCTGAGCACCAGCGCCACCTGGAAGCCGGCTGTGACGCCGCAGGCCTCAGCTGTCGCGGCCTTTCATCATGCGCAGCGGATTGTAGGCGAGGACGATCTCGCCCTTCTGATTGACCACCTCGTTCTCGGTGCGCACCAGCCCGCGGTTGCCCTTGGAAGTCGCGCGCACTTCGCTCACCCTGCATTCTACGTGGATCGTGTCGCCGACGAAGGTCGGCCCTTTGATGTCCAGCGTGGCGTTCAGAAAAGCCAGCCCCGTACCCTGCATCATCGGCAGCAGCAGCCCCTCGGCGCAGGCATAGACCAGCGCCGCCGGCACCACCCGGCCCGCGATCGCCATGCCCTCGCGATCCTCCATATTGGTAAACAATTCTTCCGTCAGCCAGGACAGATTGACGAAATTCACCAGGTCGGTTTCGGTGAGCGTGCGCCCCACGGTGCGAAAGCGGTCGCCGACCGCAAGATCGTTCCAGAACAGGCCCATGCCCAGCAGTTTCATGTCTTTTTCCATTTGCGCCTTCCAATTTCCGACGGGTGGATGTTACCCTCCGCTGCGCCGCCTGTGAATCGGGCGCCGCCTTTTTCTACAGCCTGATAACGACGTGGCCAAAACTCTGGAACTCGACGCGCTCGACCTCGCCGCCATCGTCCGCCGCGGCGACAACCTCATGTGGGGCCAGGCGGATGCGGAACCCCTGCCGCTCACTCGGGCGCTGATGGCGCAGCGCCATGCCATCGGTGAACTCGGCGCGTTTCTCGGCATCACCTACTCCGATACGCTGAAAACTGAGTACGCCGACTGCATCCGCTTCAGCGGCTATGCCGGCACCGGCGGCAACCGCGCGCTCGCCAAGGCCGGCAAACTCGACATCCTGCCCTGCCACTACTCGCACCTGGGCGCGCTGATCGCGAGCGGGCGGCTGAAAGTGGACGTGCTGCTGCTGCAGCTCGCACCGGCGAACGAACGCGGCGAGTACAGCCTGTCGATTGCGCACGAATACCTGGTGCCGGCGCTGGAGGCTGCGCGCGTGGTCGTCGCCGAAGTCAACGATCAGGCCCCCTGGACCTACGGCGAACGGCCGGTGCTTGAAGCCGACCTCGACTACATCGTGCACACGTCGCGGCCACCGCTGGAAGTCGTGCATCCGCAGCCGGGTACGGTCGAACTCGCGATCGCGCGCCACGTCGCCGGCCTGATCGAGGACGGCGCGACGCTGCAATTCGGCCTGGGCGCCCTGCCAGAAGCCATCCTCGCCCTGCTTGCAGACCGGCGCGACCTCGGCGTGCACTCCGGCGCCATCGGCGACCAGGTCGCATCGCTGATGCAATCCGGCGCGATCAACAATGCGAAAAAGACCATAGACCGCGGCGTCAGCGTCGCCGGAATCCTGTTCGGCAGCAAGCGTCTGCACGACTTCGTCCACTGCAATCCGCAAGTCCAGATGCGCTCCTCGGCCTACACCCACGGCCCCGGCGTGCTGGCGCAGCAAGAGCGCTTCACCGCAATTAACTCGGCGGTCGAAGTCGATCTCTCCGGCCAGATCAACGCCGAGGTTGCGGCCGGCGTCTACGTCGGCGCCGTCGGCGGCGCCGTCGACTTCCTGCGCGCCGCGCACTACTCCAGGGGCGGCCTACCCATCGTGGCGCTCCCTTCCACCGCCGGCAAACACAGCCGCATCGTCGCCAAACTCGGCGGCCCGGTGAGCACGCCGCGCAGCGACGCCGGCATCATCGTCACCGAATACGGCGTGGCCGACCTGCGCGGCGCGACGCTGGCCGAGCGCGCGCGCAGGATGCTGGCCATTGCGCATCCGGAACATCGCGAGAGGCTGGAGCGGGAGAGCCGGGGCGTCTGAGGATTGCGGCGCAGACCTGGTCCAACAGTTCGGTCGCCGTGCGTCGGATGGACAATGTTGCTGAAGAACAGTATCTTGGCGCATAAGGGGAAAAATAACCTGGTTCGTCACTCGGCATAACAACGGCCTTCATCGATACACAGCATATCAACACATTGATTTCATGAAACAGTTGACAGGCGCCGCGACAAAAATGCCATGTTAGGCGGCTGTGTATCTCTCTAGTTCGAAATTAGGAGGCACGCGCATGCGCAAGCGAATCATCGCGTCAGGTCAGCAAGAAACCGTATCTCCTGGCCAAGACTGGTTGAGTGTGGAGAGTATTGCGGAGGTGGAAATCACCTCGGAGGATGCTGCTCATCCAATCGAGTCCGCATTGGTCCCCGGTCGAGGCTCGGGGTGGCGCGCCGCCGGGCCCGGAAAGCAGACGATCCGGCTTCGCTTCGCACATCCACAACCGCTCCAACGGATCTGGCTGAACTTCGTCGAACCCAGCACAGAGCGCACGCAGGAGTATGTCTTGCGCTGGTCGGCGGATGGCGGGCAGTCGTTCCGTGAGATCGTGCGACAGCAGTGGAACTTCAGCCCCCAAGGCGCCTCATCCGAGACGGAAGATCATCATGTCGAACTGCCCGCGGTCACTGTCCTCGAGTTAAGCATCATTCCGGACACAAGTGGGGGGAGCGCGGTCGCTTCTTTGGCGCAGCTGCGGCTTGCCTAACCCCGCGCTCGCGCTACCCTCGCCGCTGCGCGCCTTGGCCCTCGCTCAACGCTAACGTTACTTTCCTTCAGCAAGAAAAAGGGAGCAGCCATGAAAAAGCTACTTGTTTTCGTCATCGCATTCGCCGCGAGCATGTCGGCGTTTGCAGCCAAACCCTGCGAGGAATTGAAGGCCGAGATTGCGGCCAAGATCGAGGCAAACGGCGTCAAAGCCTATACCCTCGAAATTGTTCCGACGGATCAGGTTGGAGATCGAAAGGTTGTCGGCAGCTGCGACGGCGGAACGAATAAGATCGTGTATACCAGGAAGTAGCCTTGGAGCCATAGCGAACGACGCCGGCGTTTCCGGGGTAAGCCCGGTTGCTCGCCGCCACTGATGCCGTCTATCCACAACACCGCGTCACCGGAGGGAAACACATGATCGACAAGCGCATCATCGGGACCTGGCGGCTCAAAAGTACGAAGGGTGTCGACGACAACGGCAAAGCGCTGCCGCCGCCCTACGGACCGGCTCCCAACGGTGTCGTGTGCTTCCAGGCCGATGCTCGCATGTACTGCGTTCTCTGCGACGGCCGCGCCGAACTGCCGGCCGGCGAGCCGCGGCAGTTCATGTCCTATGCGGGCAACTACACCTTCGACGGCACGACGCTGTCGACCCGCGTCGATGCCTCGGTGGACGCAAGCCGCATCGGCGGCGACCAAGTGCGCAGCGTGCGCTTCGAAAACGGCGGCATGATGCTGGCGCCACCGCGGCGGCTGTACCTCGGCGTGATGCAGCGGCAGGAGTTGTTCTGGGAGCGCGTCGCCTAGCGGACGCATCCGCGCACCGCCTGGATGCTTGAGCCAACGGCCTGCTGCTGCGGACGGGCCGGAAGCGGCGTACCATCCCGAACCATTGTGCGGGCCCTCGTCCGCATAGCATGACGCTGGGCGTCGGCATTCTGGAGGAACTGATTGCCATGGCTGGAGGCTGGATAGGATCATTCAAGACCATACGCTGGACGAAAGTTCTCAGCGTGGCGCCATCGATCGTTGATGGCGCGAAAAAGCTCTGGAGCCGCGTCACGAGGAAGGACGCGCTGGTTCAGAAACCGCTAATACCGCTGGACGAGAAGGCCTACTCGCCTGACCCGGCTATTTCGCCCATCGAGGCGCAAGTGCACGCACTTGAGCTTCGCGCCGCTCAACTGGGCGAGGAAATGGTCTTGTCTTCCGGAATTATCGACAAGCTCGCGGAGCAGCAGTCTCAGCTCGTCCAGGCAGTGGACGTCTTGCGCGTGCGCACGCGTGCCTTGCTATGGCTATGCGGTCTTCTCGGGCTGGCCGTCATTATGTTGATCTACCTGGCACTGAGCCGGTGATGGCACGCAAATAGGATTGTTCCTCGTCGTTGCAATTACCTTCACGTACATCGCTTCGCATCCCGCACCAAGTTTGCAGCCTACTTCGACGCGGTGAAGCGTTCTGCTTCCTGGTTGTGCCGCGAACGTACAAGACAAATGCACCGGGAATCAGAGCGGGCTGTCACGGGTAAACTCCGCCTGGGCCCATTAGACCTGTTGGACGACCATCACTTTCAAGGAGAATCCGATGTCCGAGACAAATCTGGCGAAGGGCCGCGAGATGCGCCGCACGCTGCTGGGCGACGCCTATGTCGACAAGATGGCGGCGACGACCTACAAAGATCCGATCATGCAGAAGTTCGTGGATGTCGCGAGCGAAACGGTGTTCGGCACGCTGTGGACCCGCCCCGGGCTCGATCTCAAGTCGCGAACGCTGGTCACCGTGATCGCCGACGCGTCGACGGGCCGCGAGGCGGAACTGGCGATTCACCTGCGCATGGCACGGCGCCAGGGCTGGACCGAGGAGGAACTGACCGAGGCCCTGCTTCACATCCTCGGCTACGTCGGCGCGCCGCTGGTGCGTGACGCGCTTCTGGTCGCAACCAAGGTATTCGCGGATCTGCGCGCGGAAGGCTAGCAGGCCAGAGCATGGCAACGCCGACCGCGGCGGCGAAGAACGAGCGCTGGTCGCAGAGCGTCACGCGCACGAGCAACGCCCTCGACCTTGAGCCGGGCGTGTTCACCTTGCCCGATCCGCGCGCCATCGCGGCATCGCTTAAGGCTTCGGCGGAACGCAGCCGGCGGCGCAAGGCGGGAGCGTTTCAGTCGGCGATGTCGATGCTCAATTTCTACATCAATCGCGCCGGGCGTGGCCTGCCCGAGGAGCGGCGCGCCTGCCTGCAAGCCGCGAAAGACGAACTGCGGGCGCTCTTCGGGAGGCAACGCCATAGCTAAGGTCACCGCCGGCAGCGCCGCGACCGTCACGACAGTTGGGGCAGCCCTTCCAGGCGGATCGGGTGCGTGCGCTCTCGGGCCGCTGCTGGCGCTGTGCCCGCGGCTGTGGAAGAATTGCCCGAGCGCTGACCTACAGCGCGCGGATGCCCAAAGGAGTGAGTTCATGCGTGCCTGCCTGATCGTCTGCCTGCTGCTTGTATCGATTTCGGCCTTCGCCGCCCCGGACTACGCGCGCGAGCAGCGCTGGGCCGACGAAATCACTCCGGCCATCGTCGTCGGCGACCCAGTCCACCTCACGCAGCAGAACGGTCACAAGTTTCTGGGCATCTACACCGAGGCTGCCAACGCGAAAATGGGCGTGGTGGTGGTGCATGGCATAGGCATACATCCGGACTGGGGCATGATCGGTACGCTGCGCCAGCGTCTGCCCGATCTCGGCTATGCCACGCTTTCCATTCAGATGCCGGTCCTCGCGGCCGATGCCAGGGCGCCGGCCTATGCCGAGACCTTGCCCGATGCGGTCGAGCGGCTGCAACTTGCGGTCCACTGGCTCGCGGACAAGGGCTACAAGCGCATCGCTTTGGTGTCGCACAGCATGGGTTCGCGCATGGCCTATGGCTACATGAAGCGCAACCCCGTCGAGGTCGACGCCTGGGCTGCGCTGGGCATGTCCGCCGCGCACGAGCTGCATATCCCCGGCCTCGTATTCAGCGGCATCGAAGCGCCGGTGCTCGATCTGTACGGCAGCAAGGATCTGCCGCAGGTCCTCGCGGGCGCGGCCTTGCGCCGCGCCTCGCTCATCGCCAATGCGGCCTCGAAGCAGGTGGTGATCCCGGGGAGCGACCATTTCTTCGCCGGCCACGAAGCCGAAATGGTCAAGGCGGTAAAGGATTTTCTCGACGGCGTGAAGTAATATGCCGCAGCGGGCGCGGCATTTCCGTTCCAGGGGTAACTGAGGTTCGGCCTCGCTACCAGGGAAACCAAAGCGTATATTGAAACAACCCAGCGACAATACGACTGGGCGACAGCTGGTCCTTTTGCAGTCTGGTCGGATGACAAAACATGCAACGCTATAAGATTCTGCATCGCACCTATTACAATTTTTCCGCCGCGGTGCAGCTCGGACCTCACGCTTTGCGCCTGCGTCCGCGCGTAGGCCACGAACTGCGCATCGAGTCCTCGTCCCTGGAGATCAGGCCCGCAGCTACCCTGCGCTGGCACCGCGACGTGGAGGACAATTCCGTCGCCATAGCGACGTTCGATTCGCCCGCCAACCAGCTCGCGATCGAGAGCGAGGTCATCATTCATCAATATAATCTGGCGCCCCTCGATTTCCTGGTGTCCGACTACGCGATGGATTACCCGTTTTCCTACATCCCGGAGGACAGGATCGTGCTCGCCCCGTATATGGATGCCATCGAGCACAAGACCGATAGGCTGCTGTCCGAATGGGTCGCAAAAATGTGGCAGCCCGACGAAAAGATCCAGACATACGCCTTGCTGCAGCGCCTGGGCGTACAGATTCATCAAACGCTCAAATACCAACTGCGCGAGGAGCCAGGGGTTCAAACGGCGGAGGAAACCCTGTCTCGCGGCAGCGGCTCCTGCCGCGACTCGGCGTATCTGTTCATGGAAACAGCACGCCGTCTGGGCTTCGCCGCGCGTTTCGTCAGCGGCTATCTGCACGCCGAACCATCGGCAGTCAATTACGGCGCGACCCATGCCTGGGCCGAAGTGTTTCTGCCGGGCGCGGGCTGGAAGGGCTTCGATCCCACGATCGGCAACATCGTCGGAACCGATCACATTGCGGTCGCGGTGGCACGATTGCCGGAATCGGTGCCGCCGGTCTCCGGCTCGTTCGTCGGCCCGCCGGGGGCAAGCCTCGACGTCGGCGTATGGGTGACCAAGTTGTAGCAAGGGTCAAGCAAATGCGGGCAATCAGCGTCTTCCTGCGCTGAATCTGCGTTAAAATCCGGGTTCCCCTAAATTCTGCATCTCAGCGCAGCCGGAATCGCACTCCGGGCTGCGCACCGACAAGCCGCTTGATGCCACGCGCAGCAAAGCGGCACGCGGCTTGACAACATGTTGAGCCCGCACAATTTTCAAACGAACTTCAGGCTTTGTCATCCTATGTCTATATGGAGGTGGAATGAAACAACAGCGATACAACATCAGTTTCCCTGCAACCGAGTCCAATCAAATCGGACAGGATGAAGCCTTCTTCTACCTCAAGGAAAACGGTCAGGAACTGAAGCTTCGTTTCCACGACTATGGCGAGCTCTACAAGCGCCCCGGTCTGTATGAACAGCTTTTCTATCAACGGCTGAAGTGCGCCTCCCCACAGACGGTTTCCGACATTCTCGGCAAAGTGCTGACAGCCAATCGCGTCGAAATGAGCGAACTGCGGGTTCTCGATCTCGGAGCCGGAAACGGCATGGTCGGTGAACTGCTGCCAGTTGCTCGCGTGATCGGTATCGATATAAGCCAGGAAGCGTTTGAAGCTTGCGAACGCGACAGGCCAGGCGCTTATGATGCCTACTATGTGGCTGATCTGTGCAACATGGACGCCGCTGCGCTAAAGGACCTTCGCGATTGGCGGCTCGACTGTTTGACCTGTGTTGCTGCGCTTGGTTTTGGGGACATTCCGACCAAGGCATTCGCCACGGCGTTCAATCTCGTTAAACCGGGTGGTTGGGTGGCTTTCAATATCAAGGATACGTTTTTGCAGGAAAGCGATGTCTCTGGATTCTCGCGTCTGACGAAGCATCTATTGACGACCGATACCCTGGAGGTTCATCACCTGGAGAGATACAGGCATCGCATTTCCATCGAGGGGCAGCCGCTCTTCTATTACGCCCTGGTAGGGAAAAAGGAGGCGGATATTTCCCCGCAGGACATGCTTGAGTTTGAAGGCGCCTAACCAGGGCTGGACCAGGTCATTCATCCGCTGCGCTCGATAGCCGCAGCAGCGCTTGGTCGATGAGGCTGCGCGAAAAAAGCTTGAATCGATCTCCTTAATCTCGCCAAACGCTCCGCGCACAATCGTGACGAAGCAGCCCTGCCTCGTCGCCGCCATATCGGTTAGCGTTTGACGCGCCAGGGACGCGCAATTAGACTACGTCGCACCGAACAAGAACAATCCCGGAGCTCTCCTTGCCGGCCAATACCACCGCAGCGAACGCGTCCTCCGCCGAACATCTGCTCGCCCTGTACCGGACCATGGCGCGCATCCGCGCCTTCGAAAACGCGGCGGAAGAGACCAGCCGCGGCGGCGTCGCCGCCTTCGGCGCCGCTACCAACGCGACAGCGCTGGTGCGCGGACCGTTGCATCTTTCCACCGGACAGGAAGCGGTTGCAGCCGGCGTGTGTGCGAACCTCGCGCGCAGCGATTATTTGACTTCGACCCACCGCGGCCACGGCCACACGCTGGCCAAGGGCGCCGACACCACCGCCATGATGTGCGAGCTGTTCGGCCGCGCCAGCGGTACCAACAAGGGCAAGGGCGGCTCGATGCACATCGCCGATTTCGCCGTCGGCATGCTCGGCGCCAATGGTGTGGTCGCGGCGGGCATCCCGATCGCCGTGGGCGCGGCGCACTCGGCGAAAATCCGCGGCACGAGCGCCATCGTCACCTGTTTCTTCGGCGACGGCGCGATCAACCGCGGGCCGTTTCTCGAGGGGCTCAACTGGGCGAAAATATTCGAGCTGCCGCTGTTGTTCGTGTGCGAGGACAACCGCTACTCGGCGACCACCGCAACCGACGTCATGACCGCGGGCGAAGGCGCGGCGGCGCGCGCGCGCGGCATCGGCCTTGCGGCCGAAACCGTGGACGGCAACGACGTGCTCGCGGTGGATACAGCGGCACGCGAACTGGTGGCGCGCGTCCGCGCCGGCGGCGGGCCGCAATTTCTGCATGCCCTCACGTACCGCGTGAAAGGGCATGTCTCAGTGGATGCGGCGGCCTACCGCGCCAAAGGCGAAGTCGAGAGCGCGCTCGAGAACGATCCGCTCAAGCTGGCGGCTTTGCGGCTCGCGGCGCTGGGCGTCGCGGCGGGGCGCATCGCCGAAGCCGACGCAGCGGCGCAAACCGAAATCGAGGCCGCGCTCGCGGCCGCGCGCGCCGCGCCCGTACCCGAGCCTGCCGAGGCTTATGCCGACATCCAGGATACGGGGGCCGGCCTATGGCGCTGATGAGCTACGCGCAGGCAGCCTGCCAGGCCCTGGCAGCAGCCATGCGCGCCGATGCGAACGTGATCGCACTGGGCGAGGACGTGGGACACGGCGGAATTTTCGGCCAGTACCGCGGACTGCGCGAAGAGTTCGGCGCGGCGCGCGTGATCGACACGCCGATCTCGGAGGCGACCATCATGGGCGCCGCGGTCGGCATGGCACTAACCGGACTGAGGCCCGTGGTCGAAATGCGGGTGGTGGATTTCGCCCTGTGCGCGATCGACGAAATCGTCAACCAGGCGGCGAAGAACCGCTACATGTTCGGCGGCCAGGGCCGCGTGCCGCTGGTTGCGCGCATGCCGATCGGCATCTGGAGCGGCTCGGCCGCGCAGCATTCGCAATCCCTGGAAGCCTGGTTCGCCCACATCCCGGGTCTGGTGGTGGTGGCGCCCGCGACCCCGGCCGACAACTACGGCCTGCTTGCAGCCGCGATCGATTGCGGCGACCCAGTCATCTACATGGAACACAAGGAATTGTGGGGGCTGGAAGGCGAGGTGCCGCCGCAGCACACTGTCGCCTTGGGCCAGGCGCACACAGCCCGCGACGGCACCGACCTTACGTTGGTAACCTGGTCGGGCATGGTGCACACAGCGCTTGCCGCCGCCGAGCAGGCGGTGCAGCAGGGCGTATCGGTCGAAGTCATCGACCTGCGCACCATCTGGCCCTGGGACCGGGAGCTGGTGTTCGCCTCGGTCGCGCGCACAGGCCGCCTGCTGGTTGCGCACGAAGCGGTGCAGGCCGCCGGCTTCGGCGCCGAAGTCGCCGCCACGGTCGCCGAAGAGCTCGGCGTCCCGGTCAGGCGCTTCGGCGCAGCGCGCATTCCTGTGGGCTACGCACGCTCTCTGGAAGACGTGGCGCGCATTTCCGCGCAAGAGCTGCTGCGGGAGCTGATGCTTTTCGCGAACAGCGATAGCCGCGGGCGATCCATGGCCTAGGCGCCGGCTACGTGCTAGGCTTGCACGCCTGTCCATGAACTGGAACTGTCTTTTAAGGAAAGGAGCCCAAAATGACGCGCAGAAATATGTTGCTTGCCCTGTCCGCTGCCGCCCTGGCGTTTGCGCTGCCCGCTGCCGCGCAGCAAGGCAAATACCAGACGGAGTACAGACTGTCGACGGTGGTGGGTACCGCCTTTCCCTGGGGCAAGGGCGGCGAGATTTGGGGCAATCTGGTGCGCGAGCGAACCAACGGCAGGATCAACATCAAGATGTATCCCGGCGCCTCGCTGGTGGCCGGCGACCAGACGCGCGAATTCACCGCGATCCGCCAGGGCGTGATCGACCTCGCCATAGGCTCGACCATCAACTGGTCGCCGCAGGTGAAGCAGCTGAACTTGTTCTCGCTGCCGTTCCTGATGCCCGACTACGCCGCCATCGATGCCCTCACCCAGGGTGAAGTGGGCAAGGATTTGTTCAAGATCCTGGAGAAAAACGGCGTAGTGCCGCTCGCATGGGGCGAAAACGGCTACCGCGAGGTGACCAATTCGAAGCATGCTATCCACACGCCGGACGACATGAAAGGCCTCAAGTTCCGCGTGGTCGGTTCGCCGATCTACAACGAAACCTTCACCGCGCTCGGCGCCAACCCCACGCAAATGAGCTGGGCCGACGCGCAGCCGGCGCTCGCCTCGGGCGCTGTCGACGGCCAGGAAAATCCGCTCACCATATTCACCGCGGCGAAAATGCACACCCTCGGCCAGAAGAACGTGACACTGTGGGGCTATGTCGCCGATCCGCTGATTTTCGTCGCCAACAAGGAAGTGTGGGAAAGCTGGACGCCGGCAGACCGCAAGATCGTCAAGGATGCGGCGATCGAAGCCGGGCGGCAGGAGATTCAAATAGCGCGCAAGGGCCTGATTGCGCCAGATCTGTCGATGATTTCCGACGTCGAGAAGCTCGGTGTCAACGTGGTGACGCTCTCGCCGGCCGAACGCGAGGCGTTCGTGAAGGCGACGCGCAAGGTCTACCGGAAGTGGTCGAAGACGGTCGGCCAGGATCTGGTGAGCAAGGCCGAGAAAGCCATCGCCGCGCGCAAGAAGCAGTGATCGAAGCGGCAGGGAACGCCGCCGCACGCGGCGGCGTCTTGCCGTAATGCAGTAATGAACGAGCATACGGATCCGATCAAGCCCGCGGCCGAAGAGCCGCCGCGCATTCCGGTCAAGATCGAGGAATTTTTCGCCGCCATGGCGATGGCGCTGATCTGCCTGATCACCTTCGCCAACGTGCTGGTGCGCTATTTCACCGACGAGTCTTTCGCGTTCACCGAGGAGTTCTCAGTGTTCCTCATGGTGGTGCTCACTTTCGTCGGCACCGCGGCGGCGTTCGCGAAAAACACGCATATCCGCATGACCTTCCTGGTCGAGAAGCTGCCGCCGCGTACCGCACATTACATCGAGATAGTCGTGATGGCCGCGGCCGCGGTCCTGTTCGGGATCATCGTCTGGTACGGCATCCGGCTGCTCGCCGACGACTGGCAATACGAAACCACCTCCCCCGGCATCGGCATTCCGCAGTGGATCTACACGCTGTGGCTGCCGGTGCTGTGCGCGATGATCGCGCTGCGCATCGTCGGGCGCATCATGCGCCTCGTCCGGCGCAAAGTATAGGCATGCTGGCCCAAGGCAGCGTAATCCTGTTTCTCGGCTTCGCGCTGCTGCTGGTGCTCGGAGCGCCACTGGCGATCGCGCTCGGCATCGCCGGTACCGCGGTGATCATGACCGAGGGACTGGGGGTGATGGCGGTGCCGACCAACGCGTACGCCGGCCTGGCGAAGTATCCGCTGCTCGCACTGCCGGTGTTCGTGCTGGCAGGCATGATCTTCGAGCGCGCCGGCGTGGCCCTACGCATCGTAAATTTCACCGCTGCGCTGGTGGGCAGGCGCCGCGGCGCGCAAGGCATGGTCGCGATCCTGGTGTGCATGTTTCTCGGCGGCATCTCCGGCTCCGGCCCCGCCGATGCCGCTGCGGTGGCGATGGTGATGATCCCCGGCATGGCCAGGCAGGGCTACCCCAGGGCGTTTTCAGCGAGTCTGATCGCGGCTGCGGGCTCTACCGCGATACTGATTCCGCCTTCGATCGCCTTCATCGTCTACAGCATCCTGGTGCCGGGCGCGAGCGTGCCCGCATTGTTTGCCGCCGGGCTGATACCTGGCGCCATAGCTGGCCTGTCACTGCTTATTCCGGTACTCTATTTCTCGCTGCGCGAAGGCTGGGGCGCCGAAGGCGGCAGCGCGCAAACCCCGGTATGGCAGAGCTTCAAGGATGCGAGCTGGGGGCTGCTCGCTCCGGTGATCATTCTCGGCGGGCTGCGTTCGGGCATGTTCACGCCCACCGAGGCCGCCGTGGTGGCGGTGTTCTATGGCTTTTTCGTCGGCGCATTCGTCTACCGCACGCTGACCTGGTATGGCGTCTACCGGGTGCTGGTGGAATCGGCCGAGATTTCGGCGGTGGTGATGATCATCATCTCGCTCGCCGGCGTATTCGCTCACGCTGGCTCCACGCTGGGCGCATTCGACGCGTTCGCCAAAGCGCTGATCGGCGTGACCTCGACCGAGTGGATCATGCTGCTGATGATCATGGTGATGCTGCTGATCGCGGGGATGCTGCTCGATGCGGTGTCTATTTTTCTGGTGTTTTTGCCGATCCTGTTGCCCATCGCGAAGACTTTCCACTGGGACCTGGTGTGGTTCGGCGTACTCATCACCATGAACATGGCGATCGGACAGTTCACGCCGCCGATGGCGGTGAACCTGATGGTGACCACGCGCATCGCCGGCGTATCGATCGAATCCACGGCGCGCTGGGCCGTCTGGCTGGTGGCGGCGATGCTGATCGCGCTCACACTGATCGCCGTCTTCCCGCAGCTTGCGCTGTGGCTGCCGAGAACGCTGGGCTATTGACGTGCCGCGCCGTCGCAATATCCGCTTTGACCGCGTCCGGCAGAGGAAGCTTTTTCGCAAACCGTTCGCGTTGGGACAGTGCCGGCAAGCACAAATTGCCAAGTCGGCCGTCTGTTGCTAATATGGCGCGCCAGCTTACCTTCCAAAGGAGAAATACATGAGGATATTTACTGCCGCACTTGCGGGAATCGCGCTCTGCGCCGTCGCCAATGTCCAGGCTGCCTATCCCGACCGTCCGATAAAGGTGATCGTGCCCTGGTCGGCAGGCGGCGACACCGACAATATTTTCCGCCCGTTCGGGCCGGCATTGCAGAAGGCGCTGGGCGGCGCGACGGTGGTCATCGCCAACATCGGCGGCGCCTCGGGCACGGTGGGTGCGCGCGAAGCCAAGAGCTCTCCTCCCGACGGCTATACCTTGTTCGCGGTGCATGACTACATCCATTCGACCTACTACATCGGCATTTCCGACGTGAATTACACGGATTTCGAGCCGGTCTGCCTGATCGCCTCGACGCCGTCGATCATGACGGCGAGTCCCAAGACCAAGTGGAATACGATGCAGGAGATGGTCGCTGACGCGAAGGCGCATCCAGGCACGATATCGGTCGGCGCGACCCTGGGCTCAACCAGCCATTTCTTCCCCGCGCTGGTGGAGAAGGCGGCAGGGATCAAGTTCAAATATATTTCCTACGACGGTCTGGCGCAGCGCATGAATGCGATTCTGGGCGGCCATATCGACCTGACCGACGGCAACCTCACGCAGAAAGGCAAGGTCGATGCCGGCCAGCTCAAGTTCCTCGCCATTGCCACGGAGAAGCGCAGCCCAGAGCTGCCAAATGTTCCGACCTTGAAAGAGCTTGGCATCGACGTCCTCTACTCGGTATCGCGCGGTCTTCTGGCCCCCAAGGGTACGCCCGAGCCTATTTTGGCGAAACTCGAGAGCGCCTGCGGCCAGGCGGCCAAAGACGCGACGTTCGCGGATTCAATGCGTAAACAAGGCACCGACGTGCGCTACCTGGACCGCAAAGCCTACGCCGAGTTCCTGAAGCAGAACGACACGCTCAACAAGGATCTGTCGCGCGAACTCGGTTTGCTTAAGCGCTAGAAGAGCAGCAACAGTCGCCACTGCAAGCGCGCGTGCGTGAATGACTCGTGACGGTATCGCCGGGCTGATCTGCCTGGCGCTTTCCATTGCCATGCTGGTACTGATACGAGGGCTGCCGCAGTCCTCGTTCGTACCGATCGGTCCTGATTTCTATCCGCGCATCGTACTGATCATCATGGCGGTGCTTTCCGTCATGCTGATCGCCTCCGATCTGTGGCGGCAGCGCAAACATGCCACGGCAGCGGCCGCCGGCGCCGAACCTGCGCCCGAAAAGCGCAACTACCGGCTGGTCGGCATCACCTTCGTGGTGTTCGCGGGCTACGTGGCTCTGCTGCCGCTGGTAGGTTATCGCGTCGCGACCTTCCTGTTCATGGCTGCACTGCAGGCCATGATGGAGCCGCCGCGCAACGCGCGGCGCTGGGCCGTGGTGCTGATCTCCGCTCTGGCCACGACCGCCATCTCTTACGTCGTATTCGACAACTTGCTGTCCGTGCTGTTGCCGCGCGGAAGCTGGACCGGGTGGTAAGCGATGTTTGACCTCCTGCTCGCCGGAGTCGAGAACATCCTGCACCTGAAATACCTGGTGCCGCTGTTTCTCGGCACTTTCGTCGGATTGATCGGTGGTGCCCTGCCCGGCGTCACCATCACCATGACCATCATCATCGTGCTGCCCTTCACCTTCGGGATGGATCCGCTGCAGGGGCTCGCAACGATGACCGGCGTGTACGTCGGAGGGTCGGCCGGAGGTGCGATCACCGCCGCGCTGATCGGCATTCCCGGCTCGCCCTCGGCGATCACCACCACCTTCGACGGCTTTCCGATGACCCAGAAGGGTCAGCCCGGGCGTGCTATCTGGCTCGGCATCTGGTCATCCTGTTTCGGCGGACTGCTCGCCGGCGTTTTTCTCATTGGCGCCACCGGCCCTCTCGCCGCGATTGCTCTCGAATTCGGCCCGTGGGAATATTTTGCGCTGTTCGTGTTCGCGCTATCCATGGTTGCCGGACTCACCGAGGGCTCGCTCGTCAAAGGATTGCTCTCCGGCGCGATCGGCCTAGCCATCACCATCGTCGGTTTCGATCCGATCATGAGCGTGCCGCGCTTGACGCTGGGCACAGAGTTCCTGCGCGGCGGCTTTCCGTTTCTGCCGGTGCTGATCGGTATTTTTGCGTTCGCGCAGCTGATGACCGACATCGAAAAAATGAACGAATCCGAGCAATTGAGCGCGCCGATCAAGGCGCCACCGCTCGTTGTTTCCCACCTCAAGGTGCTGTGGGAAATCATTTCCCGGCCTTTCCTGTTCGTATGGTCGACGCTGGTCGGCATTCTCATCGGCGTGCTGCCGGCGATCGGCGGCAGCGCCGCAACCGTCATGGCCTACGACCAGGCGAAAAAATTCTCCAAACATCCGGAGCGTTTTGGCAAGGGCAATCCCGAGGGCATTATTGCGTCGGAAGCCTCGTGCAATGCCAATGTCGGCGGCTCGCTGGTCACCATCATGGCCTTCGGCATACCCGGCGACGCTGTGACGGCCGTGATGCTGGGTGCCATGACCATACACGGCATCCAGTCGGGCCCGCTATTCGTGAGCCAGCATCCGACGATAGCTTACGGCATTTACGCCGCGTACCTGCTGGCGCATCCGCTCATGGTACTGATTTGCGCCTTTGGCGCGCGCCTGTTCCTGCGCGTGGTGACGGTGCCGAAATCCATGCTCATCCCCAACGTGCTGGTGCTGTGCGTGATCGGCGCCTTCGCGCTCAACAACATCATGGAGGATGTGGTGGTGTTGCTGCTGTTCGGGCTCGTCGGTTACGCGCTGGTAAAGGCGCGCTTTCCGCTCGCACCGCTCATCCTCGGACTGATACTGGGCGACCAGATCGAAGTCAACCTGCTGCGCGCTATCATGAGCGACCCCAATCCGTGGTTGTTCTTCACGCGACCGATTTCCGGCTCCCTGCTGGCGCTATCGGTGGCTTCGGTAATCTTCGCGCTGTGGCAACACCACCGCCACAAGGGCCGCGCCGAGAACGTCGAGCAGGAACCCGACTTCTAGCCCTGAATCTCCCTCGCCATGCCGCCTACCCGGTATGGCGGCCGGTGTCGCCCCCGTCGGGTCCGGGTTCAGACTCCGGCGCAACTTGCTCCGGGTTGTCGTCGTCGAGCACGACATTGAGACCGGGACTCTCGAGGTCGTCGAACTGACCTCCCTTCAGCGCGAGCCAGAACACCGCACCGATCAACAACACCAGCACTACACTCAGCGGAATCAGCAGAAACAGTATGTCCATGCATGCGCTCAGGCCGACGATGCCGCACTGCGCGGCATGGCCG
>JACZJU010000127.1 GCA_014860395.1 Burkholderiales bacterium | reverse complement strand
TGGGACTGGGTGAGGATTGCGCCATGCCCAGCGTCGAGCAACTGTTGGTACTGCTGTTCCGCCTCTGGTGCGAAGGCAAGAACGGACGGGCGCAAGGGCGCCGCAGCGTCGCCGCAAAAGCGAGCGTGTGCAACACCCTCGTCTCGGTGCATTACCAAATCTCGGGCAAAACGTTCCGCCAACCCGGTCATGCGACCACATTGACGCGACAGCAGCGCGACGAGATCGCCACCTTCGGCCACGCCAGCACGCGCCACGAGGATGCGTATGTCGAGGCCGGGGGCTATGCCCTCGAAGAGTGGGGGCTGCTGGAGGAAAGCGTGTCGGGTCTGCGCGTCGCGCGCCCGGCCGGCGTCGTCGGCGCGCGCTATGCCCACGGTCAGCTGATCGGAGTGCGCCCGGCTGACGCCAAAAACTTCCTGATCGGCGTAGTGCGCTGGCTTGAAACCGACGCGAAAGAAGTCCTCCACCTCGGCGTTCGCATCGTCCCGGGTGTGCCGCAAGCGGTGGCCGTGCGTCCCATCGGCGTCAACGCAAAGGCGGAACGATTCGCGCCGGCGCTGTATTGCCCCGCGCTCGCCGCGCTGTCCGTGCCGGCCTCCCTGATCCTGCCGCCCGGCTGGTACCGGCCCAAGCGCGTGCTCGAAGTCTACAGCGAAACACTCGAGCTGCTGCTGCTCAGCGGCGTGCTCGAGCACGGCATCGATTTCGATCGCGTCGCCATCGAGCCGGCGCGCTAACGAGGCTGATGTAATTCGCTTCCGGTGGTTGAACGCCGCGACTGCTCCGTCTTGAGCGAGGCAAAGCGCGCAGGCGCCCAGCATTCGGTCGATCGCGCCGCCCTGACGCAGGTTTTGCACAAGTTGTTACAAGCCATGGCAGAATAAGCGCGATGATGGCCCACTGACCCCATGTCCGAATTCAAGCTACCCGAACTCTCCGCCGACGCACAGCCGGAGTTTACCGACAGCGCGACCTGCACTGCATGGCTGGCCGAGTTGCCCCTGGCCAACGTGGCGCCTTCGCAAGTGCGGCTGCTGGACCAGTTGCGGGTACTGAACCGCTTCAAACTGCCTGCTCCAGAACGCCTCAAGATATTGGAGGCCTTGCGCGAGCCGGTCTATTTCCTGCAGGAGCATCAGGTCAAGAACCTGGCGAGCAAGCCGTCGCCGCTCACGCAGGTGGAACGCGGCATTTTCGCCCAGGTCGTGGATCTATGGCAGGAACTGCTGATCGGCTACCAGCGCTGCCTGGCCGAAACAGGCGAGGGGAAACGCGAAAGCCCGGCCGACGCAATCCCGACCGCGCTCCTTTGCCAACGCGGGCTGGATTGCCTCGCATCGAACATGTTCGATCACTGTCGCATCTATCACGCCGTCCCCGACGCCTACTGGCCGGCTCTGCACCAGCTTTTCTGCAAGGCCGACGCGTCGGAGGCGATTGGCACGCCGGTCGCCGATTCGGTGAGAAAGACCGATGTCAGCTGTGCCGAGGTGTATGTGCGCGCGCTGCTGTTCGTGCTGGCCAATCCCAATG
>JACZJU010000018.1 GCA_014860395.1 Burkholderiales bacterium | reverse complement strand
AGGGCTTCGCCTTGTTCTTCCGCGACATTCCTTGCGCTTGATTCTCTTGCGGTGAAACTATGCAGCGCACGATCATGATCATGGCAGGCGGCACCGGCGGGCACGTGTTTCCGGCGCTGGCCGTGGCGGAATACCTGAGCGAGCAGGGGTGGCGCGTGGTGTGGCTCGGCGCCAGGACGGGCATGGAAGCGAAGCTGGTGCCCAAGCACGGCTATGAAATGGCCTGGCTGCGTTTCTCCGGGCTGCGCGGCAAGGGCTTGCTGCGCGCGCTCGCGCTGCCGGCGAATCTGCTGCTCGCCTTCTGGCAGAGCGCACGCGCGATTCTTGCGCGGCGCCCGGATGTGGTGCTGGGCATGGGCGGTTACATCAGTTTCCCCGGCGGCATGATGGCCGCGCTGCTCAATCGTCCGCTGGCTATCCACGAGCAGAATTCGGTCGCGGGCCTGGCGAACAAGGTGCTCGCGCGCCTGGCCGATCGGGTGCTGCAAGCCTTTCCGGGTGCATTGCCCGGCGCGCAGCTGAGCGGCAACCCGGTGCGCAAGGAAATCGCCGCACTGGCGCAGCCGCGCGATCGCTGGGCCACGCGTTCCGGCCGGCTCAAGCTGCTGGTGCTCGGCGGCAGCCTGGGCGCAAAGGCGCTCAACGAAACATTGCCGCGGGCGCTGGCGCTGCTGCCGGAGGAGGCGCGGCCCGAGGTGACGCATCAGGCGGGTGCGCAGCATCTTGAGGCTCTGCGGCAAGGCTATGCCGCGGCCGGCGTGCATGCCGAGGTGTTTGCTTTCATCGATGACATGGCAAGCCGCTACGGCGCAGCCGACGTCGTCATTTGCCGCGCCGGGGCGCTCACCGTCGCCGAGCTCGCCTGCGCCGGTGTGGCCAGCATACTCGTGCCCTTTCCGTACGCAGTGGACGACCACCAGACCAGCAATGCGAAATTCCTGTCCGCGCGCGACGCTGCCATTCTGCTGCCGCAAACCGAATTGTCGGCCGCACGCCTGGCCGAGCTGCTGCGCGGGTTCACGCGCGAGCACCTGCTCGACATGGCGGAGAAGGCGCGCGCGCTGGGCAAACCGGATGCGACCGAGGTAGTGGCGCGCGCGTGCATGGAGCTGGCGCGATGAAACACAAAGTCAAACGCATTCACTTCGTCGGCATCGGCGAACCGGTTTTTTCGAACCGCCGCTGCCGACTCAGCGACCTATGAAACATAAAGTTAAACGCATTCATTTCGTCGGGATCGGCGGTAGCGGCATGAGCGGCATCGCCGAGGTGCTGCTCAACCTCGGCTATCTGGTCAGCGGCTCCGACTTGGGCGAGAACGCGGCGACGCGGCGCCTCGCCGGGCTTGGCGCCAGCTTGAATTTCGGCCATGCGGCGGAGAACGTGGCCGAAACCGACGCGGTGGTCGTGTCGACCGCGGTCGGCAGCAACAATCCGGAAGTCCTGGCGGCGCGCGCGCGGCGCATTCCGGTGGTGCCGCGCGCGCTGATGCTGGCCGAGCTGATGCGCCTGAAGCAGGGCATCGCGATCGCGGGCACCCACGGCAAGACCACCACCACCAGCCTGGTGGCGAGCGTGCTCGCCGAGGCCGGGCTTGATCCGACTTTCGTCATCGGCGGCCGGCTCACCAGCGCCGCATCGAATGCGCGCCTGGGCGCCGGCGAATTCATCGTGGTCGAGGCCGACGAATCGGACGCATCGTTTCTGCATCTGCAGCCGGTGGTCGCCGTGGTCACGAACATCGATGCCGACCACATGGAGACCTACCAGCATGATTTCGCGCGGCTGAAGCAGGCCTTCGTCGCATTTCTGCAGAACCTGCCTTTCTACGGCGCGGCGGTGCTGTGCACCGACGACAAGCACGTGCGCGAGATCCTGCCGTTCGTGTCCAAGCCCATACTCAGCTACGGCTTCGGCGCCGACGCGATGGTGCGAGCCGAAAACGTTAGCCATTGCGCCGGCAGGATGCGCTTTTCCGTGGTGCGTGAAGGCAGGGCCGGGGCGCTGGAGGTGACGCTCAATTTGCCGGGCAGGCATAACGTGCTGAACGCGCTTGCGGCAATCGCGGTCGCCACCGAATTGGGTCTGGCCGACACGGCCATCGTCAAGGCGCTGCAGGAGTTCCGCGGCGTCGGCCGGCGTTTCCAGAGCTACGACGCGATTGCCGCGAAGGGTGGCGGCAGCTTTACCCTGATCGACGACTACGGCCACCATCCGGCGGAGATGCAAGCGACGCTGGACGCCGCGCGCGGCGCTTTCCCGGGGCGGCGCATCGTGCTCGCGTTCCAGCCGCACCGCTACACGCGCACGCGCGATCTGTTCGAGGACTTTGTCAAGGTGCTCTCCAATGCGGACGCGCTGCTGCTTGCGGAAGTCTATGCCGCGGGCGAAGCGCCCATTGTCGCTGCCGACAGCAGGACGCTCGCGCGCGCGGTGCGCGTCGCCGGCAAAGTGGAGCCGGTGTTCGTCGAAGACATCGGCGACATGCCTGCCGCGATCCTTTCGGCGGCGCAGGACGGCGATGTGGTGCTCACCATGGGCGCAGGCTCGATCGGCGGCGTGCCGGCCGCGCTCGTCCCGGCTTCGCCCGTCAAGGCTGCGGAGTGAGAGATGCACATGGCTGAGCAAAAACATCTCTCCAACCCGGCGCTGCGCGGCAGGCTGCTCGCGCACGAGCCGATGCGCAAGCACCTCAGCTGGCGCGCGGGCGGCACGGCGGAGCGCGCCTACGTTCCTGCTGATCTGCCCGACGCAGCACAGTTCCTGCGCAGCCTGCCGGCTGAGGAGCCGGTTTATTTCATTGGCCTGGGCAGCAATCTGCTGGTGCGCGACGGTGGCTTGCGCGGCACGGTCGTGCTGATGCACGCGAGTCATGCGGTCATGCGCATGGAGGATGCCCTCGTCTATGCCGAAGCCGGCGCGGCCAGTCCCAAGGTGGCGCGCTTTGCCGCGACCCGCGGTTATGCAGGCGCCGAGTTCCTCGCCGGTATTCCGGGCACCATGGGCGGCGCGCTGGCGATGAACGCCGGCTGCTATGGCAGCGAGACCTGGGACCATGTGGAGCGCGTGCTCATGCTCGGTCGCAGCGGCGAACTGCGCGAGCGCAAGCCCGCGGATTTCGATATCGCCTATCGCCATGTCGCGCTCAAGGGCGCGGGAATCGGAACCGACGAATGGTTTGCCGCCGCATGGTTGCGTTTTGATCGTGGCGACAGCGCCGCCGCGCTGGCCCGCATCAAGGAACTGCTGCAACAGCGCATCAGCGCGCAGCCGCTCTCCTTGCCCAATGCCGGCTCGGTATTCCGCAATCCGCCCGGGGACCACGCCGCGCGCCTGATCGAGGCTTGCGGCCTCAAGGGCTATGCCATCGGCGGCGCGCGCGTGTCGGAAAAGCATGCCAACTTCATCGTCAATGCAGGTGGCCGCGGCAGCGCCGCCGACATCGAGAACCTGATCGAACATGTAAAGCAAACCGTGCTGGCGCGCCACGGCGTCGAACTCCTGACCGAAGTGCGCATAGTGGGCGAAAGAACATGAACGCCAAGTCCTACGGCAAAGTCGCAGTGCTGCTCGGCGGCCGCTCGGCCGAGCGCGAAGTGTCGCTGCGTAGCGGCACCATGGTGTTGAACGCCTTGCGCAAGCGCGGCGTCGATGCGCATCCGTTCGATCCGAAGGAGCGCGATCTCGCCGCGCTGATCGCGGAGAAATTCGACCGCGTGTTCATCATGCTGCATGGGCGCTACGGCGAGGACGGCACCATCCAGGGTGTGCTCGAATTGCTCGGTATTCCCTACACCGGCTCGGGCGTGCTGGCGAGTGCGCTCGCCATGGACAAGTGGCGCACCAAACTGGTGTGGCAGGCCGCCGGCATTCCGACGCCGCGCTACGAACTGCTTGCCGCGGCGAGCGATTTCGATGCCGTGGTCGCGCGCCTCGGCCTGCCGCTCATGGTCAAGCCGGCCAACGAGGGTTCGAGCATAGGCATGAGCAAGGTGCGCGCCGCCGCTGATCTGGAGGAGGCGTATACCCTGGCGGCCAATTACGACAGCGTGGTACTCGCCGAGGCATTCATCGAGGGGACCGAACTCACCGCCGCGGTGCTCGGCGGCGAGGCGCTGCCGCTGATCAAACTGGAAACGCCGCGCGATTTCTACGACTACGAAGCCAAGTATGTGGC
This sequence comes from Burkholderiales bacterium, assembly GCA_014860395.1. GTDB lineage: Bacteria > Pseudomonadota > Gammaproteobacteria > Burkholderiales > SG8-39 > 2-12-FULL-64-23. The sequence goes on along the minus strand of JACZJU010000018.1, from coordinate 46,827 downwards.
CAACGACACGCGCTATATCGTTCCCTGCGGCCTCGCGGCTGGCGCTGAAAGCGCGCTGCAGCGGCAGGTATTGGCCGCGTTCGGGACCCTAGGCTGCCGCGGCTGGGGGCGCATCGACCTGATGCTCGATGCCGCGGGCAAGCCCTGGTTCATCGAAGCGAACACCTCGCCCGGCATGACCGACCACTCGCTGGTGCCTATGGCGGCGCGCCATGCCGGCATGACGTTCGAAGATTTGGTGCTGCGCATATTGGAGCTCGCGCATGTGGGATAACGCCGACATGCTCAATGGCTGCGCCAATGCGCTCTACGCGTTTGCCGCTGCCGCCCTGATCTATGCCGGCGTGTACGCGGCGGTGCATTCGCCGCTGTTGCCGCTGCGCCAGCTCGCGCTGCAGGGCGATCTGGCGCATATCACGCGCGCACAGGCGGAGACCGCGGCGCACGCAGGCGCCGTGGGCACCTTCCTGAGCGTCGATCTGGACGCGGTGCGGCGCGCGTTCGAATCGCTGCCCTGGGTGCGCAAAGTCGAGGTGCGGCGGCTGTGGCCCGACCGCATCGAGGTCTCGATAGAGGAGCACGTCGCGCTGGCGCGCTGGGGCGCCGATGCAAAAACGCGGCAGCTGGTCAACACCTACGGCGAAGTATTCGAGGGCGAACTGCCCGATGCGTCTTCCCTGCCGCAATTCGCCGGTCCCGGTGGCAGCTCCGAGGAAGTGACGCGCCGCTACGCGGCGTTTCGCCAGGCGCTCTCGCCGCTCGCGCTCGAACCGCGGCAGGTGCTGCTCTCGCCGCGCTATGCCTGGCGACTGCGCCTCTCGAACGGCCTTACGCTGGAACTGGGGCGGGATCAGCTCAGGGAGCCGGTGCTGCAGCGGCTGGCGCGCTTCGTCGCTAACTACGCGCGGACCCTGGGGAGCCTCAATCGCAGGCTCGAATACGTCGACCTGCGCTATTCCGGCGGCTTCGCGCTGCGCGTGCCCGAAATCAGGAATGCGGGCAGAGGGGGGAAGGGATGAGCAAGGAAAACAAGAACCTCGTCGTCGGTCTCGATATCGGCACCTCCAAGGTGGTGGCGATCGTCGCCGAACTGCTGCCTGACAACCGGCTGAACATCATCGGCATGGGCGGTCACGAGTCCAAAGGCCTGAAGAAAGGCGTGGTGGTCAACATCGAGGCCACGGTCAGTGCGATCCAGCGCGCGCTGGAGGAGGCCGAACTGATGGCCGACTGCAAGATCACGCGCGTGTTTACCGGTATCGCCGGCAGCCACATCAAGAGCTTCAATTCCCGCGGCATGGTCGCGATCAAGGATAGGGAGGTTTCGGCGCTCGACGTCCAGCGCGTAATCGAGACCGCGCGCGCGCTGCCCATCCCCACCGACCAGCAGATCCTGCACATCCTCACCCAGCAGTTCATCGTCGACGGCCAGGACGGCGTGCGCGAACCCCTGGGCATGAGCGGGGTGCGCCTGGAAGTGGAAGTGCACATCGTCACCGGCGCGGTGTCGGCGGCGCAAAACATCGTCAAGTGCGTGCGCCGCTGTGGCCTGGAAGTGAACGACCTGATCCTGCAGCCGCTGGCGTCCTCGATCGCCGTGCTTACCGAGGACGAAAAGGAACTGGGCGTGTGCCTGGTGGATATAGGCGGCGGCACCACCGACATTGCGATTTTCCGCGAAGGCGCGATCCGGCATACGGCGGTGATCCCGATCGCGGGCGACCAGATAACCAATGACATTGCAATGGCGCTTCGGACCCCTACGGCTGAGGCCGAGGAAATAAAGGTCAGAAGCGGCTGTGCGCTGCGCCAGCTCGCCGATCCCGACGAGCTGGTTGAGGTGCCGGGCATCGGCGATCGCGGGTCGCGCCAGCTTTCGCGCCAGACCCTGGCCGAAGTGATCGAGCCGCGCGTCGAAGAGCTGTATTCCCTGATCCAGAAAGTGCTGCGCGAGTCGGGCTACGAGGAGCTACTGTCCTCCGGCCTAGTCCTGACCGGCGGTTCCAGTGTGACGCGCGGCATGGTTGAACTGGGCGAGGAAATTTTCCACATGCCGGTGCGCCTGGGCACGCCACGCTATGCCGGGGGCCTCGCGGAAGTGGTGAAACACCCGCGATATGCCACTGCGATCGGGCTGCTGCTCGAGGGCCAGTCGCAGACCCAGCGCGGAATCCAGGCGCTGCAGGGCGCATCGTTCAGGCAGGTCTTGTCGAGGATGAGGGAATGGTTTCAGAGGAATTTCTAGAAGCTGGAGATATTGGCTACGTGGGGCTGGCGAAGCTTTCGTCCTGCGGGCGGTATTTCCGGCTGGAAATGGTGGTGAGTTTGCAGTTTGTATCTTAACTAAGACCCGGAAGGAGGCACTATGTTTGAAATCGTGGACATACAGAACAACGGTACCGTGATCAAGGTGGTTGGCGTGGGCGGCGCCGGCGGCAACGCCGTCGATCACATGATCCGAAACACCGTGCAGGGCGTGGAGTTTATCGCCATGAATACCGACGCCCAGGCGCTCGCGCACGGACAGGCGAAGAACCAGATTCAGCTCGGTGCGTCCGGTCTGGGCGCGGGAGCCAAACCCGAAGCCGGACGCGCGGCGGCAATGGAAGCGCGTGAGCAAATCGAGGAGTCGCTGCAAGGCGCGCACATGGTGTTCATCACCGCCGGCATGGGCGGGGGCACCGGCACCGGCGCGGCGCCATTGGTCGCCGAAGTGGCGAAACAGATGGGCATTCTCACCGTGGCGGTGGTCACCAAACCGTTCACGTTCGAGGGCGTAAAGCGCATGCAGGCGGCCGAAGGCGGCATCGACGAGCTGGCGCAGAACGTCGATTCGGTAATCGTAATCCTGAACGAGAAATTGGAAGAGGTGCTCGGAGAGGACATCTCGATGGAAGAGGCGTTCGGCGCAGCCGACAACGTGCTGAAGAACGCGGTTGCGGGCATCTCCGAGATTATCAACATCCGCGGCCTGATCAACGTCGACTTCCAGGACGTCAAGACCGTCATGCACGAGCAGGGCATGGCGATGATGGGCTCGGCCTCGGCCTCGGGCATGGACCGTGCGCACATTGCCGCCGAACAGGCCGTAGCCTGCCCGCTGCTGGAGGGCGTGAATCTATCGGGCGCGCGCGGCGTGCTGGTCAACATCACCGCCGCCAAGTCCGGCCTGAAACTGCGCGAGACCAAGGAAGTCATGGAGACGATACGCAGCTTTGCCGCTGAGGACGCCACCGTGATCCTGGGCGCGGTCTATGATGAAGACATGGGCGAGGAACTGCGGGTGACCGTGGTCGCGACCGGCCTCGGCCAGCCAGCGGCGATACGCCAGACCAAGCCGCAGCTCGTGGTCAAAAACGGCACCGACAACATGCCTGTGAGCGGCGTCGATTACGGTGTGCTGGACGCCATGCCGGCGGTGATTCGCAAGAACCGCGCCTCCACCATAGAGGCGCTGCAGCAAAACGGGATGGACAAGTACGATATCCCGGCATTCCTGCGCAAGCAGGCTGACTGAGTGGCCGCTGCAAATATCATTTTGCAGTGGCCAGATTTAGCGAAGTGCGAGGGGATATATCCCTCGTATGGTTACGGGCTTCAAGCCGCGCCATCGCCAGGCCGGCCGCGCTTCGGGTCGCGCGGTCAAGTCGGTCCTTGAAGACAGTTTCACAATCGCCGCTACAGGCTCTGATTTAGGGGCATAAGAGGGGTGTATTCGGTCTATTGTAAAGTACGCTTATGTTAAAATTCGCCAGTTGCAATCGAGCAAGAATGAAGTCATGTTGAAGCAGCGCACCCTCAAATCCGCCATTCGCGCGACTGGCGTGGGACTGCATTCGGGCGAGAAGGTGGAAATGACGCTGCGCCCGGCGCAACCGAACACGGGTATTGTGTTCCGGCGCCTGGATTTGCCGCAACCGGCGGATGTGCAAGCCGGCGCCTACAAAGTTGGCGACACGCGCCTGTGCAGCACGCTGGAAGAGGGCGGTGTCAAGGTCGGCACCGTGGAGCACCTGATGTCGGCGTTCGCCGGGTTAGGCGTAGACAATGCGTATGTCGACCTCACCGGGTCGGAAGTGCCCATCATGGACGGCAGTGCTTCACCTTTCGTGTTCCTGTTGCAGTCGGCGGGCATCGTCGAGCAGCCGGTTGCCAAGCGCTTTATCCGCATCAGGAAGCCGGTGGAAGTGAAGGAAGGCGACAAATGGGCGCGCTTCGAGCCTTACGACGGTTTCAAGCTTTCTTTTTCCATCGTGTTCAACCATCCGGTATTCGACAAATCGAGTCAGAATGTGGTGGTCGACTTCGCCGAAACCTCCTATGTCAAGGAGGTGGCGCGGGCGCGCACCTTTGGTTTCATGCAGGACGTGGAAAGCCTGCGCGCTAGCGGCCTGGCCATGGGAGGCAGCCTGGAGAACGCCGTGGTGATGGATGAATACCGGGTGTTGAATACCGACGGCTTGCGCTACGCCGACGAATTCGTGAAGCACAAGATACTGGATGCGATCGGCGACCTGTATCTGCTGGGCCATCCGGTGATCGGGGCTTTCTCGGCGCATAAATCCGGACATGGGCTGAACAATGCCCTGTTGCGCGCGACCCTGGCAGAGAGCGATGCCTGGGAATATGTCAGCTTTGATCGCGCCGAAGACGCCCCGGCCGGTCTCACCCGCCTACTTGCCCAAGCGGCCTGAACCAGCGTCCACGTGCTCCTGAGGGTTGCTTTGCTAGTGCTTACTACGCCTCTGGCAGTGGTTCGTCGCCCTGATCGCCTCGGTCTGGCTGATCCGGCTTGTCCTCCGCCATGCCTCGCGACGCCATCCCCGCAAGCGCTAGTTTGAGCTTTGAATCCGGCAGCTGCACGGCCAGGTCATGCAGACTTTGAGCACCTGCCCGGCTAAGTTTCGCCTGCTTCGGCAACATTTCTTTATGGGGGGGCTGTTGCGGTTGCACATCGAGGCGAATTCCGGTAACCTCCACCCCAAATTTCGAAAAATCGTTGATTAATCGTGGAGTTAGCAACCTGAGCTTCGCTGCAATAGCGTTATTTTCGGCGAAAATAACGACCGTTTGTTGCCGGTAATTAACAATAGACGAAGATCGCAGTAACTGCTGCGGCACAAGTTTTCTGTAAATGTGCCGTAATTCAATTAGTCGTTCCGCCTGGGGTAACAAGCCTGCGATGCCGGCTGCGGAGTCCAGGTAGGCGCGAAGTTTCTTGGCATGCATGGAGCTGTCTTTCGGGGGGATCGTGCATATTATTCTTGTTTCGAACCGGCTGGCAACGGCCAAATCGATTTCGCTGGGCACACGCCACCTGCTGATGGGAATGGCGGTGCTGGCGGCGACTATCGTGTTCCTGTCCGGTTCCATGTTCTATCTGGTTTTCCGCCACGCGGCGGAGATCAAGCTGCCGCTGGTGCAGTCGCTGCTGCTGTCGGGGCAGGAGCAGCAGAGAAAGAATGCCAAAGAGTTCATGCGCGAGAACCTGAACGCAATGGCCGTTCGCTTGGGACAGATGCAGGCGCAGCTCATACGTCTGGATGCGCTGGGCGAGCGCCTGTCCGCGCTTGCGGGCATCAAGCCGCAGGAGTTCCGCCTGAGCGAGCCGCCTGGCCTTGGCGGCGCATTGCCCACCAGCATGCCAGTGGAAGACCTGTCCATGAACGAGCTTACCGGGCAACTCGACGCGCTATCCAAACACATGGAAAACCGTTACGACTACCTGGGCATCCTTGAAAGCCGGCTGTTCGACGCCAGGGTCAAGAAAAAGCTGATGCCGACGGTAAAGCCGGTGGACGTGAATTGGAATGCCTCGAGTTTCGGCTGGCGTATCGATCCTTTCACCGGACAGCGAGCCATGCACGAAGGCATCGATTTTTTGGTCGACAGCGGCACTCCGATCCATGCTGCAGCCGGCGGACTGGTGGTTGTCGCCGAACGCCATCCGCAATACGGCAATATGATCGATATTGACCACGGCAACGACTATATTACCCGTTATGCGCATGCTTCCAAGCTGCTGGTCAAAGCCGGCGACCTGGTGCAGCGCGGCGCGGTCATCGCCATGTCCGGAACCACCGGACGCTCCACCGGGCCGCATGTGCACTTCGAGGTGCGCTATAAGGGCGTCGCACAGAATCCCAACCGGTTCCTAAAAGTTTCTGCGGCCTCGATCAAGGGAAACTGAACGTTGTGTGAAAGGTGCGTGGTGACGCGCACCCCGGTACATCCTGCAGCGTGCTGCCAGAGTTGACGTGACGGTGAGCAGTATGCGTTTCGTCCCGTCCTTGCAGACTTCGAGCCAATTCCAAAATGAGGTGACATCCGGCAAGGGCGCTGGCTTCGGAGTGCATCTCCTCAAATTCTATTGATTCGGCTGCCATTTCGATAATTCGGAAATGGAGAGTCCGCCGTTCCCGCCGTTTAGGGGCGGGTAGGCATGGTAAAATTCAGGCTTCCTCTCCGATCGTCCCCACACGCCCGTTAATGTTCACCCGCCTCCTGACCCGTGTTTTCGGCAGCCGCAACGACCGGCTGATCAAGCGTTATAACAAGTCGGTACAGCGAATCAACGCGCTCGAGCCTGCGGTTTCCGCGCTCTCCGACGAGGCCCTGCGGGCCAAGACGGCGGAGTTCAAGGAGCGGGCGGCCAAGGGCGAGACACTGGACGATCTGCTGCCCGAAGCATTCGCTGTGGTGCGCGAGGCGGGCAAGCGCGTGCTCAACATGCGCCATTTCGACGTGCAGCTGATCGGTGGCATGATCCTGCACGCCGGCAAGATCGCGGAGATGCGCACTGGCGAGGGCAAGACTTTGGTCGCCACGCTGCCGGCCTATCTGAATGCGCTATCGGGCCTGGGCGTGCACATCGTAACGGTGAACGACTACCTTGCCAGCCGTGACGCCGAATGGATGGGCCGCGTCTATCGCTTCCTCGGGCTTACGGTCGGGGTGAATCTGTCGCAGAGCGCCGCCGACGTGAAGCAGCAGGCTTACGCCGCCGATATTACCTACGGCACCAACAACGAGTTCGGTTTCGACTACCTGCGCGACAACATGGCAATGCAGGTGGCGGACCGCCACCAGCGCCGTCTCAATTTCGCCATCGTCGACGAGGTCGACTCGATCCTGATCGACGAAGCGCGCACGCCGCTGATCATCTCCGGTCAGGCCGAAGACCACACCGACATGTACTACCGCATGAATGAAGTGGCACCGCTGATGGTGCGCCAGACCGAGGAGGACGGTCCGGGAGATTTCTCCCTGGACGAGAAGTCGCGTCAGGTGCTGTTGACGGAGGCAGGCCACGAGCATGCCGAGCAGCTGCTCGCGCGCGTCGGCCTGCTGCCGGAGGGACGCAGCCTGTACGAGCCCGCGTTCATCAACCTGATGCACCACCTGTACGCGGCATTGCGGGCGCACCACCTGTTCCTGCGCGACACGCATTACGTGGTGCAGGAGGGCGAGGTCATCATCGTCGACGAGTTCACCGGGCGCCTGATGTCGGGGCGGCGCTGGTCCGACGGACTGCACCAGGCGGTCGAGGCGAAGGAGAAGGTGTCGATCCAGAACGAAAACCAGACGCTCGCAACCATCACCTTTCAGAATTATTTCCGCATGTACGCCAAACTTGCCGGCATGACCGGCACGGCCGACACCGAAGCCTACGAATTCCAGGAGATCTACGGCCTGGAAACGCTGGTAGTGCCGACGCACCAGCCGATGATCCGCGACGACCGCGAAGACCTCGTGTACCAGACGATCAACGAAAAGAACGACGCCATCATCGCGGCGATCAAGCACTGTTACGAGCACGACCAGCCAGTGCTGGTCGGCACCACCTCCATCGAGAATTCCGAGCTGCTCGCGGGCATGCTGGACAAGGTGAAGCTGCCGCATCAGGTGCTCAACGCCAAGCAGCATGCGCGCGAGGCGGAAATTGTGGTGCAGGCCGGCCAACCAAGGATGGTCACCATTGCCACCAATATGGCCGGCCGCGGCACCGACATCGTGCTCGGCGGTAACGTCGAGCGCAGCATCGACATGCTGCGCGCCGACGAGAGCGTGGACCAAGCGGAGAAAGACCGCCGCGCGTTGGAACTGCGGGAAGAATGGCAGAAGCTGCACGCCAAGGTCATCGCCGCCGGCGGCTTGCACATCATCGGCACCGAGCGCCATGAGTCGCGCCGCATCGACAACCAGCTGCGCGGCCGCGCGGGCCGCCAGGGCGATCCCGGCTCCTCGCGCTTCTACCTGTCGCTGGAGGATCCGCTGCTGCGCATCTTCGCCGGCGATCGCGTGAAGGCGATCATGCAGCGGCTGAAAATGCCCGAAGGCGAGGCGATCGAGAGCTCCTGGGTGTCGCGCTCGATCGAGTCGGCGCAACGCAAGGTCGAGGCGCACAACTTCGACATCAGGAAGCAGTTGCTGGAGTACGACGACGTCGCCAACGACCAGCGCAAGGTCATCTACGAGCAGCGAAACGAGCTGCTGGAGAGCGCCGATGTCAGCGAAACCATCACCTCGCTGCGCCAGGGCGTGGTGAGCGATATTTTCCGCGCGCACATCCCGCCCGAGAGCGTGGAGGAGCAGTGGGATGTGCCCGGGTTGGAGAAGGCCTACGCGGCGGAACTGCAGTTCGATATTCCGCTGAAATCCTGGCTCGAGACGGACGCCAACCTGGACGACCAGGCGTTGCTCGAAAAGACGGTCGCCGAAGCCGACCGTCTGTACCGGGAGAAGTTTGCCCTCGCGCCTGCAGAAGCCCTGCACCAATACGAGCGCTGGGTCATGCTTACCAGCCTGGACCAACATTGGCGCGAGCACCTAGCCGCGCTCGATCACCTGCGCCAGGGCATACACCTGCGCGGCTACGCGCAGAAGAATCCGAAGCAGGAGTACAAGCGCGAGGCATTCGAGCTGTTTGCGGGAATGCTCGAGAGCGTCAAGCTGGAGGTCACCAAGACGCTGACTGCGGTGCAGGTGAGTTCGGAGTCCGAGCTGGCCGAAGCGGCGGCGGAAACTGTGCCGGCAGTCGAGAACGTCAAGTACCAGCACGCCGGCTACGACGAGGCTCTGGGCGCGGACGAAGCGGAGGAGAAGCCCAAGGATCGGCCTTTCGTGCGCGAAATGGGCAAGATCGGCCGCAACGACCCCTGCCCCTGTGGCTCGGGCAAGAAGTACAAGCAATGCCACGGGAAGTTGACTTAGGGCGAGGGTTGTCATGGCTGTGAATCTAGTTGCGCCCAAGCCCGAAGACCTGCTGCGCGTGAAGGGCGTCGAGCTGGGCGTCGCCGAGGCCGGCGTGCGCAAAGCCGGGCGCAAGGATCTGCTGGTTATGCGGCTTGCCGACGGCGCGAGCGTGGCCGGCGTATTCACGCAGAACCGCTTCTGTGCCGCTCCGGTGATCCTGTGCAGGGAAAATCTGGCGCTCGGGCAAGCGGTGCGCGCGATGCTGGTAAATACCGGCAATGCGAATGCAGGCACCGGCGAAGACGGACTCGCGCGCGCGCGCCGGGCCTGTACTGAACTTGCCGGGTTGCTTGGCTGCGAGCGCGCGCAGATCCTGCCATTTTCCACCGGCGTGATCATGGAGCCCCTGCCCGTGGAGCGCATCGTCGCGGCGCTGCCGCGGGCACTCGCCGATTGCCGCGAGGACAACTGGGCGCTCGCGGCCGAGGCGATCATGACCACGGACACTGTGCCCAAGGCCTGTTCGCGCCAACTCAGCCTGGGCGGCAAGCCCGTGACAGTGACGGGGATGGCCAAGGGCGCAGGGATGATTCGCCCGGATATGGCGACCATGCTCGCCTACGTCGCAACCGACGCCGCTGTCGACCAGGCGGCGCTGCAGAAAATGCTGGCATCGGCCGCCGCGCGCTCGTTCAATCGCATTACCGTGGACGGCGACACTTCGACCAACGATTCCTTCATGCTGATAGCGACCGGCGCTGCCGGGACGCAGACCATCACCGACGAGCGTCACGCGGATTATGCGGCGCTCGCCGAGACCGTAGCGGAAGTCGCTGAGTGGCTGGCGCAGGCGATCATCCGCGACGGCGAAGGCGCGACCAAGTTCATTACCGTGCAGGTGGAGGGCGGGGCGAGCGAAGCCGAATGCAGCAAGGTCGCCTTTGCCATCGCGCATTCGCCCCTGGTCAAGACCGCGTTCTTCGCCTCCGACCCCAATCTGGGGCGGCTGCTATGCGCGATCGGCTATGCCGGCATTTCCGATCTCGATGTCAATCGCGTGCGCCTGCATCTGGGCGGCGTGTCCGTGGCTAAGGACGGAGGCCTGGACCCGGCTTACCGCGAAGAGGACGGCCAGCGCGTAATGAAGCAAAGCGAAATTACGGTGCGGGTGGAACTGGGCCGCGGCTCGGCCCGGACCACGGTGTGGACCTGCGATTTGTCGCATGACTACGTATCCATCAATGCGGACTACCGCAGCTAATCCATCTCTTGATCAAATGACCGAATTGTCCAAGTTTCTGGAACGGGCCGAAGCACTGGTCGCACGCCTGGAAGTGTTGTTGCCCGCGGTGCAGCCGCCGGTGGACTGGAACGCGAGCATCGCCTATCGCTGGCGCAAGGCGGCGGGGCACGGCCATCTGCAGCCGGTTGCCCATCCGCACAAGATCCGTTTGTCCGATCTTAGCGGCATCGATCGGCAAAAGCGCCTGATCGAACAGAACACGCGCCAGTTTGTTGCCGGGCTGCCGGCCAACAACGTGCTGCTGACCGGCGCGCGCGGCACCGGCAAGTCCTCCTTGGTGAAGGCGGTGCTCAACAAATTCCACCGCCAGGGGCTGCGGCTGATCGAAGTGGACAAGCATGATTTGATCGATCTGCCCGACATCGTCGATCAACTCTCCGCGCGCAGCGAGCGCTTCATCATCTTCTGCGACGACCTGTCGTTCGAGGCGGCGGAAGCAGGCTACAAGGCGCTGAAGGTGGTCCTCGACGGTTCGATCTCGGCGACGTCGGAAAACGTGCTCATTTACGCCACATCCAACCGGCGTCACCTGATGCCCGAGTACATGCAGGAAAATCTCGAGTACAAGCACGTCGGCGAGGAAATCCATCCGGGCGAGACCTCGGAGGAGAAGATTTCCCTGTCGGAGCGCTTCGGGCTGTGGGTGTCGTTCTATCCGTTCGACCAGGATGACTATCTCGGCATCGTCGAACACTGGCTCGCCGAATTGGGCTGCTCGCCGCGGGAGATCGCGGCCTCCCACGAAGAAGCTCTGCAGTGGGCGCTTTCGCGCGGCTCGCGTTCGGGCCGCGTTGCCTGGCAGTTCGCGCGCGATGTGTCGGGCCGCTTGCGCGCCGCCGGCGCACCGCGCACTAAGCGCGGTTGAACGCGCGCCTATTACGATATGAGGGGATACCTCCCCTCATGCTCCTCTGAATCTGGCCCTTTCGATAATTTTGCAGTGGCCTCCAAGTCTTCAATTGCCCCTCCCGTCGAAGTCGTCGCCGCGGTGATCGAGCGGCCGGACGGCACATTTCTGCTGGCACAGCGTCCAGCAGGCAAGGTGTACGCGGGCTACTGGGAATTTCCGGGCGGCAAAGTCGAGCCGGGGGAGCCGCTGGAGGCGGCGCTTGTGCGCGAGCTGCATGAAGAACTCGGCATCGAGGTCGAGCGCGCTTATCCGTGGATTGTTCAGGAATATGCTTATCCGCACGCCAATGTGCGGCTGAATTTTTTCCGCGTGCGCGCCTGGCACGGGGAAGCACACGGCAAGGAGGCGCAACAGCTCGCTTGGCAGCGCGTATCCGAACTCGATGTGTCGCCGCTGTTGCCTGCGAACGGGCCGGTGTTGCGCGCGCTGGAGCTGCCGGTCGAATACGCGATTACGCACGCGAGTGAAATCGGGCCCGAAGCGCAGTTGCGCCTGGTCGACGCACGGCTGGCGCAGGGCCTAAGGCTGATCCAGGTGCGCGAAAAAGGCATGCCGGCACCTGAACTGGAACGCTACGCCCGCGCGGTGATCGCAATGGCGCGGGCGTACGGCGCAAAAGTGCTTATCAACTCCGACATCGAGCTGGCGCAGCGCGTGGGTGCGGACGGCGTGCACCTGACAGCGATGCAGCTGGCGCGTCTACAGCACAGGCCGGCGCTGGATTGGTGCGCAGCCTCCTGCCACAATGCGGCGGAACTTGCACGCGCAGCGCAACTCGGCATCGATTTTGCGGTACTCGGCCCGGTGCAGGCGACGCCTACGCACCCGGATGCGCAAGCGCTGGGCTGGGAAGGTTTTGGTGCACTGGTGCGAGGCGCAACGCTGCCGGTGTTCGCGTTGGGCGGGATTGCGCCGGGCGAGCTGGAAACCGCCCGGCGCTGCGGCGCACACGGCATAGCCATGATCCGCGGGAGCTGGCAGCTTTCTGCCTAGCTCTTGGAATCCGTTGCAAAATGAATTTTGCAACGCTCCGATTCAGGGGAGTATGAGGGGACGTTTCTCCTCACTTTAAAACCGACTCCTAGGCCGCGCCGTGCTCCGGGTCTCCTGATCCCGTGTTCGCATCGTCGTCTTCTCCCTTGAGCGCGACGCGATAGTCTTCGTTCGCCCATGCACCCAGGTCTATCATCTTGCAGCGTTCGGAGCAGAACGGGCGGAACGGCGATTCCGCGCCCCAGCGCACCGGCGCGCCGCAGCGCGGGCAACTGACGGTGCGGCTATTCTGGGTCACAGGTCACAGGGTAAGCTTGGAGATACCAGCAAACCTAATACTGGCGCGGCTTTCCATATTGCCAACTCCTTCCGGCTACTCATTTGGCTACCCAGGATAAGCCTGCTGGGCAGGCACTGCCGAAATAGTATCCGGAATTCGGCTTCAATGTTCAATCTTAAGGGGTAACCCACTCCACCATCTGTTTCCCTGCCTGCCATATACCACCCTAGCAGCCAGAGGATCCCCACCTCAAGATTGATTTCTTGCAGTGGCAAGATCGACATACACGTCAGTTTCCCAGAACACCGCCAAGCGAAGACGACAATGCAATTATCCGCATGCGCTGGCATCGGAAACGTCCAACGCGTAACGCGGCCCATTGCACCATGCAAGAGGATATACACCGCTTAAATCAGCCTCCGCCAAACCTTCGTCGAGGGCGAGACAATCCAAAAGATCTGCGACATCACGCAGAAGGAGTTGCGCGGAAGCGCTGTTGGTAATAATGAATGAAAATTTCGAGCGCCTTTCTGAAATGGGCGCGAAGAGCTATTGCGTCCGCCGGGCTCAAGCCTACGGTTTTCCAGTCTTGCCGGTCGAACTCGGCACCATCTATGGAAAATTCATTGCTGCGGTCCGTCTCTTGCCGAACGTCATGAACGTAGATGTGTTCGAGCGCGAATCCGGGTCTTGGGCTCTTTGCAAATATGCCCCCGACCTTCAAGATGCCGAGAATTTCGACATAGGCGATTAGCTCGCCTGTCGCCGGGACAGAGCGAACAATTAGCTTGTGACCAAGGTCAATTTGAGGCCCACGCAGGCCTGGCAGACCCTCCACAAAATATCGTAACTGGCCTCCCTGGTTCTGCGCGTTCGTAATGTAGGCTAGGAGGCTTTTCCAATCCATAAAAGAGCGGTTAGTTTTCAGGAACAGATACAACCAGATTGCCGTGCTGACGCCCCCGAAAACCGCCTGGGGGCTGAAATCCAGATTCAGTTTGAATTGATCGCCTTGATCCTGGATCGTGCGCGCGTGTCCTTCCGCCATGGTGGGATCGAACTGCGGGAACTCCTTCGCTGCTTTCAGCAACAGCTGGCGGATGGTCTTCATGTCGCCGGCGGAAATCTGAATGCTATGCCCCTCGGGAATAACCGCCACATCGTATTGAACATCAACCTTGGTCGATGACCCGTCCGCCTTCACCCGAACACGGTGCCCGTTCCGTGTGTCAATCGTTTTCGTAGGGTTCTGACCTTGCTGCCTGGGGATATCCAGGAGAGTGGGCCAGACCCCAAATGCATCGATCAGCGCGTTGTCAGCAACGTTTCCCAAAGTGGTGTTGCACGATCGGCAGATAATCCCTTTTGGCGCGAGCCGACCCCCGAGCGCATTCGGAATGATATGGGCCCTGGAATCGTTTTGTGTATCGAGCGGAACGCCGCAACCGCTGCAGCGTGGCTTACGGCGATATTTGAAGGCTGCCCATAAACCGCCGACAACGGTGGCCATGCTCCCGCCAATCAAAATGAGTACTGTGCCGGTCATACGTCAGAACATGCTTTTGATAAATGAATTGGGGAAAGATAAATGATAAATGGTTTCAAGGGCTTTCAGGACTTTCTGCGTCGCGCTATCGAGTGCATCCGGGCAATCGTAAATCTGCGCGATTGTTCTTAACGCGCTTGCAATATCGCCCCTGACAAGATTTTGTTCTAGTTCCAGGATCTGCTCCTGCGTCTTCAATCCTCGTTCGCTATTCCTATCTGCGCTTCAACCGCAAGGGTGCTCTGTGCCGCGAAATACACGCCTTGCGTTGTGCAGATCGCTTGCAGATGCCGGCAGATTTCCGGTTGATGCGTGATGCCGTGTACAAGGCCCGCCGTCGGATGGGCGAACTTCGATAACGATTTATTCAGGGCCACGAACTGACTGCCCAGGTCCACGCCCGGTGTTTTCGATGCCTTCGCCACTGCGAGAAAATTGGAGTTGATATCCTCCAAGCCGAGCTTTTCTGAGGCCACGTCCGCAATTAGCTGTGCAGCGATCGTGGATGATTCATCCTCTATACCCATTGCGTCGCAAATCTGTTTGTGAAGTTCCGTTAGGCCTTTCGCATCGCGCAAGGCGTCTTCGTGAAACTTCCATGCGCTCTCCCTTGAAACGCCGCAGTATTTGACCCATACCCACAGCTCAAGCAGGTTGCGGGCAATCCACGCGGCAGCGGGGAGTCTATCGTTCCCGATCGTTTCAAGTAGCTCCCCACAATTGCGCTCGATACTTTGGACAAGATCGACTGCGAGAGCTAACCGCCAGGGTTCAAACCCTTGAAGGTTCTTAACCAAAACCCGGTATATGTCGTTCAGTCTGGCCGGGATGCGTTCTTCCAGCATCTGGCGACTGGCCGCAGTTTCTTTTTCGATGTCGTATTCGTGATGGTCAATGGTTTGCATCGAAGTTTCTTAGCCCGCTTGCCTTCCAGCGTCAACGAGGGTCAGATTCTCGGGCAACGTATCCCAGAAGTCTGTTACCGCTTTTGCATAGCGGGTGAAATCTGATGGTTTTAACTCCAAGCTGTCCGCTTTGGAGAAAATATCGAAATGATAGTTATATCCCTCGAACATGCCGGGCGCGGACGCTTGAAGTTCTTCGCACGATTTCCCGTCACCATGTTTAACAACGTTGGCAACAAGACGGAGTTCGCGCAGGTCAGCGTAGTAAGCCTGCTGTGCGAGCCGAAACCCGAACTGAGATAGAAATTCTTCAAGGTTACTGAAATTCGCTGGCGCCATTATTTTGTGAATTTCGCGCCCGTCAAAGGTCCAGCCTCTTAGCTCTTTGCAAAAGAATTGCTTTAGCAGGCGTTCCCAAAGGTGGTAGAGCCCCGCCGCCGCCAGGCCGAGAAGCTGCTGCCGGGTGAATTGCAGGTTCTCGTAAACTTCGAGTCCGTGCTCTTTCGCTGCCTCGGCATAATCGCTGGGATCGAAGTTCTCCTCGGAGGCTGGGGATGACATGACGGTTTCCCATGCTTTATCTGCCGCAGCGCTGGCCTCTTCCCCTATGTGATCGAATATAGGGAGCAGCCGTGTTGAGAAGCCATCTACATACACGCCTGTTGTTTCGACCGCGATTTTCCGGCTCAGGTTACAAAAGTAAAGATTGGCCAGCCTGTTGCTAGACATTCAGGCTCCATACTTCGATGCCGGGGGCCGTCTCAAGGGACGGCTGGCGGCCAGCGGTATAACCCGGCGCATGAAAAAACACGTACCGGAAGCGAAACGCCGCAGCCATGGTTGCGAGCCGTGCGAGATCCTTGCGGAGTTTATCATTGCTTTGAGGTCGCGTCGCGGCGAACACTTCGGCTGCAACAATGCCGGGGGCGAGGCTTTCAAGGTCGAGGCCGGAAGCCGCAGCCATGTTGAGCCTGATGCCTTCGGATTCAGGGTGTCGCTCAAGAACAAAGCGCGCGGCCTCGCCGGCAACAAGGCATGTACTGGTCTGATTGAGTTGCTCAACGAGGTTGAGGGGGCGGTCTTCAAGCGGATGCCGCCCCATTTCCGTAAACCGCAACGCGTTGAGAATTTGCAGGCTGTCGGGTTCATGAGCCACAAGCGCCTTGATGGCTCCGACAGCCCGATCGGCGGACAAGCGGATTTGGCGGGCATGGGAATCCAGGTCGGCGGGATGGCGAATGACAATCTGCATTTGTGAATGACAATGTCCTTTATTATTCACAATACCACAACGAAAAGCCGGATCAATCCGGCAATTCACAGCAGGTTACCGGTCAGGACGCGATACTGCTGGCAAGCTTTTCGATAAGAGACAGGCACTCACGCACAGACGCATCGCGCACAACCAAGCGCTGTCCTTCACGGTAGGAAGTATCACCGCTGCGTGTGATGTAGTCAGCGTCCACCAAGCCTTCGCGGTGGGCGAGAAGGTGGCGTTGCTGAAAATACCGGGTGAGCGCATTCAACTCGGCTGTCGTCACGTAGTCGCTGTATTGCTTCCCTGACGCCGCATGCCATAGGGAGCTGCCTTCGCTGAGATTCTGAAACACGTTTCGTCGCGGCGCGGGCAATGACGGATAGCGGGTGGCGTAGAGCACTTCCGCATACCGCTGAAACGCGGTGATGGCGTTCTGCAGGCCATTCTCGATGATGAGACGGACAGTTGTTTCGGCCACATCGCGATCGGGAATCGCGGCGCGCACGCCGGGCAGAGCATCAAGCGCGTTACGGATGCCGCTGATCGACTGCGTGAACATGAGATCAGCAGCGTTGTGTCCGCAAGCAGGGCAGAAAAATGCGGCTCCAATGACTGCATAGCGGCAAGCGCAAGCCGGACAGGTAATCTTCAACCGCATGGGCTCTGCCGCCATGTTCGGCAGAAAAACGTGCTGCGGACGGCTGTCTACCTTCATCGTGATCCGCATGAAGGCATCCGGGTGCTGCCGACGGTTCCACTGATCGGCATCGCGCTTCATTGCCGTATTGATTCGGCCCTGAAGCTGATCCACGGCGACTTCTTTGGCGGCCGCGACCTGTTCCTGCGTATGCCACTGATCGGACGGCGCAGTATGTCCGCAAAACGGACAGAACACTTCTTCGTTTCGGACCTTATCTCGCCAATCTTCTTCGAAAACCTTGAAGTCAAACTGACACTCCTGCGCCGGGCACTCTCTGTCGAGGTAGCCCTCTGCGTCGCTATGTAGTGGCACAGAAACCCGTTGGGTCTCGCTCAGGCGCTTTAACTCTCGTAATAGCTCATCAAACATAACTGCAGTTCCCGTGTTGATGAATCAGTCTGTCATAGTCCCCGTCCTTCGAGGATCGGTTTGCAGAGGTTCTCGATCTGCACGACGGCGGAGTCGATTGCTTCATCTATGGCGTCTGGCCTCTCACGTCTCCCCCACCCCAAATCATTGAGCAGATCATCGGGCGGAACCGCGCCGGGACCGAACTTGACTGCCTCGATAAGGACGCTGGCGGCCGAGATGATGCTGGTATGGGACTGCGAAAGCGTGTCAAATGGCTCGGTAGCTTTCGCGCCGAAATAGGCGCTGAATGCGTAGCGTTGTGCTTGTAGCTTGGCGAATAGCTTTTTTTCGCGGGTAAGGCGCTCAATCGGAATGAAATAGGTATTCCGGCGCGATCGGAGTTCTTCATCTTCATCCTCAGCCGACTTTCTCGATTGTCCTTCGCCTCCGAGAATTCCCCGGCTCCGTACCCACTTAAACACATCTCGTGCTTCGTAGAAGCTGATAAGGACTTGTTCCGCGAGTTCGGCTTTCCGCTTTCCTAGCGTCTCCCGCTGCCATTTGTCTAAACCGGCCTTGGCGATCCAAAGGCCAACAATTGCCGTAGTCGCCGTCACGATGCTCGGAATGGCTTTGAGTAGTTCGCCCCACCAAGGGGAGGTCGCGCAATTTGGGTCCATGAACAAACTCTGTCTTCTACGCTCGCCCCGGCATATGAGCAATGTCGATTCTGCGGTGGATGAGCGAAACCACCGACAACAAATCTTCGGCGTCCTTCTTTTCCATCAGCCAATGGATGCGGGCAGCATGAGCGGTCGGGTTCCTGAACATGCCGAAAATGCCCTTTACGAGATTGGCGAATCCACGCTGCTCGCTCCACTCGCTCTCTGTCTTGAGAGAATTGATTGCCAACATGGGAATATCCCCGGCCAGGGCTTTGTCAACAAGCAAGCCTCCATCATCGGTTAGGCCGGTCCGGGCACGGAGCTTGTCGGCAACGCTCTTTGTCGCTTCGAGGACGGCATGGAAATAATTATCTGCCACCAGTTCCTCGCGGCAAAAAATAAGCACGTCAGGATGAACCTCGCGGGCGGTAAGGTCTGCCCGGAGTTCTTGGGCGCGCCGGTGCGCCTCGCCAAGCGTCTTTACCTGTTCGGCCTCAACCAGGGTTCCGTCAGTCTCAACGGCTATGCCGACAAAGGCGAGTGCGCGATTGAGGTTTGCCCGCATTGGCTCAAAGCGCTGGGCTTCTCGGGCGTAGCGTTCTGGCTTCAGTGCCTCACGAATGAATTGCAGAATGGCCCGTCGATTTCCGCTGTAGTTCTGCCTCTCGACAAAAGCATTATGCAACCGCTTCCACTTGGTCATGGCCGGCGTGGGATCGGCCATTTTCAAAGAGGCTAAGATGTGGCCGATTTCCGATCCGGTCAGCCCATCGGATGTGTGGCCCAGAGCTTGGGTAATGGCCTCAAGCTCGCTCTGCGTAAAAGTCTTTTCCATTGCTGCATCTCGCTTGCCAAGCCCGTCGCCCTATGAAGGCCGGGCGCGTCGGATTTAATTCTGTTTCACGCAGCTATAGGCTGCCGTCGCGCTTGTTGCAGGGACATTTGCCCCCTCCCTGACTAGACCCTAGAACTGACCAAGGGTTAAATTCATGACGCCGGCCTTTCAAGCAGTGGCCATTGATCGGCGACGCAATTTTCGGCGGCATCGCGGACGACACACGCGATGGAAGCTTTTTCCTGCCTCGCGATCTGTTCGAGGGTGCGGTAGATCTCTGGCGGAAAGGTAACGGGTGCGCGGGGCGCCGCTGCGGTCTTTATTGTTTTGGTTCCCTTTGATTTGGCGGGCATTTTGAGGCCTCCGACTCGATCATGCACCACCTTATACCGGTTCGGTGAGGAAGACTAGGCCGAAAATTTCACCCTCAGATCTTGCGCGGCAAACCTGCCCTAAAAGAGGGCGAACTGCCGCGCGGCTTGCTCGCGCTGCCGCCAGTCGGGAGCCTGGCTCTCGTCGGCAAGCCACACGTCCACGTAAGCAATCGGGCCTCCAGCGGCTACGATAGCCGATGCCGCGATCAAGTGCGAGCGGTAGCCGGCTTCCGTGATCGGGAGCGGCGCGTCCGTCGGGTACCGAGTCCGTGCTCGATCACGCGCGCCCATACCGCTGAAGCCGCGCCTGACGCTCAATCTCGGACCCGATCTGCAATCCCACTGCGGGCCAATCTCCGAGATCCGGCAGCAACCGCTCCAGCATCCGTCCGTACTGCTTGCACATCCACTCGAAGGCCCGTTGATCGTCGCTCTTGCGCCATACGCGCATCCGGACCCGTGGCACATCCAATCCCGTCACGTCCCTCAACAAAGTCTGGGTCCACTGCGAACAGCCCCAGGCTTCCTCCGGCGTCATCGATGCCGCTGCAAGCCGCGCGTCTCCCTGGGGCCTTATCTGGATCTCAAGGCGCGTCCAGTCGAACGACAGGAGCTTGCCGCTCGTATCCACCTGGCTGCGGAGCTGCTTACCTTTTTCGTACAAGCGAGCGCGAACGTCCGAGGATGGAGCGCCCATATACAGTGTTCGGCCATCGATCAGGCGGTCCCAGTCGCCGTTGCGGTACAACTTCACGTCGTCCGCGAAGCCGCGCGCCAGACATACCGCGAGCAAGCGATCGAACACGCCAGGCTCATCGAAATCGCTTTCCGGGTCCATGCGCGTCACAAGGTGCTTGTCCGGCCACTCGTTCCGCACGCAATCGACGAACGCGTCCGTGTCGTCCGACGTGGCCCAGGCGTGCACATGTTTCTTTCGTATCTCATGCACGCCCTGGTCATCCGCCAGGACTCGCGCCCGAACCAGGTCGCCCTGCACTACTGCATAGCCCACACCGTAGCCGTACAGCGGCGTGAACGGGTCTACTCTTGCCCCCGGACCGTACGCGGCCTGCAGGTCTTCTAAGATTCCGTTCGGGGACTTTTCCGCGAATGTTGCCTGATACCAATCGAATCGCACGAGCTTTAGACCTTCCTGGACGTTATTGGGCGGGGTTACCTGCCCTGATACGATAAATCGGCGGGGTGACCTGACCCCCCTGTTAGTTAGGGAGATTCTCCCGCTTCGCCCGTGCGACCTTCTCGGACTTCTTCGGACGCTTGGCGGGCGCGGCAGTCCTCGCTCGCGCTGCGGGCTGGCGCGCCCGCCTAAGCGGCTGAGGCCTCGATGCCTCCCAAAGAAGGCGCCTCTCCTCGTCTTCCTGTCGCCAGTACGTGCACTCGGCGGTGTCGTGGCAATCAAGCAGCGGCTCGAAAGCTCCATTACCCATTTTCAGCCTCGTCCGAGAATGGATCCTGCAGGACCTTGCCCCTTAGGCGAACGTATCGCGGTGGCCAGACGAAATCCTCGTTGCAAAGTTCCAGCGTTTCGTCCAGCGAATTCGGTATCGCGCGCACCCCGCGAAAATATACGAGCTGCCAATCGAGGTCCTCCCAATCCCCTGTAACTTCCTCACTCCATGGTTTGGGATGCGCTCTTTCGAACGTCGAGCGCACGAACATGACCAGTTGTTCATCGCGTACGAACTGGCTCAGTGAAGGCCGAACGTCCTGCGCTTCCTTCACGTCTATTCCCACGACGAGCCCGGCTTTGAACGCCCGCTCACTGGGCTCGGTTGCCTTCGCCGCCTCAATCAGGTGGTGCCAATCCGGAAACACACCGCCTACGCGCGCGACCATATCCAGCGCCGCGTGGTGCGCAACGCCGCGCTCCTTCGCCAGTTTTTTTGCCTTCCGCCGTAACGCCTCTACCGCCGCAGAAGGAATGATCAACATGTCAGACATTTTTCGGGTCTCCTAGTCTCTTGCAGCAATGAATCACCGCCCACTTGCGATTCGGCTGCGACTAAGCACACCGAAAAAAGAGTTGAATTGCAAATAGTGTCGATACCGACTTCGCCCAGGTGGGCGGCAAGCTTCTATTCGAGCTCTGTGCAAAGTATAGAAGCACGCGGCACCCGAACGCAAGAGCTTTTCATTGTGCAAGTCGAGCGAAACCGACTTAATAATCACCTTTGGATTTAGACGGACGGCATCGGACATCGCAGGCGATTTTTGCAAACCGCTTCCAACTTGAGGGCCAATCGCAACGCACGCGCCAGGTGAAACGTCCTGTCACGTGATTGCCGGTTACAACCCCGCAACGGGCGCGCCAGATTGCCTGTCACTTCGTTGCTGTCAAATCCCAGCGCAAGCCACCGCGTCGCGCCCATAGCCTAGACCACTGAAACCCACCGCCCAGCGCGGCTTTGCTGCTCACTTGCTTTCGCCCCTCATCTTCGAGTGAAGGGGACGAAAGCGTGAGCAGCAGACAAGCCGCCAAAGCTGGGCGGCTAAAGCATTTCCAAATCAAAAATCCCCCTCCCGTCCCCCAGGGGAGGCGAAGAGAACTCCACATGAGCAGCAGTTTTTTCAACCCGCTCATAGGAGACGACCATGCAATTCAATACCAACCTGATGAATTCCACCGATACCGAACTGCTCGGCGTGCTGCTTGGCAACCGCAAGACTGCCGAAACACTGTTACGCAATGCGAAAGGTTCTTTGTTCGCCCTCTTGCACCAGACCCCGCAGGACAATGCAGATCTGTTCTGCTCCGAGGTAAAGCGCAGCTATTCCGGCGATCCCGTTTCCAAATTGCTGGCAGCAAGGGAACTGGCGGCCCGAGCCATTGCCGAGGAACTCCAGCACCGGGACGCACTCAATAGCCCCGCAGCAGTCCGTGCCCTGCTACAGCACCGCCTGGCAGGTCTCCCGCATGAAGTCTTTGCCGTGCTCCTGCTCGATGCGCAGAACCGGGTTATCGCAATGGAGGAGCTTTTCCGGGGAACCTTGACGCAGACAAGCGTTTATCCGCGCGAAGTGGTGAAAGCCGCATTGAAGGCCAACGCTGCCGCCGTCATCTTTGCTCACAATCACCCGTCCGGAGTCGCAGAACCGAGCCGCGCTGACGAACTGCTAACCCAATCCCTCAAGCAAGCGCTTTCGCTTGTTGATGTCAAAACTCTGGACCATTTCATTGTCGCCGGCACGAAAACGCTTTCGTTTGCCGAACGCGGGCTGCTGTAACACAAAAACAATCGTCGCCCGGCCGGCCGGGCGGCGCTCTCCCGCGGGTAATACTCAATTGCCCCGCGGGCAGCCGTCACGATTAACTCTCGCATTATCTTTGTGCTATCTTAGGCTCGGACAATAACGAGATACTCTGCTCGATGCCTCTTTCCTGGAACGAAATTCGCGATCGCGCGGTGACGTTTTCACGCGCATGGGACGATGTCGCCAGCGAGCGCGCCGAGGCTCAGACTTTCTGGAATGAATTTTTCGAAGTTTTCGGCGTGCCGCGCCGGCGCGTGGCCACGTTCGAAGAGCCGGTAAAGAAGCTTGGCACGAAACGTGGCCGTATCGACGCGTTCTGGAAAGGTAAGCTCGTCGTTGAGCACAAATCGAAGGGTGAGGACCTCGACCGGGCTTTTCAGCAGGCAATCGACTACTTTCCCGGAATCGCCGACCGCGACCTGCCGAAGTACGTACTCGTGTCGGA
The DNA here is from genome assembly GCA_014860395.1 of Burkholderiales bacterium. GTDB lineage: Bacteria > Pseudomonadota > Gammaproteobacteria > Burkholderiales > SG8-39 > 2-12-FULL-64-23. The sequence continues at coordinate 23,794 of JACZJU010000018.1, read as the reverse complement.
CTTCGCGCGATTGCGACTGTACGACCTTGAGACGGCCGCCGAGCACGAGTTTCCCCTGCGCGACCTACACAAGCGCATTAAGCTCTTCGGCTTCATCGCTGGCTACGCGCCACAGGAAATCAAGCCCCAGGATCCAGTCAATATCCATGCGGCCGAGCAGATGGGGCGGCTGCACGACCAGCTTCGGGCGGCGGGCTACCTCGGCCATCCGCTCGAAGTGTTCCTCGTGCGGCTAGTGTTCTGCCTTTTCGCTGACGATACCGGCATCTTCCCCAAACAGAGTTTCCGCGATTGGCTCGATACGCGTACCGTCGAAGACGGCAGCGATCTTGGCCCGAAGCTTGCTGAACTATTCCAGGTACTCAACACGCCGCGGGATAGGCGCCAGAAGAATCTCGATGAGCAGATCAACGCCTTCGACTACATCAACGGCCGGCTGTTCGAGGAAGCGCTGCCGCTTGCTCAGTTCGACGCCAAGATGCGCACGACGCTGCTCGACTGTTGCGCCCTGAATTGGGGCTCGGTCAGTCCCGCTATTTTTGGGGCGCTGTTTCAAGCAGTGATGGACGAGAAATCGCGGCGCAACCTCGGCGCGCACTACACCAGTGAGGAGAACATCCTCAAACTTATCAAGCCCCTCTTTCTCGATGAACTCTGGGCCGAATTCGACCGCGTGAAGAGCAACAAGAGCCGGCTGTTCGATTTCCATAAGAAATTACGCAGCCTCACGTTCTTCGATCCAGCCTGTGGCTGCGGCAACTTTCTCGTCATCACGTATCGCGAGCTGCGAAAGCTCGAACTTGAGGTGTTGCGCGCCGTACACAGCGGGCCGGGTTCCCGGTTCATCGATATTCACCAGGAGCTCCAACTCGACGTTGACCAATTCTACGGCGTCGAGATCGAGGACTGGCCCGCGCAAATTGCGCAGGTCGCAATGTGGTTGGTCGACCACCAGATGAACACGCTGGTATCTGAGGAATTTGGTCTCTACTTTGCCCGGATCCCATTAACCTGCACCCCGCACATTGTGCGAGGTAACGCCCTCCGGATGGACTGGAATGATGTAGTTCCAGCCGAGCGACTGTCATACATCATCAGCAATCCGCCCTTTTCTGGCGCAATGGTGATGGGCGATTCGCAGCGCGAGGACATGACCGAAGTCTTTGGCGATCTTCGTGCCTACGGCGTGCTCGATTATGTGTCGTGCTGGTACTGGAAGGCAGCCAAATTCATAGATTCGACTCAGATTCGTGTTGGTTTCGTTTCAACCAATTCGATCACACAGGGCGAACAGGTTGGTTTGCTTTGGGCCCCGCTTATGCATCGATATCACGTGAAGATCCAATTCGCTCACCGAACCTTCCGCTGGTCGAACGAGGCGAAGGGTGTGGCCGCAGTCCATTGCGTAATAATTGGATTCGCGCAATCGGAGCCAGAAAAGCGACACATTTTTGAGTACGAAACAATTGACGGTGTGCCACACGTCGTAGAAGCAAAGAACATAAATGCTTATCTCCTCGACGCACCGGACGTATTTCTGCTTAATCGAAGCGCTCCAATATGCGCTGTTCCAGCTATGCGATTTGGAAGTATGCCTCGCGACGGCGGACATCTGATCCTTACCGAAGAAGAGAAGCAACAGTTCTTATCTGAAGAACCAGATGCAGCTCGCTTCCTTCGGCCCTATACGGGGGCGGAGGAGTTTCTGAATGGATACAACCGATGGTGCCTATGGCTGATGAACGCCAATCCCGGTGAGCTTCGGCGTCTTCCTAAGGTCGTCGAACGGGTGGAGAAGGTTCGCGAATTCCGGCTAAGAAGCAAGGCGGAGACGACCCGGAAGTTCGCTGCTACGCCGACGCTTTTTTGCCAACTGGCCCAGCCCGACCGCGACTATCTGCTTATTCCTCGGGTCTCCTCTGAAAGACGCCGATATATACCAATTGGGTTCGTATCTCAGTCGCTCATTGCCAACGATCAAGTCCTTACGGTATCCGGCGCCACTCTGTATCACTTCGGGGTCGTATCATCCGAAATGCATATGGCATGGGCGCGACAATTTAGCGGAAGACTTAAGAGCGACTACCGATACTCCAAGGACATTGTCTACAACAATTTCCCTTGGCCTGACGGACCCAGCAACAAACTAGCAAAAGCAATCGAAGCTGCATCGCAGGGCGTAATTGACGCACGCGCACACCTCCCGAATTCGTCGCTTGCGGACCTCTACGACCCGTTGACCATGCCGCCGGTTCTAGTGCAGGCGCATCGTGCCTTGGATCAGGCGGTCGATGCGGCCTACGGAAAGAAATCATTTGATTCCGACGCTGCGCGCGTCGCGTTTCTACTCGAACTGTATCAGCGCTATACCACTTTACTTCGGAGTGATTCACACAAGACCGTACGCAGAGCTGCCGCTGCACATTGATGGCCTAAGGCAATCAACACCAATTCGAAAAGATAGGTACCTAACCAATGTACAAACAATATTCGGTTCTTCAGGATGGCGCTCTCGGCACAGGTGCGAGTGTTAGTGACGTACTTAAAGCCGTAGCTGTTAAGGCGAGATTTAATCGCGTGCGTATTGCGGTCGCATACGCAAGCCTACCGGGGTGTAAGAAACTCGATGCGATACTCGCGAAGGCGAACAGTGCATGGAAAATGGCCGAAAAGCTTTGGCTCGTAAGCATTGATTACGGACATACGGACCCCAACGCGATCCGGTTCCTCAAACGGTTGAAGAATTCTGAGGTGCGGATCTACGATGGCGAAAACTTGCTAAAACGACGACTGATGCCGGCTGCGAGTTTTCATCCTAAGACATACGTATTTGACCAAAGTGGTCGTACCGGCATCAGAAGTGTTGGATTCGTAATTGGGTCGGCGAATCTAACCTCCGGTGGATTAGATAATAACGTCGAACACGTGGTTGGAATGAACTTATCTTCACCCCTTGGGAAACATGAAAAACAACTGTTTGCACCTACTTCGAGTTTTGACGAGTGGTGGGACGTTGCCTGGTTAACTGCGGATCCAGCACAACATAAATTCATTCGCAGCTATCAGCAGCTGCGGCGGCGCTACCGTCCGCGAGTTCGCGATCGAACTGGAGCAATCGAACAGAAGAAGTTACCGGCGCCATTGGCGCAAATGCGCAAATTTGCGCGATGGGAAAAGGCCAGATGCTTTTGGATCGAGACGGGCGAGTTATACAAGAATCGCGGAAAGAACAACCCTGGCAATCAGCTTGATGCCCGTCGTGGTACTCGCGTCTATTTTGGATTCCCCTATCTGGATGTCCCACGCCATCAAAAGCTTGGGGAGATCACATTGAAATACCGCAGACAGCCGGAACAAAGCCGAAGCGTGTGGTTTGGGAACAATTCGATGGATAAGATTCATCTGCCCGTGCCAGGTAGTTTCGGTCCGACGCGATATGACAACTCGGTCGTGCACTTCCAAAGAGTTGGTACACGCAGGTTTCTAGTTTCACTGGGTACACGTGCTGTCGCTGCGGGATGGCGCAGAAAGTCTGACAAACAAGGATTATTAGAACGGTTGGGACGCGGAAGACGGTTCGGATTTTATTCATAGACAGACGAACCAATACTCCAATACGAAGGTCATCATGCCCGCCAAGAAGCCAGCGACGACCATTACCGGTGCCTGCGGTGAACACTACATCGCCGCATATCTGTCAGGCTTTGGACTTGTAGTTGCCATTCCTCGGCATGGAACACCAAACTTCGATTTGCTCGTTGCAAATGATAAGGGTGGACATGCGATTTGCCTACAGGTAAAGACGGGTAGAAAGGCTTATGAGAATCGGAAGACGGAAGGTGAGATTTATCTGTGGGACACTCCCCGCACTGTAATTGAACTGGATGATGAGAACCTTTGGTACGCATATGTCTGGCTCAATGGTTGGCCGGACAACGGGAACCTGCCACAGGTGTTTTTTGTGCCGTCCAAGCGCGTCGTGCAGTGCATCAAGAAGGATAAGGGCAAGCGCACGTTTTTCTGGATGTATGCGGATGAAGCAAGAAAATACAGAGGCCGCCTGGGGTTAGATTCACTAATTAACGCATTGGATACCTGAGCCGTTCATGACCCGAAATGGGACTTGTGTCGCGATGAAATTGACTGTGCCATAACTGTGACAGAATGTGCTCGGATTCGAGATTGGCAAGCGCTACAAGCGACTGACTAATAAAGACTGCTATTCGTCGATTCCCGCCTACGAACCTGTTGCTGGACCTGAGCAGTCAAGTACTTACGCAATACCTGTGACGCTTTCGTGCCTCTACGTTCCATTCGGCTGGATTCGGCCTTACCAGTCTCTGCTGAGGCTGCCGCAAAGCGGACGATCAAGCGCTCAGCTTGCATCCAGGATTTCTACCTGTCGATGGTTATTATTTAACAGTGTTGTATGGAAACATCAAACGCGCAATGGAAAACCTGATAAAAAGATGCGTTGACTGCGATTCACGATGGAGAATTAGGAAACGCGTGTCGGAGTCAGGGCGCAGAACTGTCTCCCGATAACAAAGGTATACGTAGGAAGAATCCATGCACTGTGCGAAGACCGGCCGAGAGCTTCACGACCCCTCAGAGGGCATCTGGGACGACGGCGAGTGGATCAGTTGGGATTGGATCAACCAACAACTCTACGAGCAAGAACGACAAGCCGAGTTTCCCTCCGCTAGTCCAGAGATACTCGAGGTCTTTGACAATCTTGTTGATGTGGCAATGGAATACAAAGCAGTCACTGGCCGCTATCTCCCTCTATGGGGCGAGTTAGGAGAGCTCTATGCAGAAATCAAATTCGGTATAAAGCGACACCGGCCCATGGCCCAAGGCTCTGACGGAAGACTCGGAAATGACTTCGTCGAGATTAAGACGATTTCGCCAGAAAAGCGCGCGGAAACTGTTCAGGTGAAGCGCGCTGGACATTTCAGCATACTGCTGGTGGTAAGGATCACTGAAGATTTCGAGTTTGAAGCGAAGATGATTGACCGTCGCGCATTAAAGAAAGGCAACGGCAAGCACGCAGCTGTTTCCTGGCAGGCTATGCCTAAGTGAAGATGCTCCGAAATCGCGCTACGTATAACCCTGCAATCCGTCGGACTGCAACGTGATAAGGACGCTCTGCGCTGGTGACCTACACGCTATGTATCTTCGACGCCCCTAGTAAGGTCACCGATGAAAGCTGCTCTACAACATTTTGTCCTCGCAATCCTGTTGGTTCCAGCAATCTCGCTAGCGTCGCCTCCTGTCTTCGATGTTCAGACCACCCCAACATCGGTAATTGTCAAAAATTTGACCTCCGACAGCTACATGGAGATGCTGATTAGTGTTGGTGGCTGCGGAACAAAGGTGATGGCCGGGCCGGGTGGTGTTGTTACGATAGCGCTCCGGAACGGTCAACGTCACGTGGATGTCAAATCAGTCAAGCTGACGCCCATGCGCCAATTGAGAGCAGAAGCAAGAGCTAATCCGCGGCCGATGCCTCAGCCGGTAACCGACCCGAAGATAATCGCCTCCATGGAGCCCGTGTGTCTTGACCTTAAGTGATGCACGTGAATAGCTACCGTATTGCCAGCGCCCACATTTGGAGGTGGTCGACAGGGGGCATTTAGAACATCGCGATTTCCTCATAAGGTTCCCTAAATTGCCAGGGTAGGGCAGTGGTTAAAGTCTCGAAACTGCTCTTGTGCCCCGCTAAAATTGACTGTGCCATAACTGTGACAGGATGAGCCTGAAATGAAGGTTGGCAAGCGTTACAAGTAACTGATATTTCAACGTTTCACTGGAGCGGTTTGCGCCTACGAACCAAGAGGTCGTGGGTTCGAATCCTGGCAGGCGCAGCGAGCCACTAATCTATCTACCCGAAGCAACCAGCTTAAGCGGTACCAACTGCGCGCCTTTTTCAATCGCCCGGATTTTGTTGCTCCAGAGCGTCAAGGCTTTACGCCGTTCCGCCATATAGTCGTGCTTGTCATAGACGGCAACTAATCCGCCAAGCGAATGATTGAGACAGCGTTCGGCGATAAGCACATCGACACCGAGCACGGCAAGGTGGCTTCGTGCGGTTGATCTTAGATCGTGCGGCGTGAATCGGCGGCACTTGTCCCCCAAGGTTTCGCACATGCGGTTGATCGCGGCATTCAGGCTGGTCGCTTCCATTGGCGCATCGCCCTCCCGCCCGTTCTGCCGTATGCGAATCGGCAGCACATACTTGGAATTGAATGCGAGAAGCTTTAGTTCCATGAACCACTCGGCCGTCTGATTGGTCAGCGGGATTACAAATTGCTTGCCGTTCTTCGCATGCTCTGGCGGTATCGTCCATTCCTTGCGTTCGAAGTCGACGTGCGACCATTCGGCGCGCGTCAATTCTCCGATGCGGGTGCAGGTGGCGAGCAGAACCTTGACCGCCAACTCGTTGCTGCGCCCGATGCCAGGCAAGGCGGGTAGCATTGCGCCCAATTCGTCGTCCGACAGCATGATCCGAGCGCGTCTGCTCGGCGGTGCGCCGATGATGGCCTTGGCCTGGATATGTGTGCAGGGATTCGCTTCGACAACGTGCCGCGCCACGCCGTGCGCGTAAATCTCGCGGATCGTGATCAACACCAGCCGCGCAACGTGCAGCGACTTATGTCCGGAACGTTCGACGATGTCCACAATATCGGACGGCGCGACTTCCTTTGCCGGCAGGTGACCGATGCGGCCCAGCACGTAGTCGCGTAACTGCTGGCGGCGTCCGCTGATCGTGAGCGGAGATAAATTGTTCGCAGCTCGGGCCAGGTAATCCTCAGCCAGTCGCTTGAACGTCCACGCATGCGTCGCCTCCTGGATTGATCTCTGCTTCTCGCGGGCAACGTCGGTGCCCTGTTGCACTGCCGCGCGCTTCGCGGTGGCAAGTTTGCGCGCATCGCTCAGCGTCGTATCGGGATAGCGGCCGAGCGTAAGTTCCCGTTGTTTCCCGTGGAGGCGATATCGGAGTACCCAGCTCGAGGTCCCGCCCGCAGAAAGCGTGAACGTCAGCCCGTCGCCGTCCGATTTTGCGACCGGTGCACGCGCTCTAATCCAGTTGCGAATTTGTATATCAGTAAGCGTACCCATAGCCTTCTTCCTGAAATTGCACGGTCATGCATTTTTCCGGGTCTAGCTACTCACTTGATGCCAGCTACTCACGTAGCATCGCGCAAACCCTTGGCTGCAACTGTATGCCAACGGACGGGATAAAACAAGTTTACAGAGGGAAAAGCGTGCTTCAGGTGAAACGTCCGGACGTTACTGGACGTTATCGAACGAGCCTAGAGGTTGCACAGGGTAAGTTCGAATTCCACATTCGAAGTGCTGGTGTGCGGACGCACATCGTCGCCAAATACTGTAAAGCGGATGTTGAGCGCATACTTGTTCGCGCTGATCTCCGGAATGAATTCCGACGCTTGCGGCAGGCGGATTCCCACCATCTGCACTACCCTGCCGCCGAGCATCTGCTGAAACAGGCCTTGCTGGGCGACGATTTTGGACGGTTTGCCGCTCTCGCGCAGCAGCCGCAGCACGATCGCTGAAGCGTCGCGCAGCGGATACAGCGGGTTGATCCAGCCGTGCAAGTCGAAGGCGCGCGAGCCGGAATCGCGATGCAGCCAGAAGTGGTAGGAGGGCAGGTCGAATTCGCACACGCCGCCTGGAATGCCGGTACGTTGCTTGATCGACATCAGCCATTCATTCTCGCGCAAGTACTGGCCGACCTTGCCGGTCATGCTGAAAAGCGCCGAACTCGACTGTTCGATTTCGGAGATAACCTGGTTCAGCGCTTCCTCGGAGATTTCCGGGTTGTTGCGGAACGAGAGCAGCACTTGTTTTTGCCGTTCCAGTTCCTGCAGCAGGTCGGACTTCAGGTCGGCGCGGCCCGCGACTTCGAGAATCTCGAACAGCGTGAGCAGCGCGGCGTGGTGATCAAGGGCATCCTGGCGTGCGAGGAAGAAACGCGCACGATCGAACAGATCCTCCAGGCGCAGCAGCGTGCGGATCCGCTCGTTGATGGGATATTCGTAAGTGATCACTATCGCGCTAGTCCTCCAAAGTAGAGCCTGGTTTTGAAGATTCTGACCGATTTGTGAGCAATTTACAACTTCATCCGTCTGCGGCGAGCTGCAGATAGCGCTGGTGCAGCGCTTCGACCTGGCGGCGCAATTGCGCCGGGTGGCCGCTGTTGTCGATCACATCGTCGGCAGCCGCGAGGCGCACCGCGCGCGTTGCCTGCGCCGCCATGATCGCACGCACCTGCTCTGCGGAAATCCCGCTGCGCGCGATGACGCGTTCGATCTGCAACTCTTCTGGGCAGTCCACTACCAGAATGCGCTGGCAGCGTCCGCGGTAGTCGCGCGACTCGATCAGCAGCGGCACCATCAGGATTACATACGGTCCGCGTGCGGTCTGCACCAACGCGTTCGAGTTTGCGCGAATTAGCGGGTGCAGGATAGCCTCGAGCAGGCGCTTTTTTGCGGCATCGGCGAATACCAACTCGCGCATCCGCGGGCGCGCTAGCGAGCCCTGGTCGGTGATGCAATCTTGGCCAAAGGCGGCGCGGATAGGTTCGATAGCGGCTCCGCCGGGTGCGGTGAGTTCGTGCGCAATGGCGTCCGTGTCGATGACCGTCGCTCCCAGTTCGGCAAACACCTGCGCCGCGGCGCTCTTGCCGCTGCCTATGCCGCCAGTCAGGCCTACGACATAGGGCATCGGTATAACCCTGCCCCGCGCGTGAACGTGACCACATGCGCTATCACGATGTTGAAGACGGGTGCGGAGCCCCCTTTTATATTCCCCAAGTCAGGACTATTGAAAAACGCTTTCCTCCGAAACCGGATCGTGATGTGACGCATTATCCTGTCCTGGAAGCGCTTTTCAACAGCCTGTTAAAGCAAGTTAAGATATGCGTGCGTCAGCGGCTTGCCCCAGAACAGGGCGACCACGCCGGCCACGGCGAGGTAGGGGCCGAACGGAATCGGCACGTTACGCCCGTGCCTGGCGAACAGCATGAGCGCGATGCCCGCGACGGCACCGACTAGAGAGGAGGCGAGTACCACCAGCGGCAGCATCTGCCATCCGAGCCAGGCGCCGATCGCGGCGAGCAGCTTGAAGTCGCCAAACCCCATGCCTTCCTTGCCGGTGGCGATGCGAAAGCCCCAATACACGCTCCACAGCGAGAGGTATCCGGCTGCCGCTCCGATCACCGCCGAGCTGAGGTCGGCAAAAGTGCCGCCGAGATTGAGCATGAGTCCGGCCCAGACCAGCGGCAGCGTGATCGAGTCGGGCAGCAACTGGGTGTCGAAATCGATAAAAGTAAGTGCGATCATGCACCACAGAAACGCCATCGCCGCGAATGCGGCGAGGCCGAAGCCGAAGTGCCAGGCCGCGTAGGCGCCCGCGAGTCCGCTCAAGGCCTCGATCAGCGGATAGCGCGGGCTGATACGCGCGCCGCAGGCAGCGCACTTGCCGCCAAGCGCGACATAGCTCACGAGCGGGATGTTCTGTAGCGCTGTGATCGGGTGCGCGCAGGCGGGACAGCGCGAACGCGGCCGGGCCAAACTGAAGGGTTCCTGTTCGGGGGGCTTCTCGTCGCGCAGCTCGGCGCACTGAACCTCCCAGTCGCGTTGCATGATCTTGGGCAGGCGATAAATCACCACGTTCAGAAACGATCCAATGCATAGCCCTACTACGAGGCAGAGCCAGGGAAATACCGCGGGATGGGCCATGGCCGCTAGGGACGCCATATGCCGGGGGAAGGGTGGAGCGCGGAGAAGGCCACGCGGGTCGGACGCTCCGCTGCCGTTCCCGCCGTCTCTCTCCCTTTCGCGCTAGACAACGGCACCGAGTTTGAAGATGGGCAGGTACATCGCGATCACCATACCACCGATCAACGTACCCAGCACCACCATGATGATCGGTTCCATCAGACTGGACAGCGCCTCCACGGCATCGTCCACTTCGGACTCGAAAAAATCGGCAACCTTGGACAGCATGCCGTCGAGCGCGCCCGATTCCTCTCCGATCTGCACCATCTGGATCACCATGCTCGGGAATACGGCAGTTTCGGTCATGGCTGCCGTGAGGCTGGAGCCGGTGCTGACGGCCTGCTGGATTTTCTTGGTCGCGACCAGGTAGACGTAGTTGCCGGCGGCGCCGCCTACGGAATCAAGCGCCTCCACCAGCGGCACGCCGGCCGCAAACATGGTCGAGAGCGTGCGTGTCCAGCGTGCGATGGTCGAAATGCGTATCAGGTGGCCGAAGACCGGTGCCTTGAGCAGGAGTTTGTCCATGAAGATCTGCACCGCGAGCGAACGCTTCCACGCATACATGAAACCGTACACGCCGCCGAAGATCAACGGGAAGATGATGTACCAGTACGCGACGAAGACGTCTGATATTCCCATCACAATCAGGGTCGCCGCTGGCAGGTCGGCGCCGAAGCTGCTGAACACCTGTTTGAACGCGGGGATCACGAAGATCATGATGACCGCAGTGATGATGAAGGCGACCGCGATAATCGCGACGGGGTAGAACAGCGCGGACTTGATCTTGGACTTGATCGCCAGGGTCTTCTCCTGGTAGGTCGCCAGGCGGTCGAGCAGCGATTCCAGAATGCCGGCCTGCTCGCCAGCGCCTACCAGGTTGCAGAACAGGGGGTCGAAATGCAGCGGAAATTTGCGAAATGCCTGGGTCAGGCTGGAGCCGGTCTCGACGTCCGTCTTGATCGACATCAGCAGCCTCGCAACCGCGGGATTGCTGTGCCCCTTGCCGACGATGTCGAAAGACTGCAACAGCGGCACGCCGGCTTTCATCATGGTGGCGAGCTGGCGCGTAAACAGCGCGACGTCTTTCTCGGAGACGGTGCCGCCCCCGCCGACGCGCTGCTTCTTCACTTTGGTTACCAGGATGCCTTGCCGACGCAGGGTCGCATTGACCACGGCCTCGCCTTGGGCGCGCAACTCTCCCTTGACGACCTTGCCCTGTTTGTCCTTCCCCTCCCAGTTGAAGGTGAAGTCCTTGATCCTGTCTTTTGCCGCTGTGGCTGTGACCATGTATTCCTCCCAGGCTTCCGACGGCGCCTAGTGCCTAGTGTATTGCCGGTGCATTCATCATGATGCGCTGCCGGTGATGATGCACCGCCAATGGGGTTTTGTAAAGGCTGAGGTTATTGATCTAATACTTTGAAGATAGATGTATTTCTGCCTCTTTTCCGCGTGATGAAGCAGGCCCCGGCATGCTTTGGGCAGTTTCAGAATTTTTCCGTCGCCGGAAGCTTAGCCGCTTTGGGTTTGAACAGGCGCACCGTCTTTACCACGCGGTCCTGGGTCTGCACAATTTCCATGGGCACGTCGGTGATCTTCAGGCTGACGCCGGCCTCGGGGATGTCCTGGAAATGTTCCAGGATCAGGCCGTTCAAGGTTTTAGGTCCGCCCAGTGGCAGTGCCAGACCCAGCTTGCGATTGAGCTCGCGCAAGGAGCTTGCACCCTCCACCAGCGCACTGTCGTTATTGTCCCAGGCGCGAATGGTGGCGACGGAAGGGGCGGTGGTGGTGAATTCGCCGATGATCTCCTCGATAATGTCCTCCAGCGTCATCAGCCCCTGCAGCTCGCCATACTCGTCCACCACCAGCGCGAAGCGCTGGTGATTTTCCTGAAAGTACTGCAGCTGCGCGAATAGCGGCGTGCTCGCCGGAACGAAATAGGGTTCGGTCAGCAGTTCGGCGAGCTTGTCGCGTTCCAAATCGCCATCGCGCATCAGCGCCAGCACTTTGCGCAAATGCAGAATGCCGGCAATGTTGCCGAGTTCGTTGCGGTACACCAGCAGCCGCGTGTGGTAGCTGGTGGCGAGTTGCTCGGCAATACGCTCGATCGGCGCCTCAAGATCGACCGCTTCGATCTGTGCGCGTGGCCTCATCACGTCCTCCACCGTGATGCGCTCGAGATCGAACAGGTTGACCAGGATGCTGCGGTGCTTCTTTGGGATAAAGTGCCCGGCCTCGAGAACCAGAGAGCGCAGCTCCTCGGCGCTAAGGCGTTGCGGCTCGCCGCCTGCGGGTGGCTTGAACCGCAGCAGCATCAGCAGCGCGGATACGAACAGATTGACGAACCATACCACCGGGTAGAGGAGTTTCAGCATCGGGGTGAGCACGTAGCTCACTGCAAATGCGATGCGCTCGGCGTGCGCGGCGCCGATCACCTTGGGCGTGATTTCGGAGAATATCAGCAGAGCAAGCGTGATCGCGATTGCGCTCACCCCGGGAACCCACTTGTATTCGCCCAGCAGCTGGTGCGCGATCATCGCGGCGAGGGTCGCCGCGCCGGCAGCCACCAGGGTATTGCCGAGCAGGATTACGCCAAGGAGCTGGTCAGTTCTGGCGAGCAGCGCATGTGCCAGCTTCGCGCCGCGATGACCCTGCTTGACCATGTGCTTCAGCCGATAGCGGTTGAGCGCCATCATGCTGGTTTCCGCGAGCGAGAAGAACGCCGATAGCAGCAGCATGACTATCAGTGCGCCGAACTGTGCCGATAAGGGGATGTCGTCCATAAAGTGCTGCGCCTGGCGCCAGGCGCTAAGAGCGCCGGATGGATTGCGCCCGGCGCGGCGCAAACTCGGCCGATGCGTCCCATACTCTGCAGGCGGCATACCACATACTACGCACGATGCTTCGCAATTGGATACCTACACCCGTCCGAGAATAACTTGGAGAACGAACATGCTGCCGACGTAGGCGAGCACCAGCGCGACGAATCCGGCGAGCGTCCAGCGCAGCGCAGTGCGGCCGCGCCAGCCCCAACCGTAGCGGCCGACCAGAAGCGTGGCAAAGATAATCCAGGAGAGGATGCCAAACACCGTTTTGTGATTGAACCGCGCTGCTTTGCCGAACAATTCCTCCGAAAACACGAAGCCGGAACCCAGCGTCAGGCTCAGCAGGACGAAGCCGAGGATGAGGATGCGAAACAGCAGCGCTTCCAACGTCATCAGCGGAGGCAGCGAAGCCCAAGGCCCGGAGAGCGATTCGGCGGGCCCGGCATGCTTGCCGCCGTGAAGGCGCCGCTCCAGCACCGTCATCAGGGTGGCGTGCAGCGCGGCGATGGTGAACAGGCTGTAGGCGAGCATGGCGACCAGCAGATGGATTCTGAATACAAAAGTCTGCGCATAGGCCGGCGTCTCCGGTCCTGGAAAGAACGCCGGCAGCAGCGCGCACACGGCCGCAAGCGGCAGCACCAGTGCCTGCATGCCCTTGACGTCGTAGATCAGGCTCTCCACCCAGTAGATCAGCACGGTCAGCCACAGTGTCACCGAAAGGGCTTGGGAAAAACCGAAGCGCAGCTCGGCCGCGGCGAAAAGGCCGGTGTAGAGCAGGTAGGTATGCAGCAGGAACGGGGCGAGTATGGCCACGCGCTCCAAGGAAACGATACCGGTACTTTGGGCCGCGTCCGCCGCTTTGCCTCCGCCGGTCCAGCGCGTGCGCCAGAAATGCAGCCCCAGCAGCGCGTATAGGAGAGTGGTGAGGGCATAGAGTAGAATCTCGGCCATGCCCAAATTTTACACTACAGAATGCTAGATAACCTGACCAACCGTTTGTCCAGGGTCATCAAGACCCTGCGGGGCGAGGCACGCCTGACCGAAGCCAACGTCGCCGACGCGCTGCGCGAGGTGCGCATGGCGCTGCTCGAGGCCGACGTCGCCCTGCCGGTGGTGAAGGATTTCATCGCCGCGGTGAAGCAAAAGGCGATGGGCGAGGAGGTGATAGGCAGCCTTACGCCGGGCCAGGCCCTGGTGGGCGTGGTGCAGCGCGAACTGGCCGTCCTGATGGGCGGGGAAAACGCAGCGCTCGACCTTGCAGTCACCCCGCCCGCAGTGATCCTCATGGCCGGCCTGCAGGGCTCGGGCAAGACCACCACCAGCGGCAAGCTGGCCAGGTTCCTTGCCGAGCAGAAGAAGAAGCCATTGCTCGCGAGCTGCGACGTCTACCGCCCGGCCGCGATCGAGCAATTGCGCACCATAGCCGGCCAGCTGCAGGTCGATTTCTTCGAATCGGCGCCCGGCCAAAATCCGCAGGAAATTGCTTTGGCGGCGCTCGATTACGCAAAGAAGCACTACAACGACGTGCTCATCGTCGATACCGCCGGCCGTCTGGCGATCGATGCGGCGATGATGCAGGAGATTACGCAGTTGCATGCCGCGCTCAGCCCCGCCGAAACCCTGTTTGTGGTCGACGCGATGCAGGGCCAGGACGCGGTCAACGTGGCCAAGGCCTTCAGCGATGCATTGCCGCTCACCGGCGTGGTGTTGACCAAGCTCGATGGCGACGCGCGCGGCGGCGCGGCGCTGTCGGTGCGGCAGGTCACCGGCAAGCCGATCAAATTCGCCGGCGTGGGCGAGAAACTCGCCGCATTGGAAGCGTTTCATCCGGAGCGCATGGCGGCACGCATCCTCGGCATGGGCGATGTGCTGTCGCTGGTGGAGGAGGCGCGCAAAAGCGTCGATGTCGATGAGGCGCAGAAACTTGCCGACAAGTTGAAGCGCGGCAAGGGTTTCGATCTGGAGGATTTTAAGCAGCAGATCGGCCAGATGCGCAAGATGGGCGGGCTCTCCTCCATGATAGACAAACTGCCGGCACAGCTGGCGCAGGCGGCGCAGGCGCAGTCGGCCGACATGGGCGAGAAGCAGATGCGCCGCACTGAGGGCATCATCAACTCGATGACGCGGCAGGAACGCGCGCATCCGGAATTGATGAAGGCGACGCGCAAGCGCCGCGTCGCCGCCGGCGCCGGCGTGCAGGTGCAAGAGGTCAATCGCCTGTTGAAGCAGTTTGAGCAGATGCAGAAAATGATGAAGCAGATGCAGAAGGGCGGAATGGCGAAGATGATGCGCGGGATGAAGGGAATGATACCGGGCATGCGCTAGGGGAATGCTCCATCTTGACCGGAAACAGTGTGGTGCTCCGCTGTCGCGCCGGAAGATCCCGACTTCCACGCGAATCGAATGGCGGCCCAGCAGCCAACGGTATTTCCTTGAAAACTTGGAAAAATCCACGATCGTCCAAATGAATCCGCCTCAACAAAGCCCTTGCCAATGAGTACTAAATCATCGTAGAATCGCGCTCTTTTTTGAGTTTCGGGACAAGAACATGGTTGTGATTCGCCTAGCCCGCGGTGGCGCGCATAAGCGCCCCTTCTACAACATCGTCGTGGCGGACTCGCGCCGGGCCGCTGGTGGCAAGTTCATCGAGCGCGTCGGTTTCTACGATCCCAAGGCGCCCGAGGGCCGTGAGAACCTGCGTGTCGCCATGGATCGGCTGAGCTTCTGGCAGGGCAAAGGCGCCAAGCCTTCCCCCACGGTTGCACGGCTGGTCAAGCAGTTTGGCAAGAAGGTCGCCGGTACTGTCGCAGCCGCCGCGTAAGCCGCGGCTCATCGTGATGGGGCGGATCGTCGCCCCCTACGGCCTCAAGGGCTGGGTCAGGATAGAGCCCTATAGCGCGGATCCCGACAGTTTGACTGCTTACCCGTCGTGGTGGGTGGGCAGGAACGGTGACTGGCGCGAACTGAAAGTTGCACAGAGCACCTTGCAGCATGGAGCCAGTCTGGTGGCGCGCTTCGAGGGTTGCGTGGAGCGCGATGCGGCGCTGGCCCTGAAGGGCAGCGAGGTTGCGGTCGAGCGCGAGGCGCTGCCGCATAGCGCGGACAATGAATTTTACTGGGCCGACCTGGTCGGCCTGAAAGTGGTGAATGTGAAGGACGAGGAGCTCGGCGAGGTAGCCGAACTTTTCGATAACGGCGCGCATCCGGTGATGCGTGTTGTTGCTGGCGAGACCGAACGCCTGCTGCCTTTCGTCGAGCAGGTGGTGCGCCGGGTGGAAATGGCCCAAGGCCGGATCCGGGTGGAGTGGGAGTTGGACTGGTGATCCACTTCGATTGCGTGACGCTGTTTCCGCAGATGTTCGCGGCGCTCACTGAATCGGGGATCACCGGCCGCGCGCTGAAGACGGCGCGCTACAGTCTGGAGTTGTGGAATCCGCGCGACTTCACCAGCGACAACTACCGCGCCGTGGACGACCGGCCGTATGGCGGCGGGCCCGGCATGGTGATGCTGGCAGAGCCGCTGGAACAGGCGATAGCTGCGGCCAAAGGCCGAATCGCCGGAAGTGGGCGCAAGGTGATATACCTTACGCCGCAGGGCAGGGTGTTCGATCACGGCAAAGTGATGGAACTCGCGGCCGGGCCCGGTGCGGTGTTGCTGTGCGGACGCTACGAGAGCGTGGACGAAAGGCTGATCCGCCGCGTGGTCGACGAGGAAATATCGATCGGAGACTATGTGCTATCCGGTGGGGAATTGGCGGCGATGGTGCTGATCGACGCGGTCGTGAGGCAGTTGCCCGGCGTGCTGGGCGACGGGGATTCGGCGGCGCAGGATTCGTTTGTGAGCGGATTGCTGGATTGTCCGCATTACACCCGGCCCGAGGAGTATGCTGGCGAGCGTGTGCCCCCGGTGCTGCTCTCCGGCAACCACGCCGAGATCGAACGCTGGCGCCTGAAGCAGGCGCTGGGCAGGACCTGGCTGAGACGGCCGGATTTGCTGGCAAGGCGCGCCTTGAGCGCGGAAGAAGCGAAGTTGCTTGAGGAATTCAAGCGGGAAGAGAATATTTAATAAGCCGTTGCAAAATAAATTTGCGGCGGCCTCCGATGATACAAGGAGTTGCGTCATGAACCTGATAGAAAAGCTGGAACACGAAGAAATCACGCGCCTGGGCAAGACTGTTCCGGTATTCGCCCCCGGCGACACCGTGATCGTGAACGTCAACGTGGTCGAGGGCGAGCGCAAGCGCGTGCAAGCGTACGAAGGCGTGGTTATCGCCAAGCGCAACCGCGGCCTCAACTCCTCCTTCATCGTGCGCAAGATTTCCGCGGGCGAAGGCGTGGAGCGGACGTTCCAAACCTATTCTCCGCTGATCGCCTCGGTCGAAGTCAAGCGCAAAGGCGACGTGCGCCGTGCCAAGCTCTATTACCTGCGCGACCGTTCCGGAAAGTCGGCGCGCATCCGCGAAAAACTCACGAAGCGGGTGGTGGAAGAGGCCGTGGCCGAGTAGCTTTCACTCACCACTGCAAAACAAGCGGGACGCCAAAAGCGTCCCGTTTGTTTTTTTGGGCTACGCATGCAAGCCCTGGGCTAGCCGGCGCACATCTGCTTGAGCAGCCGCTGCATGAAGGATTCGCATAGCGCCACTTGTTCCAGTGTCACGTATTCGTCCGGTTTATGTGCCTGTTCAATCGAGCCCGGGCCGCAAATGACCGCGGGAATGCCGGCGCGCTGAAATAACCCGCCCTCCGTCGCGTAGGCGACCTTGGACGCGGACTTGTCGCGCGACAGGGCTTGCGCAAGCCGAGTGACCTCCTCCGCTTCGCCGGTGTCCAGCCCCGGGATCTCGGCCCTGGTTTCGAAGCTGATGCCGGTATCGGGGTCCGTCCTTTGCATCTCCGGCAGGATCACGCGCTCGGCGTAGTCCTTGATTTCCCGCTCCAGCGCATCGGGATCGGCGCCGGGCAGATAGCGGAATTCGAATTGGAAAATGCATTCGCGCGGCACGATGTTGCCGGCGGTGCCGCCCGAGATCACGCCGGTCTGCAACGTGGTGAAAGGCACGTCGAAACCATGGTCGCGCGGTTCACAGGCTTGCATGCGTTCGGCCATGTGGCGGATGTAGGTGATGATGCGCGCGGCGTATTCGATTGCGTTGACGCCCTGGGGAGTGAGCGCCGAATGCGCCTCCTTGCCGTGCACGCAGCACTGGTAAGAGCGCTTGCCCTTGTGCGCGATCACAGGGCGCATGCCGGTGGGCTCGCCGATGACGGCGCCGGCCGGGCGGATGCCGTTGCGCGCCAGGTCCTCGAGCAGGCCGCGTGCGCCGACGCAACCCACCTCCTCGTCGTAGGACAGGGCGAAATGGATCGGCGCCTTCAGATCCGCCGCGGCGAAGCGCGGCGCCATCGCCAGCACCACGGCGAGATAGCTCTTCATGTCGCAGGCGCCGCGGCCGTAGATTTTGTCGGCTTTTGCCGTCGCCTTGAACGGATCGCTCGCCCAGTCCTGACCGTCCACCGGCACCACGTCGGTATGGCCGGAGAGCACGATGCCGGGCTTGTTACCCTTGTCGACGGTGGCGAACAGGTTCGCCTTGTTGCCGCCGGCGTCGTAGGTTAGGCGCGACGCTATTCCATGACCCTTGAGGTAATCCCGCGTCCACTCGATCAGGCCGAGATTGGAGTCGCGGCTGGTGGTGTCGAAGCCGATCAGGCGCTCGATCAAGGCGAATGTTTCCGGCGTGACCGGGGAATTTGTCGTTTGATTCATTTTGCTGCTCGGTTCATGATCAAGAGTACCCAACATGACATCCGTTGGCCGCCTAACCATCGTCGTTCAGGTGGCAGGCGGAGAAATGCAGCGGCGCGATTTCGCGCAAGCGCGGCTGATCGATTCTACACCGCGGCATGGCGCGCGGGCAGCGCGGGTGGAAATGGCAGCCCGGCGGCGGGTCCAATGGCGTAGGGATCTCGCCCTTGATCGAAACGAAGTTCTTCCGGCGCAAATCCAGGCGCGGCACTTCCGCCAGCAGTCCCAGGGTGTAGGGGTGATTGGCTCTGGCATAGATCTCGGCGGTGGCGGCTGCCTCGACGACACGCCCCAGATACATGATCAGCACGCGGTCCGAAAGGTACTGCACCACGCCGAGGTCATGGCTGATGAAAAGGTAGGTAAGGTCGAGTTCCTCGCGCAGCCGCATGAACAAATTGAGCACCTGCGCCTGGATCGAAACATCGAGTGCCGCCACGGCTTCGTCGCATATCAGGAACCTGGGCCTGACTGCCAGCGCGCGCGCGATGCCGATGCGCGCGCGCTGCCCGCCGGAGAACTGGTGCGGAAAACGGTTGAGGAGCGAGGCATCGAGGCCGACTCGCGCGAGTACCTCTGCCACATACTCCTTCTGTTCGCGCTGCCCTATCAAACCGTGCACCACCGGCGCCTCGCCGACGATATCGGCCACGCGCATGCGCGGATTGAGCGAGGCATAGGGATCCTGGAAGACCATCTGAATCTCGAGCCGGATGGCGCGCTGCTTCGCAGCGGGCAGGCGCGCAACTTCTTCGCCGCGCCACAGGCGCGTGCCCGCGGAAGGCTCGAGCAGGCCCGCGGCGATGCGCGCCAACGTGGACTTGCCGCAGCCGGATTCACCCACCAGGCCTACGACTTCGCCCGCACTCACCGCAAGATCGACCGCATCCACCGCGTGCACGATTTCTTCGCGTGCCTTGGCGCCAAGCAGATTGGCTAGCTTTGCGGCGCTGTCCAGAGTCTTGATGAAGCGCTTGGATGTGCCGCGCAGTTCGAGCAAAGGCGAAGGCAGCACGCTCATGCGGTCAAGGGATGGAAGCAACGCACCTGCCTGCCGGCGACAGGGCTGGACATGGGAGGATCGTCTGCGCAGGTGCTGTCTGCACGCGCGCAGCGTTCGCGGAAGGCGCAGCCGGGAGCGGGGTCGAGCAGCGAGGGCGTCATGCCAGGAATCTGCTGCAGCGGCTCGCCCCTGCGGTTGCGGCTGGGTACCGAGGCTATCAGTCCCTGCGTATAGGGATGCAGCGGCGCATCGAGCACCTGATCGACGCTGCCCTGTTCGACGATGCGTCCTGCGTACATGACCGAGATTTCGTCGGCCAGCCCCGCAATCACCGACAAATCGTGGGTGATCCAGATAAGGGCGGTGCCGGACTCGCGCGCGAGTTTCTGCATCTCGAACAGGATCTGCCCCTGTATGGTGACGTCCAGCGCCGTGGTCGGCTCGTCGGCGATGATCAGTTCGGGCTTGTTCAGCAGGGCGATGGCGATGGCTACGCGCTGGCGCATGCCGCCGGAGAACTGGTGCGGGTAGGCCAGCAGCCGCTCATCGGGCGAAGCGATGCCGACGCGCGCGAGCGCGTTGCGCGCGCGTTCACGCGCCGTTGCGCGGCCGACGTCGGCGTGCGCTTGCACCGCCTCTATCATCTGGGTGTCGATCCGCAGCACCGGGTTCAGCGTCATCATCGGATCCTGGAAGATCATGGCGATGCGGTTGCCGCGGATTCTGCGCATTTCCTCCGGCGCCAGCCCGAGCAGGTTGCGCCCGCCAAGCAGGATCCGCCCGGCTACCACGCGCCCGGGCGGATCGACCAGGCCTATGATGGAAAAGCCGGTCACGGACTTGCCCGAGCCGGATTCGCCCACCAAGCCGAGTATCTTTCCAGGTGCCACCGAGAAGCTCACGTCTTCCACCGCCTTCACGATGCCTTGACGGGCGTGGAAGTGGGTGCGCAGGTCTTCTACGCGCAGAGCGGGCTCGGTCATTTCTGCAGCCGCGGGTTGAGCACATCGCGCAGCTGGTCGGCGACCAGGTTAATGCTGACTATGGTCAGCAGCAGGGCGACGCCGGGGAAGAAGCTGATCCAGTATTTGCCCGAGAGCATGTAGTCGAAGCCGTTCTTGATCAACAGGCCGAGCGAGGGCTCGGTAATGGGGACGCCGATACCGAGGTAGGACAAGGTGGCCTCCAGCGCGATCGCCGCCGCCACCTGCACCGTGGCGATGACGAAGAGCGGCGGCAGGCAATTGGGCAGCAGGTGGCGAAACACGATGCGCGCCGGCGGCAACGCCAGACAAATGGCCGCCTCGATGTACGCCTTTTTGCGCTCTATCAGCGCTGTGCCACGTACGGTGCGCGCATAGTATGCCCATTGCACCATGATCAGCGCGAAGATCGTCTTTCCTATCCCTTGCCCGAGCAGGGCGAGCAGGACGAGGGCGATCAGGATCGAGGGAAACGACAACTGGATGTCGACCAGGCGCATGATGACGCCGTCGGTGCGTCCGCCGAAATAGGCTGCCGCGAGGCCCACGGCGAGGCCGATAATCACTGCGCACAAGGTGCTGGCGACGCCGACCGTCAGGCTGATGCGCAGACCGTAGAAAATACCGGACAGAATGTCGCGGCCCTGACCGTCGCTGCCGAGCCAGAAAGTCAAACCGCTTTCCGACCTTGATCCGGGCGGCAGGCGGGCATCAAGCACATCCAGTTGCGCCAAATCGTAAGGATTTTGCGGCGAGACCAGCGGCGCGAACAAGGCAACGAGCAGGATCAGCGCGAGCATCCCCAGCCCGGCGAGCGCAAGCTTGCTACGGGCGAAGTCGGCGGCGATGCGCCGCAAGGGCGTTTGTTCGCGTTGCATGAGCTAGGTTTTAGCCTCGCCGATGCGCACGCGCGGATCGAGCAGCGAGTAGATGATGTCCACGGCGAGGTTGATCAGGATGAACAGGCTTACGATGACCATCAGGTAGGCGACGATCACCGGCCGGTCGAGTACGTTGATCGAGTCGATGAGCAGCTTGCCCATGCCGGGCCAGGCGAAAATCGACTCGGTGACGACAGCGAACGCGATCACCGAGCCGAACTCCAGGCCGATTACCGTAACGATGGGGATCATGATGTTCTTCGCCACGTGCACGCAGACCACACGCGCCTCGCTCAGGCCCTTGGCGCGGGCGAATTTTACGTAGTCCTGCAGCAGCGCCTCGCGCGTGCCCGCGCGGGCGAGGCGGATGATCAACGCGAGCTTGAACAGCGCAAGATTGACGGCCGGCAGGATCAGGTGCCGGATGCCCTCCCAGGAGAGAAAACTCACCGGGATGCCGAACAGTTCGGTCGTCGGACCGCGGCCACCGGAAGGCAGCCAGCCGAGCTCGACTGCGAACAGCATGATCAGCATCAGGCCCACCCAGAAAGTGGGCAGGGAGAAGCCGAGAATGGAGCCGGTCATGATCAGCTTGCCCGGCCAGGAGTCTGGGGCAAGGCCGGCCCACAGGCCCAGCGGAATGCCCAGCAGCACCGCGATGCCAGTAGCGGTGAGCGCGAGCTCCAGCGTGGCCGGTATGCGCTCCAGGATCAGCTGTATCGCCGGGATGCTGTAGGCGAAGGACCTACCCAGGTCTCCTGAGAGCGCCTGTTTGAGGAAAATCAGGTACTGCTGCCAAAGCGGCTGGTCCAGCCCGAGCGCCGCAATCGCGCGCGCCATGTCGGCCTGGTCGGCCTGTGGGCTGATCAAGATGTCCACCGGATTGCCGATCGCATAAACGCCGACAAACACCAACAGCGACATGAAGCCAAGCACCAGCACGCTTTGCAGCAGGCGGCGGATGATGAATGCGGCCATCGGAAACTCGAGCGCCTAGCGCGGACGGAAATCGCGTGCGAAAGTGTATTCGTCGGTGCGCGCATTGTAGGCGATCCCCTTTTTCATCGCCCAGGACGCGAGCTGATGGTGCAGGAGTATCACCGGCACGTCCTTGAGCGCGAGGGTCGCGGCCTGGCGTGCCAGGGCCTCGCGCTTTGTTTCATCCAGAGTGGCGAAGCCCTGCTCGAGCAGCGCATCCACCTTCGGATTGGAGTAGCGGCCCCAGTTCCAGGTGCCGTACCCTTTGTCGGCATTGGGCGTGGCGAGGAGGGCGCGCAGCGCCAGGTCGCCCGAGAACGAACCCCAGCCGAGCAGGGCAAAAGCGAATTCGCCGGCGCGCGCCTTGGCGAAATACACACTCGCAGGCATGGTTTGCACCTTTGTGTTTATGCCGATCCGCGCCAGCATCTGCGCCACAGTCTGCGCCAGCTGTTCGTCGTTGACATAGCGATTGTTCGGCGCGTGCAGGGTGAGCGCGAATCCATCCGGATAACCCGCTTCGGCGAGCAATCTCTTCGCGGCTTGCGGGTCGAAAGTTTCGGGCTTGAGCGCGGCGACATGGCCGAACACGGGCGGCGAAACCAGATTGCCCGCCGCGATGGCGTTGCCTTCCATCACGCGCTCCACGATCGCGCGGCGGTTGATGGCCTTGGACAGTGCCAGTCTTACGCGCGCATCCTTGAACGGGTTCTTCGCCAGCGGTTTGCCCAACTTGTCGCTTATGCCGGGCGGATGGTCGCGGTACTGGTCCATGTGCAGGAACAGGGTGCGCCACGAAACCTTTTGCTCCAGGCGGAAATTCGGGTTCGCCTTGAGCCGGGTCAGGTCGGCGGTGGGAATGCTCTCGATCGCATCCACGTCGCCAGCGAGCAGCGCGCCGACGCGCGCGGTATCCGCGGGCAGGATGCGCAACGTCACCCTGTCCCAGGGAGATTTTGCGCCCCAGTAGGCGTCGTTGCGCGCGAGCTCGATGCGGTCGCCGCGGGCGAAACGCACGAGCTTGTAAGGGCCGGTGCCTATGGCCGCTTTGCCGCTGTCGAAATCCGCGGTGCTCGCGCCGGCGGCCGCCTTTTTCGACACGATGAAAATCGAGTCGAGGTCATAAGGCAGCATCGCATAAGGTCCCGCGGTCTTGAACTGAAGCGTCCACGGGTCGATGATCTTCTTGGCGACGATGGGTCTGACGAAGCCGGTGAACGGGCCGGGGCTCGCGGCCAGCGTTGCCGGGCGATCCAGCGAGTAGATCACGTCCTCGGCAGTGAAGTCCGAGCCGTCGTGGAACTTGACGCCGCGGCGCAACTTGAACTCCCAGGTGGTCGGATCGATCGCACGCCAGGAGACGGCCAGGCCGGGAACGAGGCGGGCATTCGCGTCCACGTGCACCAGGGCATCGAATATGTGCCAGGCGGCGTTGTTGTTGGGTGCGACATTGAGGAAATGTGGGTCGAGCGAGGTCACGTCGGCCGCCAGGCCGATGCGCAACTCGGCGGCAGCCGC
>JACZJU010000126.1 GCA_014860395.1 Burkholderiales bacterium | reverse complement strand
GTTCTCGCCGCTGCTGCCCCGTTCGTAACCATCGCGTTCGTGACCGTCGGCCCGGTGGTCGGTCTCGGTGCCTTGGCCTGGGTCGGCGGACGCGCACTGCTAAGAAGCTAGCGCGCAGATTCCAGACGCATAAACGGCCTCGTTCGAGGCCGTTTTCGTTTTAGGGTGTCTGGCTGGCGTTGCCGGCGCGAGCGCGGCCAAGTCGCGCGGGCGTGCTCCGGCTTTCAGTAGGATGGATGCCGCACGCTGATCAGCCGGATCGAGGCCAGCGTGGCCAGTGCCGACAGCGCCATACAGGCCCAAATCACCGGGCCATAGCTGCCGCTCGCGTCGAACACCGCGCCGGCCATCACCGGTCCGAGCAGGTTGCCCAGCGCCGCGCCGCTGTAGAGGGTGCCGATGATGCCGGACACCGCGCGCGCACCGAACAAATCCATGCAAATGGCCGGTAGCAGCGACACGATGCCGCCATAGGAGAGGCCGAACCAGAGCGCGAACAGCGCCAGCGCCGCGTAACCGCCGGCGGCGTGCCACAGCAGATAGGAGGCGCCCATCGACGCCTGCATCAGCGCCAGGGTGCGGTTGCGGCCGAGGCGATCGGCCAGCGCGCCGATGGTGAAGCGGCCCACCAGGCTGCCGATGCCGATCAGCCCGACCAGGCCGACGGCGCGCGCGTCGTCTATGCCCAGGTCGCGCGCGGCGGCCGACGCATGGGCGAAGGGAATGAACATGGTCGGCGCCGCGGCCACCACCGACAGGTACAGCCACCAGAAGCCGCTGCTGTGCAGGGCCTCGCGCAGGCTTGCGCCGGGCGCCGCGCCCGCCGCTGATCTCGCGGCGGAGGGCGCGCGCTTGAGCAGCAGCGTGGCGCCGAGGCCAACGATCAGTACGCCCAACGCCAGCGTGCGCATTGCGCCGCGCCACTGCAGCCAGGCGATGGCGCCGGCCACGAGCAGCGGCACGACCAGGGTGCCGGCGCCGATGCCGGCGCTGGCGATTCCCGCAGCCAGGCCGCGCCGGCGCGTGAACCAGGGCTGCACGCAGGCAATCGACGGCGAATAGACGAGGGCGATGCCCAAGCCGATGCCGACGCCGTAGGTCAGGTACACCGTGGCGATGGAATGCGCGAAGCTGGTAGCGAACAGGCCGCCGGCGATGCACAGCATCCCGGCGGCGCACACCAGGCGCGGGCCGTAGTGGTCGGCGAGCATGCCGCCGCCTGCGCCAAGCACGAAGTAGAGCAGCCCGGACAAGCCGAACACCAGCGACACGTCGGCGCGCTGCGCGGTGAATTCGGCAGCAAAAGACTCGAAGAACGCCGCGAACGAATACGCGACGCCGAAGATGACGGCGAGGCTGAAAAAGGCCGCCCAGACGACGACCCAGGCATAGCGCGGCTCACTCATTTGCCGCGCAGTCTAGCAGGCTGCCGCGACGCGGGTGCTGCGAAAAGCCGCCTTCACGCCGGCGTCGGCGCGCTCATTCCCCGCCGCGCGCGAGCTTCTTCTCGATTTGCGCACGCCACTCCGCCGACAATTCCGGAACTTCCAGCGCGCGCCGCAGGATGTGCGCGGCGTCTTCGCCGCTGCGATTCATGTAGGCTTCGAACAGAGGCTTGATCGCCACCCCGCCGTGGCCGCGCTCGACCACTTCAACCGCATCGCCGGCTTCGATCACGCCCTCGCGCAGGACGCTAAGGTAAAAACCGGTGCGCGCCGATTGCGAAAACAGCTTGGGCATGTTCGCGTCGCCGAAGCGGATGCCGAGCTTGTAGCAGGGCACCCTGGGCTGGCTGATCGCGAACAGGGCGCTGCCGATCTGCAGCCGGTCGCCGACGCAGCGCTCGGATTCGTCGAGGCCGGAGACGGTGAGGTTCTCGCCGAACTGGCCGTGATCCATTTCTTCCCGGCCCAGGGCTACACGCCAGTAGGCGTAGTGATCGAGCGCATAGGCATACACCGCCTTGTGCGCGCCACCGTGGTTATTGAGGTCCGCCTGGCCGTCGCCGTCGAGGTTAAGCGTGCCGACGCGCACCGGGCCCGCCACCGGTTTCTTGAAGATGCCCGTCTTGATCAGCCTTTCGCCGTGTTGCACCTCGATCGGCAACGATACGCTTATCGCTATCAGCTTCATGGGCATCATCCGGTTTGGCCGCGACGGCCGGCTATTTAGTATCGCCTAATTGCACGGCGGTTGCGCGGCCGTTCACCGCCTCTCCCCCGGTTGCGGAGGCGAGGGAACAAACTCCCTCTCCCGTTTGGGCGGGAGAGGGTTGGGGTGAGGGTGGGACTGTCGCCCGCCTAGGCAAATCTCACTTAGGCGTGAGCCGCGGATAGTCGGTGTAGCCCTTGGCGTCCGGCGTGTAGAAGGTGGCCATGTCCGGGGCGTTGAGCGCCGCGCCCGCGCGCATGCGCTCCACCAGGTCAGGGTTGGCGAGGAACGGCCGGCCGAACGCGATCAGGTCGGCGCTCTTTGCGGCAAGCGCGCTCTCTGCGCTGTCGCGATCAAAGCCGCCGGCAAGGATGAACGCGCCCTTGAAGCTGGCGC
>JACZJU010000017.1 GCA_014860395.1 Burkholderiales bacterium | reverse complement strand
ACGCGGTGCTCGCCGATGCCATCGGTAGGACGCTGCCTCGTATCCTTTAACGGTTGTTGATATTCGCTTCCCGGGGCGGAAATAGCGCGTAATGACGAAAACGCCTCAGAGGGAAGCGAGTATCGGCAGCCTCTGAATTGGGGGATATAAAAGGGGGCGTGCCCCCTTTTTCAACACCCTTTAACGCCTGGGGAGAAATGCCTGGGGCCGGTCAGGAATTGCTGGAACGGCCCCCACTTCAGGGGCGGGGAGCCCCTAGTTTAGGGGAGTATGAGGGGATACATCCCCTCATTTTGAAATGGGCTCTTAGTGCCTGGCGGGTTTGGCGAACACCGCCTTGACGTCATGCGCCAACCTGCTGATCCCGTGCCCTGCGTGCGCGAGGCCGGTGAAGGCGTCGCAAAGCAACTCGCCGATAACTTCGCCATCGTGAATGTACGCGCTGACGCGCTGGCGCTCGCTTTTGCACATCGGAAGATCGTTCACGCGGGAAAAGATGTCCGAATCGATATGTGTGGTATGCATTTTGACTTCCGTTTCAAATTCTGAGGCTAATTTCGGATCGACAAACCTTCAACTCAGTAGTGAGCCATGCCGGTGCGTTCGAAATGGCGCTGGCGTTGCTCCAGGTCGGACAGGTTCTCGGATGCGGCGAAGAAGCGGTCGCGTTCGAAGTACTCGTTGCGTTCGAACCACTCGCCTACGGCCTTGAACAGTGTTTTCAGCATGCGCCCAATCACGATGCTGCGATGACGACGGGCGAGCTGCTCGATCGCATGAATGTCAAGAGCGGTCTCGTTCGCGGCGTCCGACTGGATATTGCTGCGCACAAAATCCGTCGCGGGGGCAGGCGATCTGAAAACCTTGACCGCAGGCTCGCCAAAGGCCGCGTCGGGGCGTAGTATGCTGTCACCTTCGTACAGGGGGGCGTAAAGTCTCATTGCAATTTCCTTCAAATTTGGTTCATTCAGCACGACTACCGTGCCGTATGTATTGGATATTACGGACGTAAAGCCTATTTATCCAATCGCATGATCGGATGCCGGCCATCGCTTTCGGTTATACTGTGTATAAGGGCATGATGCGGCGCAACAATTTGCGCGTACCCGGGGCGTATCTCAATAAGAAAAATTGGATTTGATATGGAGCTCTATCAGCTACGCAGTTTTGTCGCCGTCGCCGAGGCAGGTCACCTGACCCGCGCCGCGGAGAGGCTGCACATCAGCCAGCCTGCGGTCAGCGCGCAAATCAAGGCGCTGGAGGACGAACTCGACCTGACGCTGTTCGAGCGAACTTCCAGTGGTATGGTGCTGACCTCGGCCGGTGAGCGCTTACTCAATGACGCGGGCAGAGTACTGGCCGCAGCCCAGGCCTTGCGCAACGTGGCCAAGGCGCTAAAGGGGGAAGTGACCGGCAAGGTGCGCGTGGGCACGACGTCGGACCCGGGCTTCATCCGTGTCGGCGAGTTCCTGAACACCACGGTAACGCGCCACCCCCTGCTCCAGGTGGAACTGCACCAGGAGGTCACCGGCGCTGCGTTTGCAAAGGTGCGCGACGGGGAATTGGACGCGAGCTTCTATTACGGCGATATCGAACACCCGAGCGTGGACGGACTGCGGCTGCGCGCAAGCAGCTATCGTGTCGCCGCGCCGGCAGCATGGAAGAGGCGTGTGGTCGACGCCGATTGGGCGGAGATTGCGACCCAGCCCTGGGTGATCACGCCGTCGATCAGCACCCACCACAAACTGGTGCGCGCGCTGTTCGATAAGCATGACGTAGAGCCGACCAGGGTGGTGGAGGCCGACCAGGAGTCGGTGATCGCGAATCTGGTCGTATCCGGGGTCGGCCTGTCGCTGATCCGCGAAGATCTCGCGCTGGAGAAAGAGACCGCCGGCCAGGTGTGCCTGTGGCGGGACGTGCGGCTCGAGACCACGTTATGGTTCATCTACCCACGGGCGCGCAAAGACGATCCCGCGATCCAGGCGCTGCTGGGCGTGCTGCGCGATACCTGGAACCTGGGCGAGGAGCCGTCCGTCGTGGCGGGCGAGCAAGCCTGAGCGACAGGGCGGCGCTAGCCGGCAAGGGCCTCGCGCCTGCGCAACCAGGGTAGTGCAGCGACCAAGCTTGGTGCGGTTCGAACAGCGTTTCGGCCCGGATCAAAACCCCTCGAGTACGATCTTACCCAGCGTGTGGCCGCCCTCGATCAGCTTGTGCGCGCGCTTCAGATTCGCGGCATTGATCTTGCCCAGATTGGTGGAGAGCGTCGTCTTCAGCACGTCCGCCTCGATCAGGGACGCGGTCGCATCAAGCAGCTTGTGCTGCTCGATCATGTCCGGCGTCTGAAAAGTGGAGCGGGTAAACATGAACTCCCAGGCGATGGTCGTGCTCTTGCCCATCAGCGGCGTCAGATCCACCGGCTTCAGCGCCGAAACGATGGCGCAGATCTTCCCCAGCGGCTTGATGACCGGGGCGAACGCGGGCAGCCAGCGATCGGTGTTGTTGAGGCAGAAAATGTAATCGACTTCCTTCGTGCCCAGTGCCTCCAGCTGCGGCGCCAGCTCCTTGTTGTGGTCGATCACCTGGTCCGCGCCGAAGGCGCGCACCCAGGCCACGGATTCGGGTCGCGAAGCCGTGGCGATCACCGTGAGGCCGGCCAGCTTCTTCGCCAGCTGGATCGCGATCGAGCCTACGCCGCCCGCGCCGGCAATGATCAGCAGTGTCTTGCCAGTATCCGCGCCGGTCCTGGAAATGCCCATGCGGTCGAACAAGCCTTCCCAAGCGGTGATGGTGGTGAGCGGCAGCGCCGCAGACTCGGCGAAACCAAGGTTGGCGGGCTTGCGGCCGACGATGCGTTCATCAACGAGGTGAAACTCGCTGTTGCAGCCCGGCCGCACGATGCTGCCGGCGTAGTACACGTCGTCACCGGGTTCGAACAGCGTGACCTCCGGCCCGACCGCCTTGACCACGCCGGCGGCATCCCAGCCCAGCACCCTGGGGGTCTTTTCGACCAGGTCCTTGGGCGCGCGCCGCTTGGTGTCGACCGGATTCACCGATATCGCCTTCACCTCGACCAGCAGATCGCGCCCGCCCGCGGCAGGCGTGTCCAGTTCGAGATCGAGGAAGGACTCGGGATCGTCGATGGGAAGATAGCGGTAGAGTCCGACGGCTTTCATCTCTTTCTCTCCTATGGGTCGGCGGATTCGACTGCGTTACTTTTGCCAGACATCCCGTAACGTCACCGTGCGGTTGAACACGGGCGCGCCCGGCTTCGAGTCGATGCGATCGGCGACGAAGTAGCCGTGCCGCTCGAACTGAAAGCGCTCCTCCGGCTGGGCCTGCTTCAACGCTAGTTCGAGCTGCGCGCCGATGATCTTCTTCGCCTCCGGGTTGAGGTCGAGCAGGAAATCGCGCTCGCCTGCGCCCGGATGCGCTTCGCGGAACAAGCGGTCGTAGAGCCGCACGTCGCACGGGTAGGCGTGAGCGGCCGAGACCCAGTGGATATTGCCCTTGACCTTGTAGGCATCCGCACCCGGCGTGCCTGATTTGCTGTCGGCGAAATAATTGCAATGCACCGCAGTGACCTTGCCCGAGGCGTCTTTGTCGCAGCCTGTACATTCGATCACGAAACCGTAACGCAGGCGCACCTTGTTTCCCGGATACAGCCGGAAATAGCCCTTGGCCGGGCTTTCCATGAAGTCCTCGCGCTCTATCCACAGCTCGCGCGAGAACGGCAGCGCGCGCTTGCCCAGCTCGGGCTGCTGCGGATGGTTGGGCGCTAAACATTCCTCTTCGGCGCCCTCGGGGTAGTTGTCGATGATGAGCTTG
>JACZJU010000016.1 GCA_014860395.1 Burkholderiales bacterium | reverse complement strand
GTTGACCGCGCGGCCGTCGAGGAAGGAAATGGATTCATCCAGCACGCCGGTGTCGCCGGTAGTCGAGACATAGCGGCACATGGCCAAGGGCAACCACAGGAAGTCGTCCGAACAGTGCGTGCGCACGCCGCGGCCGGATGTGGCATGCCACCAATGCTGGACATCGCCTTCCACGAATTGACGCGCCGCACAGCGCAGCAGGTGCTCGCGCATCAGCGCGGGCTCGGCATGGACCAGCGCCATCACGTCCTGCAGCTGATCGCGGAAACCGAAGGCGCCGCCGGACTGGTAGTAGCCGCTGCGCCCCCACAGGCGGCAGGCCAGGGTTTGATATACCAGCCAGCCGTTCGCCAGCAGATTGAGGGACTGATCGGGTGTTTCCACCTGCACCGCGCCCAGCGAGCGCTTCCAGTATTCGCGCACCGCTTCGAGCGCAGTGCGCGCTGCAGTCGGTCCGCGAAAGCGCCGCACCAGCTTGTCGGCTTCATCGGCACCCCTTCTTCCGGCCGCGCCGAGGCGGAAGTCGAACTCACGCTCTTCCCCGTCGGCCAACTCGAAAGCGACCTGGATTGCCGCGCACGGATCCAAAGCGGCTCCGACCTTGTTGGAAAGCTGCGTGCGCGTCATCGCCGCCGGATGCGCGAGCGTGCCGTTGCGGCCGATGAACTCGGCGCGGTCGCCACTGAAGGTTCTGGTCGGATCGTCGACATCGAAGAATGCGATGCGATCGGCGAACTCGGTGTTGTACGCGTTGCGTGCGTAGAGGGCGCCGCTCGCCGGGTCGATTGCGGTGATCACGTGCATGTTCGATTTCGGCCGCAGGTCGCCCAGCACCCATTCGATATAACCGGTCGCGGAGAACCGGCGCGCGCGCCCTGAGGCGTTGCGCACTTTCAAAGTCGAGAACTTGACCGCGGCGTCCAGAGCGACGAAAACGGTAAGTTCCGAACTGATGCCCTGTTCCGTGTGTTCGAAGCTGCTGTAGCCGAAGCCATGGCGGCAGACGTAAGGCGTGGCGCCGCGGCTGGGCAGCGGCGCAGGCGACCAGAAATGCCCGGTTTCTTCGTCACGCAGGTAGAACGCCTCGCCGCTAGCATCGCTCACCGGGTCGTCGCCCCAGGGGGTCAGGCGGAACTCATGCGCATTTTCGCTCCAGGTGTAGGCTGCGCCGCTTTCGGAAACGACCGTGCCGAAATGCGCATTCGCCAGCACATTCACCCAGGGCGCAGGCGTCATTTGGTCCTGAGCGATAGTGATGACGTATTCGCGTCCATCCGAGCTGAAGCCGCCCAGCCCGTTGTCGAACAGCAGATCGCGCTGCGGCGCCGCGCTCGTCGGCGCCGGTTCGGGCCGGTAGGTCCTGGTCGGAACCAAGCGCGACGCACGCTTCTCGATAAAGCTACGCCGGTCGATCTGATCCGCTTGCGACACCCGCCTCTCGACCGGCCCGCGCCGTTTGATCTGGTCCTCCAGCGCTCCGCGCCGGTCGCTGATGATGGCGCGGGCGACCGATTGGACCAGGATGCGGTCTTCATCCGATATCTGTTCCGCCGGCCGCACGAAGATTCCGCCGGGCCGGTTGATCACGTGGGCTTCTATGCCCGCGGCGATCAACCCCATGATCTGCTCCTGCAGCAGCTGCCGGTAGCCGGCGCGATCCTCGTTCCAGATCACCAGGTCCACGGCGAGTCCCTTCAGGCGCCAGTAGGCGTGGGCCTGCACCAGTTGGTGCACCAGGTCGATATTCGCCAGCTCGCCAATCTGTAGCAGCACGATGGGCAAATCACCGGAAATGGCATAGCCCCATAAGCCGGATTGCCCGCGACGATTCTTGCCGATTACGCCGCTATCCGCGCGCAAACCGGGATTGGCGTAGATGACGGAACTCGCCAGGCGCCCGTAAAGTTGTGCGTCCGCCTCGGTGGCATTGATCTGCCGCAGCACCACCTGGCTGTGGGTCCACGCCAGTTCGAACACTCGGTCCGCAAGCTGTCGATCCTGGTATTTCCCAGCCAGACTCCGCGCTGCGTCGCGGGTTGCGCCGATGCCGCAGACCATGTCTATGGTTGCGGTTTGTTCCGGCTCCAGGGTGATTCGATAGCGGATCGCGACGATCGGGTCGAGCACCGAGCCGGCGCTGCCCGAGAGCGCCGCCGCAGCGTCCATCGCGAGCGGCGCGGCGACGCTGCGCCCGCGGCCGATAAAGCGCATGCGGTCGGTTTCGTAGGACACCTCTTCGACGGCGCCACCGCGCGCGGCCATCAGGTGGAACATCGACGGTGCCTGCTCGGTGAGCGAGCGCGGCCGGCGCGTGCATACGATCGCCTGCCGCTCGTGCATGATCTCGGTCTGGACAAAAAGATTGCTGAACGCCGGATGCAATGCGTCCGCGACAGGTGCGGCGAGAACCACTTCTGCGTAGCTCGTCAGCTCGATCGTGCGTCGGGTGCGCGCGCGGTTGGTGATGCGCACCCGGCGCAGTTCGATGTCGTCCTCCGGCGAAACGACGATCTCGGTGTGAGTATCGTAATCGAGGTCGCTGCGGCGGAATTCCGCCCGTCCCTCGGAAAAGATCGCCTCGTAGGTTTGCGCCTGCTTGAGCGTCGGCTGGTGGGTATTCGACCAGAACGCCCCGCTCGCCGCATCGCGGATGTAGCAAAACGTGCCCCAGTTGTCGCGGGTCGTGTCTTCGCGCCAGCGGGTAACGGCGAGGTCCTTCCAGCGGCTGTAGCCGCCGCCCGCGTTCGTGACCATCACGTGGTACCTGCCGTTGGACAACAACTGCACGTCCGGTATCGGCGTGTCCGGGCTGCGCAGCACGCGCACCGGCATTTGCGCTGCCGCGGCAGTCGCACGAATCGCGGAGAACTCGGCAGCGTGCAACTGATAGGCGCCGGCCTTGGGCACGCGCTCGTGCAGCAGCAGCGCGGTCGCCTGGAACATCGGATCGGACTCGAAGCGCCGTTGCATCGGATGGTCGAGGAGCAGATGAGCCAGAGACAGGAAGATCATGCCCTGGTGGTGCGCCATGAAAGAGCGGACGACGGCGCTCGCTTGCCCGCGCGGCAGGCGTGAGGCGGTGTGGTCCACTGCTTCATAAAAGCCGAACGCACCCGCCAGCCCTTCGGCCGCGAGGCGCTGCAGATTCCGGCACGCCTGCTCGGGCGCGACCATCAGCGCGAGCGCCGTGGCATACGGCGCAATCACCAGATCCTCGGCGAGTCCGCGCTTGAGCCCAAGACCGGGTACGCCGAACGCGCGATATTGGTAGTTGAGCGCAACGTCGACCGCGTTGTAGCCGCATTCGGAGATGCCCCAGGCGACGCCGCGCTGCTTGCCGTAGGCGATTTGTCGCTCTACCGCCGCCCGGCATGTCCGGTCGAGCAGCGTGTTTTCGTAGGTCGGCATTACCAGCAGCGGCATCAGGTACTCGAACATCGAGCCGCTCCACGACATGAGGGTGGGTTCGCCGCCGGCCGTGGTCAGCAGACGCCCCAGCGCAAACCAGTTCTCCTGCGGCAGCTCGCCCTGCGCAATCGCCACAAAGCTCGCGAATCGCGCTTCCGAGGCGAGCAGATCGTAGCAACTCGAGTCCTGGCGGCGCTCGCCGACGTTGTAGCCGATCGCGAGCAGATGGCGCGACTTGTCGTAGAGGAAGTCATACTTCATAACGGCCATTTCGCCCGCCTGCGCTGCGAGGCGTTCGATCTGCGCAATCCGTTCCCGGGCGTGGCGGCTCCCTGCGGCGAGGTGCTGTCGCATCTGTTCGATGCATTCGCGCTGCGCCGGCGCCGTTGCCGCAAGCGGTTCGATTGCCGCCGACCAGCGTTGCTCCAGGGTTGCCAGTTCGCGCAGCGTTGGAATCGGGGCGTCATCGGGAAGGTGGCGCAGTGTGTCCGCTGCGGCGGGCAGCGCCAGCCAGGGTGCGAGCAAGGCGAGTTCGTCGAGGGCGTCGCGGCATTGCCGCGTCAGCGCTCGTGCCCACCATTGCGGGTCCCCCTGCGGCGCGATTGTCGGGGGCGCATCCGGACCGGCGAGGCCGGTGGCGAGCTGCGCCGCCGACGCCGCCAGCCGGGTGAGACTATCCTGCGCCGCTGCGAGCGTGGCAGGCCGGGAGTCGCATGCAGACTCCAGCTCTCGCTGCAGCTGATCGAGCAGGACCAGCGCCGCCGCGGGTGCGTCCGCGGCGGCGTGCGCGAGCGCTCTCAAGGTGTCGAACAAGCCGTCAAACAGACGCGGCCCAAGGATCCCGTGATCGGGCAGTGCAAGCAGGCCCGGAC
Organism: Burkholderiales bacterium; assembly: GCA_014860395.1. Classification (GTDB taxonomy): domain Bacteria; phylum Pseudomonadota; class Gammaproteobacteria; order Burkholderiales; family SG8-39; genus 2-12-FULL-64-23. Next base: position 4,239 of record JACZJU010000016.1, on the reverse strand, counting down.
GCAGGGTGAGCAAATGGCCGGCGAGGTTTCCGCTATCGACCGAGGAGATGTAAAGCGGTGGCAGCGGCTGCAGCGACTGCGTGTCGTACCAGTTGTAAAAGTGCCCTTGGTGCCGTTCCAGCGTCGCCATCGTGTCGAGTGCGTTCGCCGTGCGCTCGACGAGTTGTCCGGCCGACAGGTAGCCGAAATCGTAGGCCGACAGATTCGCCAGCAGCGAGAGCCCCATGTTGGTCGGCGAGGTGCGATGCGCAAGCACGGCAACCGGGTGCTCCTGATAGTTGTCCGGGGGCAGCCAATGATCTTCCGCGCCGACGAAGGTCTCGAAAAATGCCCAGGTCTTGCGCGAGACATCCCGCAGAAAGACGATCTGATCGGTGGTCAGCCGCGCTTCGCGGCGCGCTAGCGGGCGGCTGATCCACCAGGCGATTGCGGGGGAGACAGCCCATAGCAGCAAAATCGGTCCGGCCACGGCCAGCGTGGCCGGCGTCGATGCCGCCAGATAGATTGCAGCGGCGATGGATATCGCGGGCGCTATCCACATCGATTGGCAGCAGGCGACGAAGCCCGTGGCGTTTTCGCGATTCCAGCGGCCGGAGGGCGTCCATTCCAGCAGCTGTCTTCGCGTGACCAGTATGCGCCAGTTGGTGCGCAGGACTGCGCCCAGGCTGAAGTAGGCTTCGTGCGGCAGGAAGGCTAGCGTAAGTGCCGCCTGCGCGAAGCGCCCGCCGGCTGCGCGCATCGCAGCGGCGAAATGCTGGCCGGGCAGCATGTCCTCGGGCTTGCGCACGAGGTCGAGAATTGTGGCAAGCAAGGGCAGAAGCAGGATGATGCCGAGCACCGCCCCGGTCCAGAACCAGGCAGGCGACAGGCTGACCCAGCCGAGCAGCAACAGCAGAGTCAAGGCTGCAGGGAACAGGCTGCGCCGCAGGTTGTCGACGATTTTCCATTGCGACAGTGACGAGAGCGGGTTTTCCTGGCGGTTGGCACTGGAATCGGCGCCCTTGCCCGGCACACGCGACAGCAGCCACGATGCAATCTGCCAGTCCCCGCGTATCCAGCGGTAGCGGCGGTTCACATCGGCGCTGTAGCTGGACGGATAATCCTCGTACACCTGCACATCGCTCAACAATCCGGCGCGCGCATAACAGCCTTCCAGCAGGTCATGACTGAGTATCCGGTTGTCGGGGAAGCGCCCCTTGAGCGAGCGTTCGAACGCGTCGACGTCGTAGATGCCTTTGCCGATGAACGAACCTTCGCCGAACAGGTCCTGGTACACGTCGGAGACGGTGCGCGTATAGGGGTCGATGCCGGGCTCGCTGCCGAACAGGCGTGCATAGCGCGACCGGTTGGAGCCGGGCAGGCTCACGGCCACGCGCGGCTGCAGGATGCCATAGCCCGCGGTCACCCGCTGCCGCTGTTCGTCGAAGTGCGCTCGATTCAACGAGTGTGCCATCGCGCCCACAAGCGCGCGTGCCGAGTCCCGCGGCAACTGGGTATCGGTGTCCAGGGTGATAACGTACTTTACGCTGGACAACACGTCGGTCGCACCGACGATCAGCGAGAAACTGTCCTTGGCGCCGCCGCGCAGCAGGGCGTTCAAATCCGCCAGCTTTCCCCGTTTGCGCTCGTACCCCATCCACAGCCGCTCCTGCGGATTCCAGCGGCGCGGACGGTGGAACAGGAAGAAGGCATCGCCGTTCTTGGCGCCGGTGGTCGTGCTCCTGTACCTTTGATTCAGCTCCTCGATCCCGTTGCGCGCCTGCTGCAACAGCGGCGCGTCAGTGGGCAGCGTTTCGGCCTGCGCGTCGCGAAAATCGGTGAGCAGGCCGAACTGCAGGTGCGCATCCCTGTTTGCGAGAAACCGGACTTCAAGCGCTTCAATCAAATTCTCGATGTTTTGAGTGCTCGCGAGGATGGTCGGGATCACGACCAGCGTACGGCATTCCGGCGGAATCCCGTCGGAGAAGTCCAGGCGCGGCAGCGGCCTGGGCGTCACGAGCAGGGTTGCCGCCCAGTTGACCAGGGCGATGGCCAGATGACTGGTGCAAAAGATCACCAGGATTGCCAGCAGCGCAAGCAGCCAGCCATGCAGCTCGCGAGCGTGCGCGCCTGCCAGCAAATTTTGGCTCGCTACCAGTGTCAGCAGCGCGATCGTGCCCAGATAGAGAAGCACAGGAGACCGGCAGGCGGTTCGCTGTACGGCCTCGGCGATTGACAGGCGCAGCCCAGCCGCTCGCCTCAACCGGGACAGGCCATCGTCGATCAGGTAGTAGCCCACATGCGCTGTGCGATCGCCTGGCGCGCCGGCTTGAGCGCCGTTTCCAGCCGTAGCGCTGGCCGTGCCCGCGTGCGCCAACTGAATTGCTGTGCGCGCGACCTCGGCTTCGGACAGGCTGCTCGCCCTCGCGATCCTTTCTACGGCATGGCGGTAGCGATCGCGGGTGGCGAAATCCATCCTGGGGTACACGCCGGCCGGATCCTGCCGCAGTTTCTGCTCGACTGCGCTCATGGTTTCGACGAACTCGCGCCAGTCCATCGCGCCGAGAAAGCGCAGACTGGTGATGCTGTTCGCGATCGAGACCTGGCCGGATGCCTGCATCTGGGTTTCCGACTGCACCAGCTGCTCGATCGTCAGGCCGGTCTCGGACAAGCGCTGCTCGATCCAGGTCAGCGGCAATGCCAGAGCCGCACTTTGCCCCTGCAGCCGGCGCGCCAGTTCGGCTACAAAAGAGCTGACCATGGGCGGATTCGATCGCGCCATGTCCGCCACCACCAGAATCAGGTTCTTCGGGTCCCGCTCGGCGATCTGCATCATCTGGTCCGCCCAGGACTCGGCCAGGTCGCGGTCGGTGGCGTTGGCCGCCGCACGGGCTCCGACACGGCGTAGATTCTCGATCAGCGCCAGGCGCAGCATGATGGGAATGGCCCACAACTCGCCCAGCTTCAGCGCGGTGGTCTGCTGGTAGGCTGCGACGAAACGGCTCAAGCTTTCGGGGTCCACCCGGCCGTCTCCGTGCGAGACCGTCTCCAGCGCGATGTCATATACACGCGGCAGTCCTGCCGAGGAGCCCAGAGCCAGGCGCGGCAGTTCTCTACTGTAACCCTTGGGCAAGTGCCGTCTGGCCGTGCGTATCTGTTCCTCGATCAAATAGAAGTTGTCGAGCAGCCATTCGCCGGCCGGCGAAATGCGGCGGTTGGCCTTTACTGAGGCAGTGAGCAGCTTGCAAGCCTGCAGCAGAACGTTTTCGTTCTCGGCCAGGCGCGCGAGCAGCTGGTCCGGCGAGTGTTGCGCGCTTAATCGATGCGACCTCGCCAGGGCCTTGCCATGTTGTTCCATCTGGTCGGCGCCAAACAACTCCGCCCGCAGCGGTGGCGCATCGCCGGCGGGTTGTGGCCGTGTCAGGGAATTGCCGCGCAGGCGTGCCCGCCAACGGGCCCAACCGTCACGCACGCTATTTCTGTTGAATCTCAATTCAGGTTTCCTTCTTTGCTGCGAACCAGCAGAGATCCGTACTCGAACATCAGAAATACCCGGGCAAGCCCGCTGCGGACCCGGGTGCAGCGCGCATGCGTTCACCTAGTGCCGGTTCATCACCTGAAGCAAAGCTCGGTCGAGCCGCCAGGTTCGGTCACCCCGCTGCATCTGAAAAACGGCCGCCTCGGATGAAGCCTCCGCGTGAGGCCCCAGACTATGTTGAAAATCGTGTGGCGTATGTACGCAAGCGCACGGACCGCGGCGCTTCGGAAAAATATGATGCAAAACGATGGCCCTGTTAGGGGCGGCTCCATGTCGTCACGGCGCGGAGCCGATGCGAGCTGCATCGGCGCCTTCAACGAACGACCGGTTGCGCAACAGATGCAACCGGGATCTGCATGGCGCCAACCGGCTGGCCAATGAGGTCCGGCATTTGCCGGATCGGAGTGAATGCAACGCCATACGCAAGGAGACTTGAAATGAAATTCACCACGCTCGCTCTATCAGTGCTGCTAGCCATGGGGGCCGGATGCGCCAGTCTGCGGCCCGCGCCTGTCGTCTCGATGTCCGACTTGCCGAATTGTTTCGATAGCAATTACGACAAGGAAAAGGATCTCTTTACCATAAAGAACGATGCTGGCAATCCGGTGAATCAACAGTGCCTGCTTACGGTGGGACCGCGCGGGGGCGCTGCTTCGACGTCACGGCTCAGGGCAGGCAGCTATATCGTTTATCTTTCCAACGGCGGCGGCGGCGGCGCCGCC
>JACZJU010000125.1 GCA_014860395.1 Burkholderiales bacterium | reverse complement strand
TTGTTGGGCGGGGCGGGCAATGATTGGTTGGAGGGAGGGAGCGGAAGCGATATTCTCATTGGCGGCAGCGGCTCGGATGAATTGGATGCCGATTGGGATTACACAGATACTGCCAATGATTTTCTGGATGGCGGCTCCGGTGACGATTATGTCTACGCCTCCATTTCCAATGATCTGTTGATCGGTGGAACGGGAGACGACGAAGTAAGCGGCGATGACGGCAACGATGTAGTGCTGTTCAATCGCGGCGATGGGGGCGATTGGTACTATGTGGACGAGTCAGGAAATGGTGTGCCCTTGGCGCAACGTACGGACACGATTTCCCTGGGTGGAGGGATCACCTATGCCGACCTTTCGTTTGAGCGCGACTGGGATGATTTGATCCTGAATGTCGGTAACGGCGAGAGTATCGATTTCACCGGTTGGTTTGACACTTCCTGGTTAGACAACAAGGCAATCAGCAGGCTGCAGATTGTGGCCGAAGCCATGGCCGACTTCGACTCACAATCCGCCGACCCGCTGTGGAACAAGCGCATCCAGCAGTTCGATTTCGCGGGGCTGGCCGATCAGTTCGAAGCGGACTTGGCTGCCGATCCGGGCATCACCACCTGGCAGCTTGCACCGCACCTGGCCGATTTCTCGCTGGGGGGCTCGGATACAGAGGCTATCGGCGGTGACATGGCTTACCTGTACGGAAAAAACGGCAATCTGGACGGTCTGACTGAAGCCGAGTTGCACGCCCAGCTTGAAGATGCAACATTCGGCACGCAAAGCCAGACCTTGACCAAGACAATATCGGCTGCAGGGACGGGCGTCTTCGACGACGTGGACTTCATCCACGGCGACAAGCTGACTTACAGTGCGACGCTGGCCGATGGCTCCGCCTTGCCTGCCTGGCTGGTATTCGATGCGGCGACTGGCACCTTCAGCGGCACGCCGGATCATACGGCCGTGGGAATCTGGAATGTGTCTGTCACCGCTACGGATACGGCTGGCGCAACCGCAACCACCAGTTTTGCGCTCGACGTTGAAGGGGTGGCGGGATCGAATGTCGCGCCGACGCTGGACCATCCGTTGACCGATCAATCGACGCTCGAAGACGATGCATTCACATTCACCGTCCCGGCTGACACGTTCAGCGACGCGGATTTCACTTATGGCGATACGCTGAACTACAGCGCCACTCTGGCGGACGGCAACCCGCTGCCGGATTGGCTGCTCTTCGATGCTGCGACCGGGACTTTCTCCGGCACGCCGGACAACTGGGATGTAGGCAGTTTGACCGTGACAGTAACTGCGACGGATACGGGAGAGCTGACGGCGAGTAGCACCTTTGCGCTGGATGTTCTCAACGTCAACGACGCGCCTGTCGTCGCCAGTACCTTGCAGGATGCGAGCGCGATTGAAGACCAGCCCTTCAGCTTCGACATTCCGGCAGACGCTTTCAACGACGACGACTTCGTCCATGGGGACAACCTGTCCTACGGCGCAACGCTGGCCGATGGCAGCGTGTTGCCCTCCTGGCTGAATTTCGATGCTGCGACCGGCACCTTTGGCGGCACGCCGCTCAATGCGGATGTCGGCAATTTGAATTTGGCAGTCACCGCATCCGATTCGGGTGGCTTAACGGCGTCCAGCCTGTTCGCTCTGTCTGTCGCCAACATCAACGACAGCCCGACCGCCGCTGATGACGTTGGTGCAGCGGAGGAAGATGGCGGTGCGGTGATCCTGAGCGCGGCCTCGTTGCTGTCCAACGACACCGATCCGGATGCGGGCGATACGCTCAGCATCGTCGGCGTATCGCAGGCAGCATCGGGTGCCGGGGTGTCGCTAATTCCTTCGACAGCTTCAGGACAGGCGAACGATGTGCAATACGATATTGGAGACCTATACCAGTCGCTGGGCGTCGGACAGACTACGAGCGATACTTTCAGCTACACCATTTCGGATGCAGAGGGTACGACTAGCTCGGCGAATGTCGTAATGACGATCACGGGCGTGAATGACGCGCCAGTCACCGTGGATGACGCAGCGGCGGTGCAGGAAGACGGGGCGCTTTTAGCAGGCGGCAACGTGCTCGCCAACGACAGCGACGTGGACAACGGCACGGTGCTGACCGTCGCCGCGCCCGGCAGCTACGCCGGCGCCTATGGCACCCTCGATCTGGCGGCGGACGGCAGCTACACCTATACGCTGGATAACGCGGCGGCTTCGGTGCAGGCACTGGGCGAGGGCCAGAGCGTCGCCGACGCCTTTGCCTATGCTGCCACCGACAGCACCGTGAGCACCCCTGCGACGCTTAGGATCAGCATCGCCGGCGCGAACGATGCGCCTGACGCGGCGGACGATGCGGCGGCGGTGCAGGAAGACGCCGCGCTCGTGGCGAGCGGCAACGTACTTGCCAACGACAGCGACGTGGACAACGGCACGGTACTGACCGTCGCCGCGCCCGGCAGCTATGCCGGCACTTACGGCACGCTGGATCTGGCGGCGGACGGCAGCTACACCTACACGCTGGACAACGCGGCCGCGTCGGTGCAGGCACTGGGCGCGGGCCAGAGCGTCGCCGAAGCCTTTGCCTACGCCGCCACCGACGGTAGCGTGAGCACCCCTGCGACGCTCACGATCAGCATCGCCGGCACGAATGATGCGCCTGACGCGGTGGACGATGCGGCGGCGGTTCAGGAAGACGCCGCACTCATTGCGAGCGGCAACGTGCTTGCCAACGACAGCGACGTGGACAACGGCACGGTCCTGACCGTCGCGGCGCCCGGCAGCTACGCCGGGACCTATGGCATGCTGGATCTGTCGGCGGACGGCAGCTACACCTACACGCTGGACAACGCGGCAGCCTCGGTGCAGGCGTTGGGCGCTGGTCAGAGCGTCGCCGAAGCCTTTGCCTACGCCGCGACCGATGGCAGCGTCAGCACCCCGGCAACGCTGGCAGTGAATATTGCCGGCGCAAACGATGCGCCGGTGGTTGTGAACCCGATTGCCGATCAGGACGCCGCTGGGGGGAGCCCGTTCAACTTCACCGTTGCGGCGGATGCGTTCACCGACATCGACTTGGGTGACAGCCTTGCGTACGCGGCGACGCTCGCCGACGGCACGCCGCTGCCTTCATGGCTGGCTTTCGATGCGGCGACCCGGACTTTCACGGGTACGCCGCCCGGTGGCAGCGGAAGCGGCGGGAAATGCGGCAGCGGCAGCACCGGCAGCGCCAGCTCGCTGCAACTGCGCGTCGAGGCCACCGACACATCGGGGGCGAGCGCGTTCGACGAGTTCGCGCTGAACATTGCCGGCGGCGGATCAACTGGCTCTGGAGACGATGACGATCACTCGCATCACGGCGACGGCGGCAGCGGTCACGGCGACGATCATCACGGCAAGGGCAGTCACGGTGACGATCACCATGGTAACGATCACCACGGCGACGATCACCATGCCGGGGACGGACACGACGGCGGGCGCGGCGACGACAAGTCGCAATGCCGCGACGAGCGCGACGCGATCGCGGCGCGGTTGCAGAAGCGCCCGAACTACGACTTCAGCTCGCTTTCGGCCTACCTCGCACAGCACCAGGGCGGCGGCTACGGCGTGCTCACGGCGGCGCAGGTGGCGCAGCAATGGCGCAACGTCCAGGACCGTGTGGGCCAGCTCGCGCAGGATGATGAAGTCAACCGGCGCGGCGCGCACGGCGGCGAGAATTACGGCGGCGATGACGGCTTCGCGCGCGGGGCGACATATTGGGGCTATGCCGGCTCGACCGGGCAGAACCGAAGCTGCGGCGGCATGGCCACCTTCGGCGGCCTGGACGAAGGCTTCAGGAAGCTGGGTTGAGCGGGAGAGATATTCCGATGGGTACCCCAGACAATCCCAGCCTTGCCGCGCCGCGGACATTTGCCGAGCGCGCCAGCGCCCGCATCCAGGCGGACCCGCACGACTTCCTGCCGTCGCTGGTGCGCCTGCAGCAGGCTCCGCCCAGTCCGCTCGGGCGGCGCGTGCTGGCGGCGGCCCTGGTCTTCCTCGTCGCGGTGCTGCTATGGGCCGCCTTCGGCCGGCTCGACATCATCGCCGTTGCCGATGGACGTCTGGTGCCGGACACCTATGTGAAGATCGTGCAGCCCATCGACTCCGGCGTGGTGAAGGAAATCCTGGTGAAAGAGGGCGAGGAGGTGAAGACCGGCCAGGTGCTGATGCGCATGGACGCGGTGCTGTCGGAATCGGACCTGAAGGAACTCGGCGCCGATTATCAGAACAAGCGTCTCGCGCTGCGGCGCATCGACGCGCAGCTTTCCGGCGCGCTGTTCACCCGGCGCGCGGACGATCCCGCGGAACTGTACGCGCAGGTGTACGCGCAATACCTCGCCAACCGCCAGGCCTACGAGAACGCGCTGGCGCAGGAGCGCGCCACGCTGGAGAAGGCGAAGCACGAGCGCGCCGGCGCCGAACAGGTGCGCAAGAAACTTGCGCAGACGCTGCCGCACTACCGGGAGCAGGAAGCGGCGTTCGAGAAGCTGATGCGCGGCGGATTCGCCGGCAAGCTGATGTATACCGACAAGCAGCGCGAGCGCATCGAACACGAGCAGGACCTGCGCGCGCAGGAATCGGCCATCGCATCGGCGCAGTCGCTCATCGCGCAGGAGGAAAAGAAGATCGCGCAGATCACCGCCGACTACCGCCGGCAACTGCAGACGGAGCGCGTGGACATCGCCGCGCAGTTCGCGAAAGCGCGCGAGGAACTGGCCAAACAGGAGCATCGCAACGAGTACCTGGAGCTGCGTGCGCCGCAGGAGGGCGTCGTCAAGGACCTCGCCACGCACACCATCGGCACGGTCACGAGCCCGGGCACCATCCTGATGACGCTGGTGCCGAAAGACGAGAACCTGCGCGCCGAGGTTTGGGTGAAGAATGACGATGTCGGTTTTGTGCACAGGGCGCAGCCGGTGAAGATCAAGCTCGCGACTTTCACCTTCCAGAAGTACGGCATGGTGGAGGGCGAGGTGGCGCATGTCAGCGCGGACTCGGCCGACCAGAGCGCCGCCCCGGCCACGCAGGGGCCGGCAAGGAGCGGTGGCGAGCCGCTGGCCTATCGCACCCTGGTCAACCTGAAGCACCAGTTCCTCGAAGTCGACGGCGAAAAATTCCGCCTCGCTCCCGGCATGCAGGTTTCGGCCGAAATCCATCTGGGCACCCGCACCGTGCTCGAATATCTGCTATCGCCGGTGCAAAAGGCCTTCCAGGAGGCGGCGCGCGAGCGCTGAGGGGGGCGCTGACGAGGTAGTCCGGGGCGCCCAAGCGGGGAACATGCTGTCTTGGAACCTACTAAGACTACTCGGCGACTTCCGAATGGTTCGAGTCTAAGCTGACTGCAGCTTATGCAACTGGGCGGAAAGGATTGGCAACTCCACGGTTACCGTCTTCCATACAAGTTCCGCATCGACGTCGAAGTAGGCATGGATAAGCCGATTGCGCATGCCAGCAATTGCATTCCAAGGGATGTCCGTACTGAGATTGCTGGTCTCTTCGGTGATTTGTCGCGCCGCTTCGCCAATGATCTCATTGCACCGAATCAACGCGTAGAGCAACATTCAATCGGTATCGAGGTCTGCGCGCCTTCGGTCAATTATGAACCTTGCGGCATCGCTGGCGGCTTGCGCCATGTGTCTGATGCGTACTTGGTCGTTAGGCGCCATATTGCAGTCGGGCAGTTCGCAGGATGTCGGCGCGGAAGTGGCGGCTTAGATCGTTAGGGGAGCGCAAATCCACCTTCCGTCCGCCGTAGAGTTTGGAAATTTCGGCTTCCATTGCGGAGATACCGATCAAGCCTGGTTCCATTCCCGGCTCGAATTCGACCAAAAGATCGATGTCGCTATCCGGTCGCGCCGTACCACTGAGCATCGATCCAAACAAGGAACGCCGTTTGATGTGGTGCTCGCGACAGAACATAGCGAGCGATTGCGCAGCTGCTTTAGGGTCGATAGACGTCATTGGCGGAACGGTGTTCAAGTGTGACCACGCCAGTATGTCGCGAATTCGAACGGTGATCAAGTAATGTCATGAGTCAACAGCGAAATCACGCCGCAGACTATCGGCGCTTCAGCCTTTGCCCACGCCAGCCTCGAATATCACCCGCCGCAGATCCTGCGCCATCGCGTCGGGCGCGTCCTTCGGGGTAAACACCAGCCGCGCCTCGCCGTCGCGGCCGAACACGAACACGGCGCTGCCGTGGTTCACTTCGTAGTTGCCCTGGGCGTCGG
>JACZJU010000124.1 GCA_014860395.1 Burkholderiales bacterium | reverse complement strand
ATTCTCGGATGCGATCAGCTCGATGTGCTCTTCCTGGCGGCGGTTCTCCGCCTGGATCGCCTGCCACAATTCGTTGTCTATGCTGGCCAGATTGTTGTTGAGCGCGGACATGGGCTTAAGCTTGCAGAATGGGGGAGACGCGATTTTAGCATGCGCCAACGCGCTTGCCGGCAACCGGATGCGGGAATTAGAATGATCGCGTAAGCAGTTGTATTAAAACATCATTGAGCAGCCAAGTACGCGCCGCGCAGGCCTCAGGCAATGCGCCTGAGCAAGGCCAGCATGCGCTCGAAGGTCTTGCCGAAAGGCGGGTACATCAGGAACATGCCGTTGAGCCTGGGCTGGACGAACACCGGCTTCTCCTTGCTGAAAGTGCGAAAACCCCATTCGCCGTGATACGAACCGCTGCCGCTGGCGCCGACGCCGCCGAAGGGTTGGTCCTCCTGCGCGATGTGCCAGATGCAGTCGTTCAGCGTGACGCCGCCGGATATGGTCTGGTTGAGGACCTTGTCGCGGCTCGCGCCGTCGCTGCCGAACCAGTACAAGGCCAGGGGCCGGTCGTGGCCATTAATGTAAGCGATCGCTTCCTCAATGCGGTCATAGCCCAGCACCGGCAGGATCGGTCCGAAAATCTCTTCCTGCATCAGTTTCATTTCTGGTTTGACGCCCAGGACCAGCACCGGCGGCTGCTTGCGCAGGGCTGGATCGAAGGCTTCGCCGGCGGGGTTGATCGGCACGATGCGCGCGCCCTTGGCGCGTGCGTCTTCGAGCAGGCCCTGCAGGCGGGAGAAATGCCGCTCGTTGACGATGCTGGTGTAGTCCGGATTAGCGGCGAGGCGCGGGTACATCTGCGCGACTGCACGATGCATCTGCTCGACGAAGGCGTCGATGCGGTTGTTCGGCACGAAGGCGTAATCCGGCGCGATACAGGTCTGGCCGGCATTGAGCAGCTTGCCGAACGCGAGGCGTGGCACCGCGACGGCGAGATCGCTGGAAGGATCAAGTATCGCCGGTGACTTGCCGCCCAATTCCAGGGTCACGGGGGTCAGGTTCTTCGCCGCTGCCTGGGCCACCAGTCTTCCGACCGCGGTCGATCCGGTGAAAAACAGATGGTCGAAGGGCAGCTCGGTGAACGCCTTGCCGGTCAGGGCGTCGCCGGTCACCACCGCCATTTCATCCTCGGCGAAAGACTCCGCCACGATGTGCTGCAGTAGTTCGGCAAAGCGCGGCGTCAGCTCCGAGGGCTTGATCATCACCCGGTTGCCGGCGGCGATGGCTGGCACGGCGGGCGCGAGCGCCAGTTGATACGGATAATTCCATGGCGACACTATGCCTACCACGCCCAAGGGCTGGCGCAGCAGGCGGTTGCTCCCCGGGCGGTAGTGCATGGCCGTGGGCATGCGCCGCGGCTTCATCCAGCCCTTGAGGTGGCGCTGGGCGTGGCGGATGGTCGCGCCCACCAGAACCAGCTCGGCCATCTGCGTTTCGTGGGACGAACGGTGGCCGAAGTCGGCGCTGATCGCATCGATGATCTCCGCCGCATGCTTTTCGCCCATCGCCGCGAGGCGGGCGAGGCGGTCCCGGCGCACTGCGAGACTCGGATTCATCTCCTCGGCAAAGGCGGCGCGCTGGCGCTCGAGGATGGCGTACAAACGCATGTTAGGCGAATTTTCCATGATGCCTCCTGCTTCAATCCCATTAGAATACACTTGTTCCTGCGGCGTTCAAGCTGCAGCTTGGTGCTGCGGACCGCGGGAAGCGCGGCGGCCGAAAAAGTACCGGGCCTTTGCGTAACTTCGGTCACAGACCCGGCCGCATTTGGGCGTTAGACTTCCAACTTGACCAATTTTGAAGGGAGCAATCCATGAAAGCGAATGTCGGTGGCGTGGACAAGGTTCTGCGCATCGTTGTCGGATTGGGCTTGCTTAGCCTCATCCTGATACTTGAAGGTAATGCCCGCTGGTGGGGTTTGGTCGGCCTGGTCCCGCTTTTGACCGGCGTGGTCAATTTCTGTCCGCTTTACGCGATGATCGGCGTCAATACCTGCCCGACGAAGGGCAAGAGCGCCTGATCAACGTACGCCGGTTGCGACACCGGTTTGCCCGGCCAGATCGAGCAGCCGCCGCAGCCGCGCGTAGTGCGTTCCTTCCCAGTAGATGCGGCCGCAGCCGGGGCAAAGCTGGAAGCGCTCGTATGCGCCGCGCACGCTCGAAGGCAGGCGCGCCAGCACCTCGGCCTTGGGCACCTCGCGCAATTCGGCATTGCATTCGCGGCAGCGCGTGAACGGCCTCAAGGCCGTCTGCAACTGCAGTGCGCGTACCACCTCGCATAGCTGTTCCTCCGACCCGGTCTCGCGCACGTAGTAACCGTGCGTCACCAGGCGCTGCTTGAGCAGGCCCTTGTCGCGCGTGAGGATGATGCGGTGCTCGGCTATGGCGGCGTTGATGAGTTCGCTGTCGCGGTAGTCGTTGCGGTAGAGGCAATCGAAGCCCGCCATGCGCAGATGCCGCGCGAGCTTTCCCAGGTGGGTATCGAGCACGAAGCGCGGTTCGCGCAGCGGCCGCGGCCGCAGATGCTGAAGCTCAGCGATGTCCAGAAGTTCGAACAGCGGGTACACCGCGACGCGCTCGCCGCCGCGCAGCACGCGGTCGAACCCCACCGATAGTCCATCGACCAGGATCAGGTCGACTTCCGTATGCGGCACGCCGATAGACTCGATCGCGTCCTTGACCGAGCGCGTGCCGGCGACGCTGTAGGCGAAGTCGACGCGGCGCCGCTCGGGCGGCAGGAAATCGTTCAGCTCTTCATAGAATCGGAATTCGGCCGATGCCGCGGGATGCCCCATCGCACGCCTCGAGCGACTAGATCAGCTTGCACAGCGCCTTGATGTCGGCGTTGCCGCCGGAGATGACGACGCCGATGCGCCTGCCCTTGAAATCGTGGCGGGCGGCCAGCTTGCCTTCGAGCAGGGCCGCGGCCGCGAGGGCGCCGGTGGGCTCGATCACGATTTTCATGCGCTCCCAGATCCAGAACATGCTGCGCAGCAGCTCGGCATCGCTCACCGTCAGCATGTCATGCACGTAATGCAGCACCAGCGGGAAGGTGATGCTGCCGAGCGAGGGCGTGCGCGCGCCGTCGGCGATGGTGTCAGGGTTGTGGCAGGTCTGCAGCGTCTTCGAGTGGAACGAGCGCGTGGCGTCGTCGCCCGCCTCGGGCTCGACGCCGATCACCTTGCAGCCCGGCGACCAGTGGCTCGCCGCGACGGCGCAGCCCGAGAGCAGGCCGCCGCCGCCGCAGGGCACCAGCAGATAGTCCAGCGGACCTGTCTCCTCGATCAATTCCTTCGCCGCCGTGCCCTGCCCGGCGACGACCTGCGCATGATTGTAGGGGGGGATGACGCTCATGCCGCGTTCTTGCGCAATGCGCGCCGCCAGCTCCTCGCGGCTCGCCGTCTTCGGATCGTAGGTGATGACTTCGGCGCCGTAACCGCGCGTGGCCTCGAGCTTCACCTGTGGCGCATCCAGCGGCATGACGATCACGGTATTCACGCCGAGCAGCGATCCGGCCAGCGCCACGGCCTGGGCGTGATTGCCAGAGGAGTAGGCGAGCACGCCCGCGCGCTTCTGCTCCGGCGTCAGTTGCGCCATCGCGTTGTAGGCGCCGCGAAACTTGAATGCGCCCATGCGCTGGAAGTTCTCGCACTTGAAGTACACCTTCGCGCCGCTGCGCTCGTTCACCGTGCGCGAGCTCAGCACGGGGGTGCGGTGCGCCTTGCCTTCGAGGCGCGCGGCGGCTGCGGCGATATCGCCATGGCCGACGGGTAGGGTGGAGGCGGTGGCTGGAGCGTTCATGTCGATGTTCCGTGTGCCGTGGTTAGCGTATGGTCAGGGTGAGGCGCGTGTCCCCGCGCAGCAGGAAGATGCGCAGCGGACGCTCCGCCTGGTGCAGCGCAGCGAGCAGTTCCTTCACCGAGTGCACGCGCTTGCGGTTGACGCCGTAGAGCACGTCCCCGGGACGCAAGCCGGTCTTCGCACCCGGCGACTTGGGCTCGATGCGGGTGATGATCGCGCCTTCCACCATGCCGTACAGGGGCATACCCTGCTCGATGTTGGATACGCGCACCCCCGCGAGCTGCGGCACTGCCTCGCCGGGGATTTCGGTCATGGTGAAGAGTTCTCCTATGCGCAGGCGCAGCTCGAGCGGTCGTCCGCCGCGCTGCACCTGCAGCTCGACTTCTTCGCCGACTGGAATCAGGCCCATGCGATTGCGCAAATCGGCCGAGCCGCGTACCGGCTTGCCGTTGACGCCGGTCACGATATCGCGCGATTTCAGTCCGGCATTGTCCGCGGGCGAGCCTGGCTCGACCTTGACCACCACGGCGCCATCTGCCGAGCCCGCCGCCAGCGATTGCGCCAGCTCGTGCGTCATATCCTGCGTGATCACGCCGACGCGGCCACGGCGTACTTCGCCGAAGCGGATGATCTGCTCCATTACGCTGCGCACCATGTTCGAGGGCACGGCGAAGCCTATGCCGACGCTGCTGCCCGAGGGCCCGAGGATCGCGGTGTTGATGCCGATGAGTTCCCCGGCGAGGTTCACCAGCGCCCCGCCCGAGTTGCCCGGGTTTATCGAGGCGTCGGTCTGGATGAAATCCTCGTAGCCCTCTATGCCCAGGCCGGTGCGCCCGAGCGCACTGACGATGCCGGAAGTGACTGTCTGGCCGATGCCGAAGGGGTTGCCGATGGCGACGACGAAATCGCCTACGTTCATGGCGTCGGAATCGCCGAATTTGAGTTCGGCGAGGTTGGACGCGTCGATTTTCAGCACGGCGACGTCAGTGCCGGGGTCGGTGCCGACCAGCCGCGCCTTAAGCGTGCGCCGGTCCTTCAGCGTCACCACGATTTCCTGCGCGTTGTTGATGACATGATTGTTGGTGAGCACGTAGCCGTGCGCGCGGTCGACGATCACGCCCGAGCCAGTGCTTTGCTCCTCGCGCGCCGGGCGGTCCGGGATGTTGAAAAAACGCCGGAACAGCGGGTCCTGAAACAGCGGGTTGTCCTCCATCGGCGCGCGGGTGCGCACCGAGATATTGACCACGGCCGGCGTCACCTCGGCCAGCATCGGCGCGAGCGTGGGCAAGCCCTTGGCGTCGATCGGCAGCGAGGCGGAGGCCGCGGGCGCGACAATCAACAGCAGCGATAACAGCAAGGCGGCGCCGGGGTAGCGCATCACGGAAGCTCCAAAGACATCAATGTACAGCTTATGCCGCAAGTATAAGCGGCGCGCGGAATTTCGTGCGAGCCGCCTAGTGTCCCGAATCGTTGGTTCGTTGAACGAATATTGGGCAAGGCAATACCGGTTGAAACAGAAAAGCGGCGAAATCGGCGCCAGACAAGGCGCAAAGCGCAGCAAGGTTGGACACCTTGCGAGCATTTGCAACGCCGTATGGCGTCGATTCTCGGCGTCTTTTCTTCAGCGAACTAGCGATTCGGGACACAATAGATCGGCGAGCGTGTCGATGTCGCGCCGAACGCCGGGGTCGTCCACCTCGATCAGCTTGACGAGGCCGGCGTTTTGCTTGAGCAGTGCGCGTCCGCCCTCGTCGCCGTGCAAGGCCTCGAGCTGCGCGCGAAAGCGCGCGGACCAGCCTACCGGATGGCCGCGCTCGCCCTGGTAGACCGGTGCGACGATGTCGGCGCCGTCCGCCAGGGATGTTGCGATCTTCGCTATCGTCTCCGGCCGGATATAGGGCATGTCGGCCAAGGCGATGACCCAGCCGGCGACATCGCCGGAAGCGCGCACTGCGCTCGAAAGGCTCACGCCCATGCCTTCGTCGGCGTTGGCGCACAGGATCACCGTCGCCCCGGCTTCGCTCAGGCAGTTCTCCAGGGCAGGCACGCCCGGGCGCACGACGGCGATGACGTGCGGAACGGCGGCGCGCAGGTTGGCCAGCGCCGCTACCGCGACCGGGGTCTGTCCGGCGAGCGGATGCATGAGCTTGTCCGAGCCGAAGCGCTTCGAAGCCCCGGCGGCAAGCAGGATGCCGCAGATGTGGGGGCTCAATTCTGAGGAATGCCGCACCCGGCTTCGACCCCGGCCTTGGCCGGCTCTGCGGTTTGCGGGATTTGCACGCCGCGGCGCACCGCCGTCATCTCGGCCAGTATCGCCACCGCGATCTCCGGCGGGGTGCGGCTGCCTATCCTCAATCCCACCGGGCCGTGCAGGCGCGCGATTTCGCCGGCGGAGAGATCGAATTCGGCGAGGCGCTTCCTGCGCTTGTCGTTATTGGCTTTCGATCCGAGCGCGCCGACGTAGAACGCGGGGGACTTGAGCGCCTCCAGCAGCGCCGCGTCGTCGAGCTTGGGATCGTGGGTGACGGCGACAACCGCGCTATGCGCGTCGAGGTTCATCGCCTGCACCACGTCGTCGGGATAAGCGCGGTCGACCGGCACGCCGGCGACGTCCCAGGCAAGCGCATATTCCTCGCGCGGATCGCACACCGTGACATGGTAGTCCAGGGCCTGCGCCATTTGCGCGAGGTAGCGCGACAGTTGTGCCGCGCCGATGATCAGCAGGCGCCAGCGCGGGCCGTGCACGGTTTTCAGAATCTTGCCGTCGAAGGCTAGCGCGTCCGACCAGCGGCCGGGCTCGATGCGGTGATTGCCGGTCTCGAGATCGAGATACCGCGCCACCAATTCGTGGCGCTCGATGATGCCCAGCAGTTCGTCCAGTCCGGCGCTGGCCTTGATCGGCTCCAGCACCAGTTGCAGCGTTCCGCCGCAGGGCAGGCGGAAGCGCTCGGCCTGCTCCTTGGTGACGCCGTAGGTGACGACCTCGGGCTTGTCGCCGGCGAGCTTGTGCTGGTGCACGCGCTCGATCAGGTCGTCCTCGACGCAGCCGCCCGAGACCGAGCCCGATACCTGGCCGTCGTCGCGGATCGCGAGCATCGCACCCAGCGGGCGCGGCGACGAGCCCCACGTCTTGACCACGGTGGCCAGCACGACCGCATGGCCCGCCTTGAACCAAGTCGTTGCGCTGCGCAGAACCTCGAGATCGACGCTGTCCACTTTCCGCCTCATGGGTGTATTGACCGCTGGGGGGCTAGGGTATTCCTGGTCCCCACGACGGTCAAGCGCATCCGCCGAAGGGTGTTCGTTGATTCGAATCAACGCATCGTCTAGCATATCCAGCCCGCGTCCGGACGCCGTCTGCGGCCGTAGCGTCGAAATACGGCATAGGCGCGGACCGGCAACAGGAGGAGCAACCATGAGCGAACGGCAATCCACGCGGCAAGCGGCGAAGCAGGGCATGAGCCAGCTGGAAATCGATCAGCGTGTATTCGATCTTTACGACGAGTATTGCCACGGGCGCATCGATCGGCGCGAATTCCTCAGCCGCGCGGCCACGATCGCCGTGGTCGGCGGAAGCGGACTGGCGATGGCCGAGGCGCTGCTGCCGCGCTACGCCTTGGCCGAGCAGATTGCGTTCACCGACCAGCGCATCAAGGCGGCTTACGTCACCTATCCGTCCGCGGGCGGGAACTCCGGCACCATGCGCGGCTATCTGGTGCAGCCGGCCGGCGACGGCCCGTACCCTGCGGTGCTGGTGGTGCATGAGAACCGCGGCCTCAATCCCTACATCGAGGACGTCGCGCGCCGCGCCGCGGTCGAGGGCTTTCTCGCGCTCGCCCCCGACGGTTTGTATCCGGTCGGCGGCTACCCGGGCAACGACGACGACGGCCGCGCGCTGCAGGCGGGCCTGGACCAGGCGAAGCTGCGCACCGACCTCCTGAACAGCGCGCGTTGGCTCAAGGCCCACAAGCTCTCCACCGGCAAGCTCGGCGCCACGGGTTTCTGCTACGGCGGCGGGGTGGTCAACTATCTCGCCGCGGCGCTCGGGGAGGAAATGCAGGCCGGCGCGCCCTACTACGGCGTCGCCGCCGCCGCCGAAAGCGTGGCCGCGATCAAGGCGCCGCTGCTATGCCATCTGGCCGAACGCGACGATCGCGTCAACTCCACCTATCCCGCTTTCGAGGCGGCGCTCAAGGCCGCGGGCGTGCCGTACCAGGTGTTCGTCTACCCAGGAACCCAGCACGGCTTTCACAACGACTCGACGCCGCGCTACAACGAAGCCGCGGCGAAGCTGTCGTGGACGCGCACGGTCGCGCATTTCAAGAAATATCTGGCCTGACGAATCGGCTAAGGGTGCGGACGCGCGATTGCGCGCGCCCTGCTGCGCGTGGAACATTGGTTGCCAGGTAACTGCGAAATACGGGCTTGCCGAAACAGTCATGAGTGCATCGGTCGCAAAGGGATAGCGCGTGGTCCAAGGCTTGATGAAATGGCTCAAAGTGGAACCGGGCGAGGGCGGGGCGGTGGCTTGGGCGTTTGCGTATTTCTTTCTGCTGCTCGCCAGCTATTACATCCTGCGCCCACTGCGCGACGAGATGGGCATCGCCGGAGGGATAGCCAAACTGCCCTGGGTGTTCACCGGCACATTCTTTGCCATGCTGCTGGCCGTACCGCTGTTCGGCTTCATCACCTCGCGCTTGCCGCGCAGGCGTTTTTTGCCACTGGTCTACGGCTTCTTCATTTTCAACCTGCTGCTGTTCTATGGCGCTTTCCAGGTCGAGAGCTGGCGCGAACCGGCGGCACGGGCGTTTTTCATCTGGGCCAGCGTTTTCAATCTGTTCGTGGTGTCGGTGTTCTGGAGTTTCATGGTTGACATTTTCAGCAGCGCCCAGGGCAAGCGCCTGTTCGGGCTGATTGCGGCCGGCGGCACGGTCGGGGCGATTGCCGGGCCTTCGCTCACGGCGCTGCTGGTGGTGCCCATCGGACCAATGAACCTGTTGCTGATCTCGGCAGTCCTGCTGGGCGGCGCGATGTTGTGCATACGCCGGCTTGGTCTGTGGTCCGAGCGGGAAACGCACACCGAGAAGCAGCGCGCACCGGAAGCGCTGGGCGGCTCGGTCATCGCCGGGTTGACATTGATTCTGCGTTCGCGCTATCTGCTGGGCGTGGCCGCGTTCATGTTGCTGTTCACGACGTTGTCGACCTTTCTGTATTTTGAACAGGCGCACATCGTTGCGCAGTCCTTCGACAATTCGGCCGAGCGCACGCGTTTCTTTGCCATGCTCGATCTGGCGGTGAATACGCTCACGGTGTTTGTGCAAGTGCTCATCACCTCACGCCTGCTCAGCCGCCTTGGGGTGGCTGGTTCGCTGGCTCTGGTCCCGCTGCTTTCGGCGCTGGGCTTTGCCTTGCTGGCGCTCACGCCAGTGCTGGCCGCGCTGGCCGGTTTTCAAGTGCTGCGTCGTGCAGGCGACTATGCCATCACGCGGCCAACGCGCGAACTGCTCTACACCGTGGTCGACCGCGAGGCCAAATACAAGGCCAAGAACGCGCTGGATACCGTAGTCTATCGAGGCGGCGACGCCCTGGCCGGCTGGCTGTTTGCCGGTCTCAAGTCGCTGGGTCTGGGCCTCGCCGCAATCGCCTGGATCGCCGTGCCCATCGCCCTGGCCTGGGCGGCAATCGCGCTGTGGCTCGGCCGCCGTCAGGCGGCTCTTTCACGAAAACAACCGTAGGGTTTAATCTACTGCCATGGAAAATCCACACTCACCCTCCCGCCGCGAAATACTTCGTCTTGCCGCCGGCGCAACGGCCGCCGCGCTGATGCCCTCCGCTCTGGCCGCCGCTCCGGCACAGCTCATGCGCAAGATTCCAAAAAGCGGCGAAGCCCTGCCGGCCGTCGGCCTGGGCTCGTCGCGAACCTTTGACGTCGGCACAGCCGCTGTCGAGCGCAGCGCGCTGCGCGAGGTGCTCAAGCTGTTCGTCGAGCAAGGCGGCCGGGTGGTGGATTCTTCGCCCATGTATGGCGAGGCCGAAAGCGTGATCGGCGATCTAGCGGCCGAACTGGGCATTGCGGGTCAAGTGTTCCTGGCCACCAAGGTGTGGACATCCGGCAGGGATGCCGGCATCCGGCAGATGGAAGAATCCTTCAAACTTCTGCGCACCAAGCGGATCGACCTGATGCAGGTGCATAATCTGTCGGACTGGAAAACCCAGCTCAAGACGCTGCGTGAATGGAAGGACCAAGGGCGACTCCGCTACATCGGCATCACCCACTACACCGAGAGTGCCTACGACGATCTGGCCAAGGTGATGCAATCCGAAGACATCGACTTCGTGCAGTTCAACTATTCCATTGCAGAGCGCGCCGCCGAAGATAGGCTGTTGCCCTTGGCGCACGAGCGGCGGATCGCCGTTCTGGTGAACCGGCCTTTCGCACGCTCCGGACTGTTCGAAAAGGTTCGCGGCAAAACCCTGCCGCCCTGGGCCGACGAGATTGACTGCACGTCCTGGGCGCAATTCTTTCTAAAGTTCATCCTCGGTCACCCGGCCGTCACCTGCGCCATTCCGGCGACCAGCAAACCCAAACACCTGCTCGACAACATGCAGGCCGGCCTCGGTCGTCAGCCTGATGCCGCGACGCGCGAACGCATGGCACGTCTGGTGGCCGAGCTTTGATCCAAACAGAATTTGCGTTTTAAACCACGCGGTTCCAATCATCGCCTGAGTTGCACCGGGAACGCGAAACAATGGGGGGCGGAGCCGATCGTTTTCCACGCCCCGATTCCTTTGGACAGCCAATCGCTGTATGTGGACTTCCCACGGAACCGTAGACCCCTTTGGGGGCTCCTGAACAGCGCGCGCTGGCTCAAGGTCCACAAGCTCTCCACCGGCAAGCTCGGCGGGACTCGACCCTGATCGCAAATGGAGTGGCCCGAAAAGCGGGTGTCGATTCTGTTTTCTGGTGGAGGCCCGAAGAACGGTTGATTATTCACGAAGCTGACCCCCGCTCGCAGCCAAGGCATTCCCAGCGCCGTCTATACTTCGATTCACCGCAGCCTCGATGCGATTCTTTCGGCGGTATTTCGCTTGTTAGCCATCTTCTTGCTCTTTTCACAACAGTCCAATCAGTTAAATCCCCTCACATCGATTGGTGCCGTTTTCTCGGGCTAGGTCAGGTCATTTTGCACCACCGCCGGATACGTCCTGTGCGATCGGGTCTTTGAGCAACAGTCCGATTTGGCGACTGCGCGCGACGATCGCGCCGCTGGAATCCCACAACGCGCCAGTTTCTATCATGCGACCGTTGTGAAGGTCGTCGCACTCGAACCGCGCTCGTAGCCAGCCAGGTTTCGGCGCTCGCCGAACGTGGATGGTCAGCTCGATCGTCGGTACCCATCCGGTGTTTCCAACGAGCGCCGTGAGCGACGGCGGAAACATATCCACAAAGCATGGC
>JACZJU010000123.1 GCA_014860395.1 Burkholderiales bacterium | reverse complement strand
TCTTCCTCGATTCGGAACGCCCGGAGTATCCCGGCTGGTGGCCTGAGCTGCGCCGCGTACTGCGCCCGGGCGGCTTGCTGGTCGTGGACAACGCGACGTCGCACGCGGAGCAGCTGGCGCCTTTCGTCGCGCTGGTGACGGCCGATCCCGGATTTGCGACCTGCCTCGTCCCCGTGGGCAATGGCGAATTTCTTGCGGCGAAGGCGTCGTCGTGAGCCTGCCGCAGCGTCGACCTTCGCAGGAAAGGTCGTCATTTTCCATTTCCAGCGGATAGCTCCGTCGCTCAAGCCGGACGCCGGACATCGCGAATGCGCAACGACGCACCATACCAACTGCTCGCCGACGCGGTACTCGTGCTCCACTTCTGCATTGTCGCGTTCGTCGTTGGAGGGCTCGCTGTCACGGTCGTCGGCAACCTGCGCGCTTGGCGCTGGGTCAACGCGCTATGGTTTCGCCTGGCGCACCTGATCGCAATCGCCGTCGTCGTGGCCGAGGCTTGGCTCGGCGCCATCTGCCCGCTCACGTCGTTCGAAATGTGGCTGCGCGCCCAGGCGCGCGCGACGATCTACAGCGGCAGTTTCATCGAGCATTGGTTTTCGCGCCTGCTGTACTACGACGCCCCGACTTGGGTATTCACGCTCGGCTATACACTCTTTGGTCTGCTCGTCGTGCTGACATGGTGGCGCTTTCCGCCAAGCACCAGGCGCCGCGGCAAGCAATGGGATTCCGACCTTTAAGTCGAGCGCGCGCAGTCGCTCGGCGGGCTAGCCGGCTTTGGCCAGCACCGCCTGCAGCAGCACGTTGCAGCCGGCAGCAAGATCCTCGGGCGTGGCGTTCTCGGTTTCGTTGTGGCTGATGCCGCCCTCGCAGGGCACGAAAATCATGGCCGTGGGCGCGACGCCCGCGATGTGGACGGCATCGTGGCCGGCGCCGCTGACGATGTCCATGTGCCGATATCCCAGGCGCGCGGCGCCGTCGCGCACCGCTGCGACGCAGCCCCGATCGAAATGGCAGGGCGGGAAAAAGACCGTCTGCCGGATGTCGATGCCCAGGCGCTGCTCCACCGCGATCCTGCCGGCGGCCTCGCGCAGGCCCTGCTCCATGCGGTCCAGGCCGGATACGTCGGTGTCGCGGAAATCCACCGAGAACACTGTTTCCCCGGGCACGACGTTGCGTGAGTTCGGGCGGTTGACGATCATGCCGACGGTACCGCGCGAATGCTGCGTTGCCTTGGCCAGCCGGTTGACCTCCTGGATCAAAAAGCTCGCGCCCAACAGCGCGTCGCGGCGCAGATGCATGGGCGTGGGGCCGGCGTGCGCATCCATGCCGGTGATCGTCACCTCGAACCAGCGCTGGCCCAGTGCGCCGGTGACCACCCCGACCGTATTGCCGGTGTTCTCCAGCAGCGGCCCCTGCTCGATATGCGCCTCGAAATAGGCGGAGAGCGGGCGGCCGCCCACGGGCATCGTGCCGGCATAATCGATGGCGCGCAGCGCTTCGCCGAAGGAAATCCCTTCGGGGTCGCGCGCGGCCAGGATCTCCTCCACCGTATGCACGCCGGCAAACGCACCCGAGGCGCCCATCACCGGCAGGAAGCGCGAGCCTTCCTCGTTGGTCCACATCGCGACTTCGAACGGCAACTCCGTTTCGATGCCGTGATCTTTCTGGCTGCGCGCCACTTCCAGCGCTGCCATCACGCCGTAGCAGCCGTCGAAGCGCCCACCCGAAGGCTGGGTGTCGAGATGGCTGCCCGAGACCACCGGTGGTGCAGCGGCGTTGCGCCCGACGCGGCGCGCGAATATGCTGCCGACGCCGTCCACGCTCACCACCAGCCCCGCTTCCTTGCACCAGTTGACGAACAGGTCGCGGCTCTGGCGGTCGAGTTCGGTCAGCGTCAGGCGCTTCACCCCGCCTTTGGGCGTGGCGCCGATTTTCGCCATCTGCATGAGCGAGTCCCACAGCCGCTCGGCGTTGATGCGGATGTCGGTCGGTTTGGATGCCGCGTTCATCGCTGCGCGCTCCCGTTCAGGCCAGCTCGCGCACGACGTCCGCGACGACGCCGAACATTTCGTCCAGGTGCTTGTTTTCCGCGATCAGCGGCGGGCAGAAAGCGATGTTGTCGCCGATCGCGCGCACGAACACGCCGCGCTCCCAGCACTTCTCGAACACCTCCTTCGCGCGCGCCCCCGGAGCACCCGCGCGCGGCGCGAACTCGATCGCACCGATCAGGCCGAGGTTGCGGCAGTCGATCACGTGAGGCATGCCCTTGAAAGCGTGCACGCCGTCTTCGAATGCCTTGGCTAAGGTCTGGACGCGCGTCAGCAATCCCTCTTCCGCATAGGTGTCCAGCGTGCCCAGCGCCGCGGCACTCGCCAGAGGATGCCCGGAATAGGTATAGCCGTGAAAGAAATCGATGCCGTTGCCCGCGGCCTGCATGAAGGTGTCGTAGATCCCGCTCTTGACGATCACGCCGCCCATCGGCACCGTGCCGCTGGTAACGCCCTTGGCGAAAGTAATGAGATCGGGCGTGACGCCGAAGTATTCGCTCGCGAACGGCTTGCCCAGGCGGCCGAAGCCGGTGATTACTTCGTCGAATATCAGCAGGATGCCGTGCTTGTCGCATATCTGGCGCAGGCGCTGCAGGTAGCCCTGCGGGGGAATGAGCACGCCGCCCGCGCCCGATACCGGTTCGACGATCACCGCGGCAATGTTGGAGGCGTCGTGCAGGGGAATGATGCGCTGCTCCAGCTCGTCGGCGAACTCGGCGCCCACGGCGGGCTGGCCGCGCGAGAACGCGCTGCGCGCCGGATCGTGCGTGTGGCGCAAATGATCGACGCCGGGAATCATCAGCCCGTAGGCCTTGCGATTGGCGGGCACGCCGCCCACCGAAATGCCGGCGAGGTTCACGCCATGATAGCCGCGCTCGCGGCCGATGAAGCGCGTGCGCGTGCCCTCGCCCTTCAGGCGGTGGTAGGCGAGCGCAATTTTCAGGGCCGTGTCCGCCGCTTCGGAGCCGGAGTTGACGAAGAACACCTGCTCCATGCCCGCGGGGGCGAGTTCGGCAACGCGGCGTGCAACTTCGAACGGCAGCGGATGGCCGACAGAAAATGAGGAGGAAAAGTCGAGGATGCCCGCCTGCTTCCTTATCGCCTCGACGATTTTCGGCCGGCAATGACCGGCATTTACGCACCACAGCGTCGCCAGGCCGTCGAGCACTTTCTTGCCCTCGACCGTCGTGTAGTACATGCCCTCGGCCGAGGCGATCATCTTCGGCGAGAGCTTGAATGCGCGGTTGTTCGTGTACGGCATCCAATAGTGCTCGAGATCGAGCGGCTGCGGCTGTTGCGCTTGGTTCATGGTCTGTCCTTCAGGTACTGCAATGGGCGCGTCCCCGGGAATCGGGGACGCGGGCGCCGAAAATAATCAGCCCAGCGTAGGCATGTTGAGTCCCGCCGCTGGCGTGTCTTCGTGCGGCCAGCGCGTGGTCACCACCTTGGTGCGTGTATAGAACTTCACCCCTTCCACGCCGTGCATGTGGAGGTCGCCGAAGAGCGAAGCCTTCCAGCCGCCGAAGGAGTAGAACGCCATCGGCACCGGAATGGGCACGTTCACGCCCACCATGCCGACCTGGAT